>JABMNT010000213.1 GCA_013203595.1 Rhodospirillales bacterium
GCGCGTGCCTTCGGGGAAGATGACGACATTATAACCCCGCTCAAGACGGTTCTTGGTATCAACAATGAGCTGCTTGAGTGCCGAGGCACCACCGCTTCTGTCGACCGAGATGGCTCCGTATTTGTCAGCCGCCCTGCCCCAGAAAGGAATCCGGTGCAGTTCCTTTTTCAACACATAACTGGGATTTTCAAAGATCATGAAATAGATAAACGTATCCCATGCCGATTGATGTTTGGCCGCATAGATGGCCGGTGTCGGGCTTATGAATTCACGGCCCCTGACTTCAAAGTCCAGACCGATAAAGTCCCTGAGGACCCGGCACAGGGTGCGTGACCAGAGCAGGACAACCCAATGCAGTCCGGGTCTTGGAAACAGGGTGCAAGCCGCCATTATCGTCAGCGACAGCCCGGTAAAAAAAATAAAAAATCCCGTGAACAGGATTGACCGAATTCTCAGCATAATCCGCTACCCACCCTTATTCCGGCACTGTACTGGCAATTGCCCAAAGGCCTGACCAGCCTTCAAACTGTTGGCGCACCCAGGCCAGTAAAAACTTGTTGTATTCGCTGACCACCAGCGCCGCGGTTCCCGGGTAGGCCCACCAGCGTTCCTGTTTGACATGCTCGGGGAATACCGGATGGGCAATGATTTTCACATCCGGAAGCTTGTGTTCAAACTCCAGCAGGCTGCGCGGCATGTGATAGGCCGCCGTCACCAGGCGCAGCGAGCGGATGTTATGCTCAACCACCCAGACTGCCGTTTCGGCGGCATTTTCACGGGTATCAATGGCGTTTCCGATACCGATGCGGGCACCGAGTGCGGGCGGACGCTGACTTGATAATTTAAGCAGATGGCGGACTTCGTTGCCCTTGTAAACACCGGACACGAACAGGCGGGCCCTGGGGTCCCTGGCAAGTAAATCCAAACCGGCGTCGAGGCGGCCACTGCCTCCGGTCAGCACGATGATGGCCTGCACCCGGCTTTCCGTATCGGCAATGGTCAGGGGAATAGCTTCATCGAATTTTACCAGGCCAATGGCCCATAAACCAAGCAGTGCAAAACCCGCGAGCAGCAGATTGGCAAAAACCGCTTTGTTATTGGCGTCGCTGCGTCTCACACGTCTGTCCTACAACATTTTGGCAAGCGACCGCAAAACGGTCGTTCGCGCTGTTATCATGGCGATCAAAGCCACACCAACTGGCAACAGGCCAACCAGAATCCAGTGATATCCCGCCAGATGCAGACTGGGCAAAAGAAAGCCATCCATCCGGCCCACCAGATAGCCAATTGCCATCAGCGTCGGAATACCCAGAACCAGCCCCAGCAGGCCACCGGTCAGGCCGAGCGCAAGCGCACGCCGGGCAAATTGCCGGGCAATGTAGGAATCCTGAGCGCCGATCAAATGCAGGACCTCAATCGCTTCGCGGTGGATCGCCAAGCCGGTGCGGGTGGTGAAAATAACCGTACCCACGGTCGCCATGGCAATAAAAAAAAGCACCATCGTCGCCAGCGTCTGGACGGTACGTATCAAACTCACCAGGCGTTCCAGCCACACCCGATGATCATCGACACTGCTTCCCGGCACCCTGGCCGCCAGCCGCTCGGTTAATTGCGCCGCATCCAGGTCGGCGCCGGAATGAAGTTCCACATCGATCAGACGTGGCAGGGGAAGTTCATCCGAATTGGCAATTCCGCCCAGCCAGGGCTCAAGCAGCTTGAGAACCCGGGCGTCCGACATCACCTCATAGCGGTCGATGGCCTTGGTTGAGGCCAGAATAGTCAACGCATTGCGCAGCCGGATGTCGTCCTCGGACGGATCCTCCGACGGGGCAATTTGCACCGTTAGCGTACCCGTCACCCCCTGATCCCAGCGTTCAGCAACCGCATTCAGCATCAGCATACCGGCCATTGCCAGCACCGCCAAAAACACCATGAAAGCGATCAGCCAGGGTAAAAACTGGCTATGGGCATCACGATCAAGAGGCAGGTCTGAGCGACGGGCAAAAAACTTGAACATAGGATCTACAGATAATTTCCAAGACTCGCAGGATCGCCGAAGGTTTCATTTTCATCGGGAAAATCACCAAACGGGTCAGCGATGGCTGCCTGCTCCGCCGCCGCCAAAGCGTCTTCTTCGCCCTTTGACAGGCGACTTGCGGCGGCAACGGTTTCCTTTTTCGGTTGCGGTGGCTTAACGGTCAGATTGCCGTCATCCAGCAACAAACGCCCGTGCCCCAGGCGTTCAACCACCTGCATATTATGAGTGGCGATCACCACCGTTGTCCCCAGCCGGTTCAGTTCCTCAAACAGATGCATCAAACGGAATCCCATGACATCATCAACGTTACCGGTCGGTTCATCCGCTAAAAGCAGGCGCGGCCTTGCGATAATCGCACGTGCAATCGATACCCGTTGCTGCTGTCCGCCGGACAGGGTCGGCGGGCGGGCTTCCATGTGCGACTGCAGCCCGACCCAGGTCAACAGTTCCGTGACGTGTTTTTTGACAAGATTTTCCTTGGCACCCGCCACCCGCAAGGGCAATGCCACATTATCAAAAGCCGACAGATGATTGAGCAGTCGAAACTCCTGAAAAACAACGCCGACCCGCCTGCGCAAGGCCGGCAACTGATGACGCGACGTGACAGCGATATCGTGCCCGAACAGTGAAATCAGTCCGCGTGATGGCTTCAGGGCCAGATAAATGAGTTTAAGCAGGGAGGATTTGCCGGCACCACTTTCACCGATCAGAAAATGAAAGGAGCCCTTGGCAAGTTCAAAATTCACATCCTTAAGAACTTCCGGGCCTAATCCGTATCGCAATCCAACGTTCTCAAATCGAATAATTGCGTCGTCAGATGCTGCTGCCACGTGCCATGCGCTCCTGCTTGGCTGATTGAACTTCCGCGAGAATGCCATGCCAGCGCGTCGCCGTCCAGAGCAGGCCCGATTCGCCCATTTTCGGATAAATCGTGGCGGATTAACATCCCGAACTTCCCCATGGCAAACAGACTCAGACCCGCCTGACGTCGGCAGGTACCAGCAATTTCATCCCAACCTTATGTTTTTACTTCATAATTTGTTAATTCCATGGCATCAGTGTACGATTGGGACTCAATGGGGATCACTTGCGCTCATTCCTTGTAATCCCTATAAATGTTGCAACACTAACATGGCCTACCGTGTATGATTATAACCTGCCCCAATTGTCTGATGCGTTACAATGTTGCTCCGGTCGCAATTGGCGTCGGAAAAACAACGCGCTGCTCCAATTGCGGGCATAGCTGGTATCAGCAACCGGTCGCCGCCGCGCAGCAGGCGCAGGCGGCAAGGCCACAACACCAGCCCCGTGCACAACCCCAGTATCCGGCTGGCTATCAGGCACCACCGCCCGGCTATCCGCCACCCGGTTACCCGCCCCCCGGCTACCCGGCACCGCCACCACCGGGTTATCCCATACAGCCCGGATACGCGCCTCCCCCCGGATACCCCGGTTCACCCTATCCGACGCCTCCCGAGCAAGTAGCCGCCGCACAGCAAGTAGCCGCAGCTGCAGCGCCTGCCGCACCGGCACCTGCGCCACCCGCGCCGGAACCCGTTTATCAACCGGAACCGGCTCCGGAGCCCGAGCCGGAACCCGCACCGATGCCCGAACCGGAGCCCGAACCGAAGCCCGAACCGAAGCCGGAACCCGAGCCGGAACCCGAACCTGAAGAGGAGGATGATACGGTTGGATTATCCGCCCAGGAACTCGACGAAATGTTCGGAGATGATGAGCCGGATGGTTTCCAGTCGATTGTTGCACCGGACGATGACGATACCGACGACGAATTCACCGATCCGGATAACATCCCGGAACCGGACCCCATCCCACAGGTGTTCACCGCTGCTGATGATGATGCGGAGCCAAAACCCCGCAAGATCGGGAAAATCATTGGGATTGCAGCCGGTGTGGTGGTGGTTGGTCTGCTCGTTGGCGGCTACGCTATGAAATCAACCATTGTTGAAATGGTTCCGGCGACGACCGGACTCTATAAGATGATCGGTCTGGGCGCTGAAAAAGTCGGTGCCGGCCTGCAAATGAAAAACATCAGATCCTCGCGCGAAAATGAAAACGGGTTGGAGATTCTTGTGGTCCGTGGCTCTGTCGCCAACATCTCGAAAGTTGAACGCACGGTGCCGCTCATCCAGGTCGACCTGAACGATGCGGACGGGCATTCAATTCAGACAGCCGTCGCCGCCCCGATCCGAAACAAACTGGCGGCCGGCGAGGAAGCCAGCTTCAAAGCCCGTCTGGTCGAACCATCTCCGCTGGCGCGCCAGGTTGTCACCACCTTCAAGGCCCCGGACGATGACGAAGCGAAAGAAGCCGCACCCGCTCACTAAGGCTGAGATTTTTCTATCGCCGTAAATGCCCTGACTCTCTGATTTAGAACCGGCGCAGCAACCGGTCAATATAATCGCGTTCCGGTTTTTGCCGGTCCGGGTCTTCCGACCGGCGATGCAGTTCTTCCATGATTTCACGGGCTCTGTAAATTTCCCGTTCACTGGGAACCTTGATACCATCGTCATCATTGACCGAGCCAAACTGGCCTTCGCCATTCTGACGACCGAAGGGGTCGCGGTTGTTGCCACGGCGTTGGCCGCCACGCTGGCCACCGGGCATCATCCCCATGCCGACACCGATCCCCTGGCCTTGCATGCGCTGCGCCATCTGCTCAGCCGCCGATTCCATTCCCTGTTGCAGCTTTTCCAGAGCGTCGGCCTGCTGCGGAACCGCTTCGTCCGGATCCCCTTCTCCCAAGGATTGTCCGGCCCCTTTCATGGAGCGCTCAGCCTGGCCCAGTCCGGGAGGAATAGCCCCCAACATCTCATCCATCTGCAACATCAAACGGCCAAGCTCACTGCGCAGGGCATCCTGTTGCCGGCGCATGGCTTCCAGACTTTGCGGATCACCACCGCCAGGCTGCTGGCCCTGCTGGCCCTGCTGGCCCTGCTGACCCGGTTGGGGCATCTGCCCCGGGCGCTGCGGTCTTTGCGGCTGTTGCCCGGAAGGGGCATCGCGATTGGTCTGCGATTCGCGGAAGGTCTTGTCCATGAGCTTTTGCTGGCGTTGGGCCAGTTCCCGCAACTGATCCATCATCTTGCGGGCTTTCGCCATTTCCTGGTTTTGCCGGGGTCTGGCAATGCCGTTCTTCAGACCTTCCAGCATGCGGTTCAACTGCGAAAGCATCTGCTTGGCCGCTTCCATGGCACCGGTCTTCGCCAGTTGCCGGGCCCGGTCAACCATGTTCTGCAGATCCATGGTCTCCATATTCTGCAGGTTCTGATCCATTGGCATGGCCGACAAGCCCTGGCGTTCCATGTGTTCGGCGAGCGCCTGCATGTACTTGTTCAGGGCCTGCTGCAATTCATCCATTAACCGATCAAGTTCCTCGGACGGCGCATTTTCGCGCATCGCTTCGGCGAGGCGTTCCTGGATATCCTTCAAATCCCGTTCAGCGATGGAAAACTCGCCATCTTCGATCCGCAATGCGGTTTCCCAGAGAATATCCTGAACGGACAGGGTCGATTCGTAAGACTGGTCGCCACGCAGGCGGGAGCGGGCGACGGAGATGGCGAGAAAGACGACGGTATCGTGGGAGAAATGGATCGGTCGCTGCATTAATCCAAGCAGTGTTTCCACGGACTGCTCGATCACATCACGCGATGGCCGGTTCAGATCTTTCCTGATTTCGACCAGAGCCCGGGCCACCGGGTGATTAAATGTGCGTGACGGCAACACCGTTTCAACGGTATCGCTTTGCCCGATCTGCCCCGCTGAATCCTTTGCGAACAGCCGGATATGGACAGGTAAACCGGCCCAGCGATGGGCCGAGTAATCCCGTTCGGCACGGCCCTGTGCCAGCGGCGATCCAAAACCGGTTGCCGTCAAATCAAAGCGAATTCGGTCATCCTCGGTGATCTGGTTTTTTTCACCCGGCAGTTCGATTTCCGCCCATACATCCTTGACCGAAAAATCATCCCTGGCCTCAAACTGCAAACTGAGACTGGCCCGACGGGTACGCTTGGGCGGTTCGGTCAATTCGACAATGGGGGGTCCGTCCTGAACGATTTTCACCGGCCATTCGGCCAATACATGATCAGCGACCGTCAGTTTTATGTGGCTGGCGGCAACATCCTGATCGATGATCTTGTCTTCAACCCGAAAATCCCGGCTGGCCGCTGTGCTTCCAACCCGGCCCACGTCGACTGCACGCGCGCCCACGCGCAGCTCCGGCACCTCTTCCGATCCGGAAATCTGCACCAGTACCATGGAATCAACGGGGACGTTGAGTACCGGGTCGGCAGGACTTTCAGATCCGCCGGCCGGCGCCAGACCGGCGGTCCTGCTGGCAACATTCTGTAAAAACAGCGGCGCAAGTCCGGTATAGGCCGGTGGTGTGATCCACACATCAAAATCGATGGCGGCCACTTCCGCCTGCGCGGAACTGGGCAGAAATGCCCGCTCCAGTCGCTCGGCAATATGCCCATTGGCGCTGAACAGAGCGACCACGACAGCCAACAAAAGGACAAACCGGACCCCGATGAGATCGCGTGCGGACAGTCCCGGCTGCGGCAGGGAAGCCTTTAAACCGGCGATCTTGTCTGCCGCCCGGGCCTGATGGATTTGCCAAAGAGTCTGGGCGGCGGCCAGTTCGTTGCGCACGCCGCCGGGCGCTGTCAGCAGTTTGTCGTTGAGTGTGGTCAGGGGGCGATGGCGAAGACCGCTATCGCGTTCGATGCGGCTGCGAATTTCTCTGTCGCTAACCCGGTAGGTGCCTTTTGTGACCTGTCGGAAACAGGCGACGAAAATAACGGCAAAACCGACCAGGGCCAGCCAATGCATCCAATAGGGCAATTGCGGCAACAGATCGAACAGGGCAACCGCTACAAATACCGCGACAACCACCAGGCTTGCCCACAGGTTGCGCCAAAAGCGCTCCCAGATAATCGACAGGCGGACCCGACTGAACAGCCCGCGCAAACGGCCCGGCTCGGGCTCCGTCTGTGGGCTCAGGTCAGGCCTGTTGGCGTTCATCCCGTTTGGATTGCGGCAACACCAGTTTTATCTGTTTGCCATTCCGCAAAGGTTTCCAGTTTCATCATATCTTCTATTGTCCATCGCCTGCGAATTACCGCGTACATGTCGCCACTTACCAGCACTTCCGGCACAAGTGGTCGGCTATTATAGACCGAAGCCATGACCGCTGCATAGGCCCCAGCTGTTCGTACGGCCAACAAATCTCCGTTACCCAGCGCCGGCATATCGCGGCCTTTCGCCAAATAATCGCCTGATTCACAAATTGGCCCGACAATATCCATTTTCAAGAGCTCGGCATTCGCCTTCGGCTCTTTGACCGGAACAATCTGGTGATAGGCATTATACAGGGTCGGGCGAATGAGATCATTCATGGCGGCATCGACAATACAAAATTTGCGGTCGATACCGTCCTTCACAAAAATCACCTGCGAGACAAGTATGCCTGCGTTGCCGGCAATTAAACGCCCTGGCTCGAAGGATATCTTACACCCCAGATGTCCAACCATTTCGTGCACCATTTTACCGTATTCGGCGGGGCTGGGCGCAATCTCGTCGTTGTAGGTAATCCCCAAACCGCCGCCCAGATCCAGTTGCGTGATATCATGGCCATCGGCGCGCAGAATTTCGACAAAGGCGGCGGCCCGCCGGTAGGCTTCGCGATAGGGTGTTAAATCCGTCAATTGCGAGCCGATATGCAGGGCGACACCGGCAACCCGCAGGCCCGGCAATTTTGCGGCACGGGCAAACACGTCGCGGGCCAGTGCGATATCAATGCCAAACTTGTTCTCAGCCTTGCCGGTTGTGATCTTTTCATGTGTCTTGGCGTCCACATCCGGATTGATACGAATGGCGACCTGCGCGGTTTTACCCAAATCAACAGCGACTTTTGACAATAACTGCAGTTCTGCCTCGGATTCGGCGTTGATTTGGTGGACCCCTTCCAGCAGCGCGGTTCTCAGATCGCTTTCGGATTTGCCGACGCCGGAGTAAATGATTTTCGACGCCGCGACACCGGCCTTCAGGGCGCGCGCCAGTTCGCCGACAGAGACCACATCTGCGCCCGCTCCCAGGCGGGCAAGGGTTGCGATAACGGCAATATTCGAATTGGCTTTAACGGCAAAACAGATCATCGGATCCAGCGCCGCAACGGCTTGCTCGAATACCTGATAATGACGGACCAGGGTCGCAGCCGAATACACATAACAAGGTGTGCCGACCTCGGCCGCAATCTGGCGAACCGCCACCTGTTCAGCGAACAGTTCACCGTCTTTATACTGAAAATGGTCCATGAAATGACTTTCGATAGGTGTTGCCGGCTGGTTACTGGCCAGGCGGGGTGTTCGGATATTGCCAAAAGCTATTGGGATCCGACACGACAGGGGCTGTCTGCTCTGCCGGTCCGGCTTTTTGGGGTTTTACCACAAGCGGCGGCAAGGGTGTCGGATATTGACGCGGGTAGGTGGCGTCATCCGGCGCCTGTGGGGATGATTTGACCCCGCAGGCCGAAACAACAAGTCCAACAACCACAACCATCACAATTTTTGCCAAATCGAATCTCATGTGCTTAAGCCCTAATTCGCCTGTCATTCGGATGCCCCGCAGCCAAACAAGCATAATCATCTAACATCAGAACGGATAGCGCAAAGCGTATCATCCCAAAAACCGAAGCCGCGCCTGTGCGCAGGCCTCGCGCACCTTGTCCGGTGCGGTGCCGCCAAGGCTGATCCGGCTTTTCAGGGAGTTTTCAACGCCCAGCACCTCGAACACGGCCGCGGTGATCTGCGGCTCGACAGACTGCAGGTCTTCGAGCGATAAATCCTCCAGCCCCAACCCCCTGTCTTCTGCCAGTTTGACCACGGCACCGGTCACATGGTGGGCATCGCGGAAGGGCATCGCCAGAACACGGACCAGCCAATCGGCCAGATCGGTGGCCGTGGCAAAGCCCTTGCCGGCGTCGGCGGCCATGCGGTCGGTGTTGAAGGTTGTGTCTTCCAGCATCCCGGCCATCGCAGCCAACGCCAGCATCAAGGTGTCATGGGCGTCGAAAACCGGCTCTTTGTCCTCCTGCATGTCCTTGCTGTAGGCGAGCGGCAGCCCTTTCATGACAATCAGCAGAGCGGCCAGCGAGCCGATCACCCGGCCGGCTTTCGAGCGCACCAGTTCGGCGGCATCCGGGTTGCGTTTCTGTGGCATGATCGAGCTGCCGGTGGAATAGGAATCACCAAGCCGGGCGTAGCCAAACTGGGTTGAACACCAAAGCACATATTCCTCGGCCAGCCGCGACAGATGCACCGCGGCGATGCCAAGCGCCGACAGATACTCGAGCGCAAAATCCCGATCGGAGACCGCGTCCAGCGAATTTGCCGATGGCCGGTCGAAACCCAGGGCCTGGGCCGTCATCTGGCGGTCAATGGGAAACGAGGTGCCAGCCAGAGCCGCCGCCCCCAGCGGGCATTCGTTCATCCGTTTACGACAATCAACAAGGCGACTGCGGTCGCGCCCGAGCATTTCCACATAGGCCAGCAAATGGTGGCCAAGGGTCACCGGTTGCGCGATTTGCAGATGCGTGAACCCGGGCATGGCGCTCGATGCATGGATTTCGGCCTGGCCGATCAGGGCAGCCTGCGTATGGCGCAGGGCTGCGTCCATCTGGTCCAGCCCATCGCGAACCCACAGCTTGAAGTCTGTCGCCACCTGGTCATTGCGCGAGCGGCCGGTGTGCAACCGGCCAGCCGCCTCGCCGATCAATTCCTTGAGCCGTCCCTCCACATTCATGTGAATGTCTTCCAGGGTTCTCTTAAACGTGAATTTACCGGCTGCGATTTCGGCGTAAACTGCATCAAGACCCTGACATATTGACTCGACGTCCTGTTGCGTCAGTATATTTTGCGCACCAAGCATTTCGGCATGGGCCTTTGATGCGCGAATGTCCTGGGCATAAAAGCGTTGGTCAAAACCGATGGAGGCATTAATTTCTTCCATGATATCACTAGGGCCACCGGAAAACCGCCCTCCCCACATGGCGCTCGCGTCGGAACCGCTGCCTTTTGTTTGTTCAGTCATTTTACCCTCGGCCTTGTGCAATTCAAATTGGCTTTAATAAGATCGATAATTCATACGTACCTGATAAATTGAGCGAGAGAAAAGAACATGACAGCCGAAGCATCAACACCAAATACACGAATTGCCGTCAGAACCGCCTCCGGCCGTTATAACATCCGTGTTTTCGTTGCCGCATTTATGTCCTGTTTTTTTGTCTTCGCCCCCTCCCTCAGGGCCGCGCCGGATCAATGTACACCACAAAACGGCCTGTTTGGGAACTTCCAGGCGACCAGGCCTGCACAATTGGTCCCGGACGTTACGTTTTTGCAGGAAACCGGCGCGGAAACAACCCTGGCGGCCCATAAGGGCAAGGGTGTGGTTCTCAATTTCTGGGCGACATGGTGCGCGCCCTGTGTGCGGGAAATGCCGCAGTTAGATCGCCTGAACGCCTTTGTGAGGGAAAACCGCATTGATGTGCTGACGATCTCGGAAGACCGCAAAGCACTGGTCGCCGCCCCGAAATTTTACAAAACCCACAATTTGAATGATTTGCCGGTGCTGGCTGATCCACAAGGTCGCCTGATGCGGGCTTTTTCCGCGCCCGGCCTGCCGCTGACCGTATTCATAAATTCCGCCGGCTTCGAGATTGGTCGAGTCATTGGTCCGGCGGAATGGGATTCGCCGGAAATTGTCAGCTTTGTCCGCCAATGCCTGTCACCCGCGCCACCTTCAGAAGGCTGAAAACCGACCAGAGGGCCGGGCCTGGCCGATTGACGGTATCTCCACCGGTTCCCCTGACGGCCTGATTGCGGCCGTCAGCCACCGTTCACTTCATCAGCAGTTTGCGCAGGCTGGCAAGCTCCCTTTCCACGGTATCGAGTTTATCGGCAATACTGCCGGTTTCCGATTTCAGATCGGCACTGACCTGGCGGTGCTGGGTTTGCATGGAGTCGACAATAACCCCGATAAACAGGTTGATGACGGCAAAACTGGTCAACAGAATAAACGGTACGAAGAAAACCCAGGCATAGGGATGCAGTTCCATGACCGGGCGAACAATCCCCATTGACCAGCTTTCCAGGGTCATTATCTGAAACAGCGAATACATGGACCGCCCGATATGGCCAAACCAGGCCGGAAAATCGGCGCCAAACAGATTGGTCGTGAGCACCGCGCTGACATAAAAAATCAACAGGATCAGCGCGACAATCGACAGCATTCCGGGAATTGCCCCGATAAATGCCTGAACCACCGTGCGCATTTGCGGAACAATGGAAATCAGCCGCAAAGCCCTGAAAATCCGCAGGGCACGAACAATCGCAAATGGTCCTGTGGCAGGAACCAGGGCAATGGCGACCACGAGGAAATCAAACACGTTCCAGCCGTTCTTGAAAAAGCCGAGCCCGCGATAGAGAAATTTGGCGGCAATTTCGACGATGAATATGGCAAGAATGATCTTGTCCATCGGTTCCAGCAGCCAGCCGTAGGAAGCGGCGATCGTCGGAAACGTCTCGACCCCCAGAATGACTGCGTTCAGGAGAATAAGGACCGTGATCGCATACTGGCATCGATTCGATTCCGCATAATCTCCGATGCGTTGTCTCAGGCCCATTCGAAATCTCCCGTTTCCACGTTTTTCGCCGATTGTCCGGTCGTACCGGCACGACGCCGTTTGATAACCGGAATTGCTGGGTTTTCCAATCGCTGAAAATCACGAACCATTAAAAATAAAAATAAAAACTGAAATCAAGGATTCCCGTCCGGGTAAAGACAGGCTAACATGAGATCATGAAAAATATTTTCCTCATGACTCTGGGTTTGCTGATCCTGGGCGCCTGCACCAAACCCATCACAAGCTGGCAGCAGCCGGGCGTTTCCGCCGACCAATGGTCGCAAGACCGGGCCGAGTGCAACAGCTGGTCGCGGCGCCAGGCGGAACAGGACTACGCCGAACGACCGCCGTCAAACAACACGGATGCGACGGACAAGGGGTTTCGGGCCTTCATGAGCACGTATGATGTAAAACTTGCACAGCAGGATTTGATGGAATCCTGCCTGCGCCGGCTTGGCTACACACCCACCGAGCAAAAAACCGAAGAAAAGTAAAAAAAAAGGCGGCCCCTTGCGGAACCGCCTTTCTGTTTGCTACCCGGGAGGGAGGATCCTAGGCCGCAATTTTGGTATCTGTGGAAACCGTGGTTTCGGTTTTCGCAAAGGTCGAATGCTTTAAAAACTCAATGTTTGCGGCAACCGGATCAAGCGATGTGCGGACCATTTTACCGTTCACAACATCCTCAATATCACCGCGGGTGATGCCGATATCCGCCAGCGTGCGGTCGTCCATGGCATACAGCTCGTTCAGTATCCGGCTGCGCTCCACCTTCTGGCTCACCCAATTGACGATGCCATGGTACATTTTAGAAACCAGGTTCGACAAAGCGGTCATTTGCACGGCAAAGGCTTCGGCACGCAGCTTGGCAGCCTGAATTTCGATATTCGTCAAATAAGCGTTGTCGACGGTCAATTGGTAGTCAAATTTGGACTCTTGCATAATGGATATCCTTTGTTCTTTTTAGGTCGACCAAGTGCAAATCTGCCCCAGCGGCTATTTGCTTCATTCCCGGTCTTACAAAGCCTATTTAGGCCTTTTTGGGAAATTAAAAACAGTTATTGTTGCACTGCAGCAATGCAACTGGCGCATGGCTACAAACGGCTTGCCAGAAGTCGGGGCATTACTTAGCTTTAGCCAATGGAAAATCCCAATGAATCAACACACCTCGAAGACCTGTTGCGCCAGTCCGGATCGGATGCGGACGTCAACGCCCTGACCTCAATCATTAAAGGTGTGGCGGCGGCACCCGCTGCGTCTGCGGCCGACGAATGGATGGCTCTGGTTAGTGATAACCCGTCCGACGCCTTGCAGGCTGAACTGCGGACCGCCCTGGCCGATGCCCGAAAAGCCGACGGCGGGCTCGATGGAGAAGTTACACAGCCGGCGCGCATCACCGCCCTGCGGGCCGAAATGGCGCGGGCCGGGGTCGATGGATTTATCATTCCCCGCTGCGACGCACACCAGGGGGAATACGTGTCGCTGAATGCCGAGCGCCTGGCCTGGCTGACCGGGTTTACCGGTTCCGCCGGTATGGCCGTGGTGCTCACGGATAAGGCCGCCATATTTGTCGACGGTCGCTACACCCTGCAGGCACGCGACCAGATTGATGTGAGCCTCTTCGATATCTGCCACATGAGCGAGCTGCCGGCGACCACATGGATTACCGATTCCGTCAGCAAGGGATCACGGATTGCCTATGACCCCTGGCTGCTGACACCCCTGCAGGTCGAGCGTTACCGGAAAGCCTGCGTGAAAGCCGGAGCCAGCCTGGTCGCCGCCACCTATAACCTGGTGGATCGGGTCTGGACGGATCGACCGCAGGACCCGGTGTCGCCCATTAACCCCCAAACCGACACCTTCAGTGGCCGAAACTCAGCGGAAAAACGTCTTGAGATTGGTAATGAACTGGCTGAGCAGGGTGTGGATGCGGTGTTTTTATCGGCGCCCGATTCGATCGCCTGGCTTTTAAACATCCGTGGCGGCGATGTCCCCTACACACCTTTTGCCCTGTCCTTCGCTTTGCTCAATGCCGATGGCACCGCCGAGTGGTTTGTGGATCAGCGGAAACTGACAAAATCCGTCAAAAACCATCTCGGCAATGGAGTCACCGTTCGCAACCCCGATGACCTGGGACCGGCCCTGCGGGCATTGGCGGCAAACGGCGCGACCGTGCTGCTCAGCCCGTCCGAACATCCGGCCTGGGTGTTTCAGCAGTTTGACGACAGGGACGGTCAGGTCGTGCGTGGATCAGACCCCTGCCAACTGAAAAAGGCGGTCAAAAACGCGACCGAGATCAGCGGCATTCGCAATGCCCATGTGCGCGATGGTGTGGCGGTCTGCCGTTTTCTCGCCTGGGTCGATAACAACGCCGCCAGCGGCGCCACCAGTGAGCTGGCGGCGTCGGATCAGTTGGAAGCATACCGTCGCGAAAACCAGCTGTTCCGGGGCCTGAGTTTCCCGACCATTGCCGGGTCCGGCCCGAACGGGGCGATTGTCCATTATCGGGTCACCAAAAAAAGTAACCGCCAGCTCGACCAGAACTCCCTGTTTCTGGTTGATTCCGGTGCCCAGTACCTGGACGGCACGACCGACATTACCCGGACCATGGCGATCGGCACCGCCAGTGCGGAAATGCGCCGGAACTTCACCCTGGTCCTGAAGGGCCATATTGCCCTGGCCCAGGCCCGGTTCCCGGTCGGCACCACCGGCTCGCAGCTGGATGTGCTGGCGCGCCAGCACCTGTGGCAGGCCGGACTGGATTACGATCACGGCACCGGGCACGGGGTCGGCGCCCATTTATCGGTCCACGAGGGTCCGCAACGGATTTCCAAAATGGCCAATTCAACGGCCCTGCAGCCGGGCATGGTGATATCCAACGAGCCCGGTTACTACCAGGAAGGCGGCTACGGCATTCGCATCGAAAATCTGGTCTGTGTGCGGGCCCTGGACCCTGTATCGGGTGGCGAACGGCCAATGCTCGGCTTCGACACCCTGACCTTTGCCCCCATCGACAAACGACTTGTTCTGAACGAACTGCTGACCGCACCGGAACGCCAGTGGTTAAACACGTACCACCAAAGCGTTTTTGACAAGATTGCAGGCCAGTTGCCGGAACCTGACCGGATCTGGCTGGAGCAGGCAACAGCACCGATTTAACCGGCTTTCAGGCCAACAAGCTCTTCCAGCAGTTTGCGGGCAACCCGCGACAGCGCAGGCGCTTCACGCACCCCCACATAGAGCGTCCGTCTGGCCCACGGATCGGCCAGCGGAATGACCTGCAGGCCACTGTTTTCTGCCATCGGCAGCACTGTCCCCGCAGGCAGGATCGCGATCCCCAGCCCGCCTTCGACCATTCTGCGCACCCCATCAAAACTGGTGACCTGGACGGCAAAGGAAATCGCTTGGTCCGCTTCCTGCGCCCTGGCCACCAATTGACCGTGCAGGGAACTGCCATCCTGTAATCCGACCTGCACATAGGGCAGGGTCTCGGAGAACGAAATCGTCCGGTTCCGGGCCAGCGGATGGCTGACAGGGGCGATGACTGCCAGATGGTCCTGCCGGTACGGGTATACCTCCAGTTCGCCGGGGCTGACCGCTTCCGAGAAAATCGCGATGTCGGCCAGGCCTTCACTGACGTCATGCACGGCCTGGGCGCTGGTCTCCTCGCGCAGTTGAATGCGCACATCCGGATAGCCTGTTTTATAGGCCAGCAAATCATTGGGTAAAAACTGGGTGATCGCCGAGGTATTGGCGACAATCCGCACGTGGCCGCGCGCGCCCTCGGCAAATTCGCTCATTTCCGCTTCCATGCGCGCCGTCAGGCGGATCAGGCTGCGGGCATGGCGGGCCAGCGTCTCTCCGGCCGGAGTCGGCTCAACGCCCCGGGTCCTGCGATACAGCAACGCCGTTCCCATGCGGTGCTCGAGATCGGAAATGCGCCGGCTGACCGCCGACGGGGCAATGGCGTTGGCTTCGGCACTGGCGGCAATGGAGCCCAGTTCAACCGTGCCTAAAAACAGTTCCAGCGTTGTCAGATCAAAGCGAATGCCTGCCTCCCTTAATTAGCCGCAGACCCGCTGACGCGGCAGATTGCGTACATGGCCGCCGCCATCAATGCCGTCGAGGCCAGCTATTATTTTTGTTGCGTCGAGCAATATTTCCAGATCCACGCCGCTGGAAATTCCCATATTTTCAAAGGTAAACACCAGATCCTCACTGGCCGTATTGCCCGAAGCCCCCGGCGCAAACGGGCAACCGCCGAGCCCTGCCGCCGCCGCATCAAACACCCGAATACCTGCGTCATAGGCATACAGTGCATTGGCAACACCAAGCCCGTAGGTATCGTGGCCATGAAAGGCCCAACTCACCCCGGGATTGGATGCATAACGGGCAACCGCCTCACCGCAGAGCTCTTGCACATGATCGGGAAAGGCCCGGCCTGTGGTATCGCACAAGCCGATTTCGACGGCCACGTCATGGCCCGTAATCTGTTCAATCAGTGCAAAGACCTGGGCGTCCGGCACCCGTCCTTCATAGGGACAGTCAAACACGGTGGCAATATTGACCCGCAACTGAAAGCCGTCCACACCGCTGGCCAGATCAACCACTTTTTCAAGTTCACCCAGGGACTCGGCGATTGAGCGTTTGACGTTGCTTTGATTATGCGATTGCGAAGCGGAGACAACAAAAACCAGGTCCGTGATCCCCGCAGCCATGGCATTTTTGGCGCCAAGCGCGTTGGGGATGAGGGTGCTGAAGCGCATGCCCCTGGCCTGCCTTTTGGCGGCCAGCGCAGCGTGCACCTGCTTGGTATCGGCCATTTGCGGGATCGCCCGCGGACTGACAAAGGCACCGACTTCGAGGCGGCGGAAATTGGCATCCATCAGGGCCGAAGTGACAGCAATTTTCGCCGCAGTGGGGATCATGGCTTTGACGGCCTGAAAGCCGTCGCGCGGGGCGACGTCAACAATTTCAATCGGGTCCTTTGTGCTCATAGGGCACCTTCCGTTCTCAGGATTTCTATCTCTTCCCTGCTCATGTGCAGAAGCTCAGCCAGCACGCTGTCGGTATGGGCCCCCACATCAGGACCGCTCCAGGTAATGCCGCCGGGGTCGGCACCGGACATTTTGGGGATAATGCCGGGATGCAGGGTTTCACCAAAGTTCGGATCATTGACCGGCACGATCATGTCGCGGGCCAGAAACTGCGGGTCTGCAGCGCAGTCTTCGATGGTATAGATCAGGGTCGATGGAATGTCGGCCTCGGCCAGTATCTGTTCCGCCTGCTTGGCCGGTAAGGTGCGGGTCCATTGACCGATGGCTTCATCCAGTTCGGCCATGCGGGCGACCCGACCCGGATTGGTTTTAAAGTTTTCATCTGCGGCAATATCGGGCCGGTTAATCACCTGCATCAGCCGCCGGTACAGGGCATCGGAATTGGCGGCAATGATGACCCACCGGCCATCGGCAGAGGGATAGGCGTTGGACGGCGCGCTGACCGGCAAGGCCCCGCCCGCTGGTGCACGCACTTCGCCCAGCAGCCCGTATTCCGGCAGACATCCCTCAAGCAGGGAAAACACAGCTTCCGTCAGGGCCACATCAACCGAACGCCCCTTTGTCGCATTCCGGGCCTGGCGGTCATAAAGAGCCGACAGCAGGCCGATGGCTGCGTACATGCCGGCCACCATATCGCCCAGGCTGACGCCGGTGCGCGACGGCGGCAGCGGCGACATGCCGTCCGGATAGCCGGTCAAATGACGCAGGCCGCCGACCGCCTCGCCAATGACGCCGAAGGCGGCCCGGTCCCTGCCCGGCCCGGTTTGCCCATAACCCGACACATGCACAACAATACAGCCGGGATTGAGGTCCTCGATCACGGCATCGCCCAGGCCCCAGCGCTCGAGCTGACCGGGACGGTAATTTTCGACAACCGCATCAACCTCGCCAATCAGTTTCCTGGCGACGGCCACCCCTTTCGGGTTTTTCAGATTAAGGGTCACGGATTTCTTATTGCGGCCATGCACAGACCACCACACACTTTTGCCATCGACCCGGCGCCCCCATGTGCGCACCGGATCGCCGGCACCCGGGCTTTCCACCTTGATGATTTCCGCCCCCAGATCACCCAGAATACGGGTGCAGAACGGAGCCGCAATAAAATGCCCCATTTCCAGGATACGCAGACCGCTCAGCGGCCCCTTGGGCAATGCGGTACCGGTTTCAGCCATGCCTCATTGCTCCACAAGGTTGGAAACTTCAACCAGGTTGCCGTCGGGATCGCGGAAATAGACGGACAGCAAAGGCCCCGTCGCCCCTGACTTTGCCACCGGCCCCACCTCAACCGCGACGCCGCATGCCTGCAGGTGCAGCACCACGTCATCGATGGGTGTTTGCGTGATCAGGCAAAAATCGCCCGCGCCCGGGGTCGGGGATTTGGCCAGTTCGGGATAGGGGCTCGGCCAGGGATGCAGATTTATCTTTTGATTGCCAAAGCTCAGGGCGCGACGGCCACCGGCAAAGGTGATCGCGGTCATCCCCAATACCCGTTCATAAAAATCAATGGTCGCCGCCACCGAGGCGACGGTCAGAACGATGTGGTCAATGCGGTCGATGATCATGGCCTGCCCCTGTCTGCTGATGTGATCTGCTGTCTGCCGAGGCTGACAGAATAGGGACAGCGGATTACAATTGGAAACCCTACCTAGGCAAGCATAGCATCTCATTTGGAGACGGATATCTAATTATATGGAATTATCGAGATGCCAGCTATGCCTCTTCCGTACGCCCAAACTCATACAGATAAACGGGACTTTTGTAGATATCGTCGGCAATCCGGTCATCGAGCGGGCGCCAGCCGCGAAAGGCAAAGGTGTTGGAGACAATCAGGGTGCCGGGCGTCAGTTCCGCCGCGAGCTTGCGCTGCAAATTCTGCATCAGGTCGGGCAGCAGGTAACACAGCACCAGCGAGGCATTGGACAGGTCCTGTCGGTTATAGTCGGCCAGCCGGAACCGCAGATTCCGATGGCCGCTGACGGCCAGACGCAGGCGTGCGACCAGCCAGGGCAATGGCGACAGCTCGAAGCCGATCACCTGATGATCGGGGTACATTTCAGCCAGCTTCAGTGCCATCCCGCCCCAGCCACTGCCCAGTTCATAAATAACACCCGTTGCCGGTCCGGGCAGACGCCGGGGCAACAAGCCCATCAGGGCCGTACGTACAGAGAAAGAAGTCGGGACCGGCGGCGCGCCGGTCAGCAAAACCGGTATGAAAACCATTGCGATCAGAAGCAGCGCCAGAGCCAGTGAAATGAGCTCAATGAACATTCGATCCACCCGTTTACGTGTCGAATAAAACAGCATATATCTTTTCCACAGGAACAGGTATATAGCTGAGTTGCCAGCGGCGAAAAAATTGCTAAAATTCCCCGGCTGGCCTTACTAATCTCTAGTCGAAAGATGAGCGTTTATCCATGGCACTCTTTGGTCGTAAAAAAAAGCCGCGCGGACCTCTGCCGGCGCCCCTGGATCCGAAATGGAAACATGGTGGCGAAGGCCGGTTCCCGAGATTCCTGGATCTGGATCCGGAAGCTGCCGGCCTGAAAGGCGCGTCCGGCGTGTTTGTAATCTGGCATACGGGTAGCCAGCCGGGCTGGGTTTATGTGGGGGCGAGCCAGGATATGGCTGCCGATTTTTTCAAACTGGGTGACGACGATGAAATTCTGCAGTACCGGAACCGCGGCTCGCTGTATTGTTCGTGGACCTTCATTCGCAAGGAATTCCAGGCCGGGGTTCAGTGTTATCTGACCCTGGCGCTCAAGCCAAAAGTTGAAAACCCCGATTGCCCGGAAGAGGAAGATGTTGAGCTGGTTCCGGTGCTGCCGCCGGGGATGACCCTTGAACAGCTGGAAAAGATGTTCGCCAACGGCTGACCTGATCCGGCTAAGATGAGAGGATTTCGCATCATGCAAAAATTTTTCTTGTTGATCCTGCTGGTTCTTGTCAGCGCCCTGGCCATGGGGACCAATGCCCCGCCTGTCCGGGCCGATCCCGTTTATACCTCGTTTTTAGGCACCGCGATCAATGGCTACGATCCGGTTGCCTATTTCAAGGATGGCAAGCCGGTCGAGGGTGACAGCGCCCACAAGCTGGAATGGCAGGGCGCCACCTGGCATTTCAAAAATGCGGAAAACAAGGCGGCTTTCGCACAATCACCGGAAACCTATGCCCCTCAATTTGGCGGATACTGTGCCTAGGCGGTATCCCAGGGCTATTCGGCACCGACGGTGCCCGAGGCCTGGGATATTGTTGACGGCAAACTGTATCTGAACAATTCAGTGGGCGTGCAATCGGTGTGGCGCAAGGACCGGGCAGCAAACATTCAGGCCGCCAACCAGAAATGGCCGGAAATCCGCGACAAATAATAAGTTACGCGGCGCATAACCTGACATCGATCTGTTCGACAATGCTGTCCATGATCACGTTCAGATCATAGTCCTTGGGCGTGAATACACCGACCACGCCGGCCGCGAGCAGGGCCCTGGCGTCGGCTTGCGGGATAATGCCACCAACAAAGACCAGAACATCGTCCATATCCATCGTCTTCATGAGATCCAGAATCTCGCCAACCAGCGCCACATGGGATCCGGAAAGCACACTCAGGCCCAGCACATGCACCCCTTCCTCGAGCGCCGCCGAGACAATTTCCGCCGGCGTCAGGCGGATCCCTTCGTAGACCACTTCCATGCCGATATCCCGGGCCCTGACGGCTATCTGTTCAGCCCCGTTCGAATGCCCGTCCAGGCCCGGCTTGCCAACCAGCATCTTGATCGGGCGTCCCAGTTTCTTCGCCACCGCAGCGACCCGCAGGCGTAGCGGGCCGATAGCGGCCGATGTCTGGACAACGGCACCGCCAACGCCGGTTGGCGCCCGGTATTCTCCATAGACCTCGCGCAGGACGGCGGCCCATTCGCCGGTGGTCACCCCGGCATGGGCACAGGCGATGGATGGCTCCATCACGTTGTGGTCTTCGCCGGCGGCCTGCCTGAGGGCACCAAGTGCGGTGGCCACAGCCTGCGCATTGCGGCCCGCCCGCCAGCCCTGCAGGGCAATGATCTGGTTCTGCTCGGCCTTCGGATCGAGCTGAAGAATGGCATTGTCGCCAGTGGCCAGGGGCGACGGTTCCGCCGTGGTAAACAGATTGACACCGACCACCGGCTGCACACCGCTTTCCACATCGGCGATCCGTTGCGCGTGACTGGCGACCAATTGCTGTTTCATGTAGGCGACGGCGGCGACAGCGCCGCCCATCTGTTCGATCACCGCCAGTTCGGCCAGGGCGGCGGTTTTCAAAGCCTGGGTTTTGCGGGCAATCTCCACAGAGCCTTCGAAGATATCGCCGTATTCCAGCAGATCGGTCTCATAGGCGACGATTTGCTGCAGCCTGAGGGACCATTGCTGGTCCCAGGGGCGGGGCAGGCCCAGAGCTTCGTTCCAGGCCGGCAACTGCACGGCTCGGGCCCGGGCCCCCTTGCTCAGGGTGACCGCCAGCATTTCCAGCAAAATCCGGTAGACGTTATTTTCCGGCTGCTGTTCGGTCAGCCCCAGCGAGTTCACCTGCACGCCATAGCGAAAGCGCCGGAGTTTGGGGTCATCAACCCCGTAGCGCTGTTCGGTGATTTCATCCCATAATTCACTGAACGCGCGCATCTTGCACATTTCGGTAATAAAACGAATGCCCGCATTGACAAAAAAGCTGACCCGGCCAACCACCTGCGCCAGGTCGGCTTCCGGTACCTGGCCACCGCTGTGCACCTGATCAAGAACCGCCTTGGCAATCGCCAGGGCATAGGCCAGTTCCTGCACCGGCGTCGCCCCGGCCTCCTGCAGATGATAGGAACAGACATTAGTCGGATTCCATTTCGGCACTTCTTTGTAGGTGAAGGCGATCACGTCGGCGGTCAGTTTGAGGCTCGGGGCCGGCGGAAAGATATAAGTGCCACGCGACAGATATTCCTTCAGAACGTCGTTCTGGGTGGTGCCGGACAGGTCCTGGCGGCTGGCCCCCTGACGCTCGGCGGCGGCAATGTAC
>JABMNT010000214.1 GCA_013203595.1 Rhodospirillales bacterium
GTGATCGACGTTGTTGGTGCGAAAGCCGGTGCGCACCAGTTTCTGAAACAGATAGGCTTCTTCGTTGGAGCCCTTGGCCGAGCCGAAGCCGGCCAGCGCATCGCCGCCGTCGGCGTCGCGGATGGCTTTGAGGCCGCCGGCGGCGACATCCAGCGCCTCTTCCCAACTGGCCTCGCGAAAATGGCTCAGCGGGTTGGCCGGATCGATGTCCGCCGCCGTGTCCTTGGCCACGCCGTCCTTGCGGATCAGCGGCTTGGTCAGGCGGTGGGGGTGGCGGGCATAGTCAAAACCGAAGCGACCCTTGACGCACAGGCGGTTCTGGTTGGCCGGGCCGTCGCGGCCTTCGACATATTTGATTTCGTCGTCCTTGATATGGAAGGTGACCTGACAACCGACGCCGCAATAGGGGCACAGACTGTCGACCTGTTTGTCGGTGGCGCCTGCATGCACCTGATTTTCATCAACCATCAGGGCCGGCATCAGGGCACCCGTGGGGCAGGCCTGGACGCATTCGCCGCAGGCCACGCAGGTGCTGTCGCCCATGGCATCGTCAAAATCGAAAACGATCTTCGAGTGTGAGCCACGCATGGCCATGCCGATCACATCATTGACCTGGACTTCGCGGCAGGCGCGGACGCACAGATTGCAATTGATGCAGGCATCAAGATTGACAGCCATGGCCGGATGCGATGAATCCGTGGCGGGCATTGTACGGGATTCAAACCGGCTGTCGCTGATACCGGCCTTATCCGCCCACTGCCACAATAAGGAATCCGGATCATGCGCCTGGACACGCTCGGGCTGATCGGCCAGCAACAGCTCAATAACCATTTTTCGCGCCGTCTTCGCCCGTTGGCTGTCGGTGGTGACCTTCATGTCGGCGGTCGGCTCGCGGCGGCATGACGGGGCCAGTACCCGCTCGCCATCGATCTCAACCATACAGGCGCGGCAATTGGCATCGGGCCGGTAGCCCGGTTTGTCGCGGTGGCACAGATGTGGAATGGTATTGCCCAGGCGCTTGGCGACTTCCCAGATGGTTTCCCCGGGGCTGGCTTCGACAGCATTGCCATCGAGGATAAACGTGATGGCGTCGCTCATTGGACTTCCTCCGCAAAAAATCTGAGGGCACTCAATACCGGATTTGGTGCCGCCTGGCCCAGACCGCAAATGGAGGCATCGCGCATGGTGTCACTCAGTTCAGTGATCAGGTCCTTGTCCCAGACCGGTTTATCCAGCATTTTCAACATCTTTTCACATCCCACCCGGCACGGCGTGCATTGCCCGCAACTTTCATCTTCGAAGAAGTGGATCAGGTTTTTACAGATATCCCTGATATTGTCATGGCCCGAGAAAATAACAACAGCCGACGAGCCGATAAAGCAGCCAAACTCGTCCAGGGTCCCGAAATCAAGGGGCACGTCGCCCTTGTCGGCAGGCAGGATGCCGCCCGAAGCACCGCCCGGCAGAAAGGCCTTGAAGCTATGTCCGTCTTCCATGCCGCCGCAATAGTCGTTGATCAACTGGTTGGCGGTGACACCGGCCGGCACCAGTTTGACGCCGGGGTTGTTGACCCGTCCGGATACGGAAAAATAATGGGGGCGCCCCTGATCCTGATACCATTCGGCACCGTGCTCGAGGATGTCGCGCAGCCAGAACATGGTTTCCACATTATTGATAAGGGTCGGTCGTCCGAACAAGCCGCGTTGCGCCGGGAACGGCGGGCGGTTGCGGGGCAGGCCCCGTTTGCCCTCAATGCTTTCCAGCATGGCTGATTCTTCGCCGCAGATATAGGCGCCAGCGCCCCGGCGCAAATGAATTTCGATGCCACCGGTCAGCTTGGCCTGTTCAAGCTTGGCAATTTCTTCAATCAGAAGGTTGCGAATGTGGGGATATTCGTCGCGCAGATAGATGTAGGCGGCATCCGCTTCTACCGCCCACGACGCAATCAGGACCCCTTCGAGCACTCGGTGCGGGTCGGTTTCCAGACAATAGCGGTCCTTGAAGGTCCCGGGTTCGCCCTCGTCGGCGTTGATGGCGACCAGTCGGGGTTTCGGCGTGTTGTTGAGGAAGCTCCATTTGCGGGCCGTCGGAAAGCCGGCGCCGCCCAGTCCGCGCAGACCGGAACCATCGACAGCATCACAGATGGTGGCGCGTTGGTTTGATCCGTCCAGACAGGCCTGCCAGGTTTTATAGCCACCGGCGGCCTGATAGGCAGCCAGGTCAATAGCGGCAGCGGCCTCGGGTTGGGTCTGGCCGGCTTCAACGGCACCAACAACAGATGGGGTTGTTGCCAAATGGATTTGGTTTTGACCTACAACGCAGACCGGCGCGCGGTCGCAGGCACCAACGCAGGGGGCCGGAATAACACGGACACCGGCGCCAAATTCTGCCAAAAGGGATTTGGTAAGGGCTTTCGCACCCTTCATTTCACAGGTGATGCCATCACAGACCCGCACGGTCAGGGGAGCCGGGGCGATGCCGTCCTCCTTAACCACGTCAAAATGGTGATAAAAGGTGGCGACCTCGTAGACCTCGGCCATTGCCAGGCGCATTTCGCTGGCAAGAGCAGTCAGATGAGCTGCCGACAGGTGGCCGTATTGATCCTGAATTAAATGCAGATATTCGATCAGCATGTCGGCCTTGCGCGGCCGGTCACCCAGCAATTGCTGGATTTCGGCGCGCGCCGCATCGGTTACCTGGCGTCCCTTGGAGCGATAAAGACCCGGTTTCTTGTTTTTTTTCTGACGCGGCTTCTCAATGGTTTCCGACATGCTTGATCCTCCCGACCGGTGCCCTTTAAACTGTCCTGGCGCGACTCTGATGCGCCCGTGGGATTATGTATACCACGGCTTGGCGATGAGGCGAAAGGCGCAATTTAACAATGTTGGGCGATAAACGTTCAAAAGGGTCTTTGTCGGGCCATGGGAAGTCGACGACAGGAATTCCAGCGCCGTCAAAACCAGGAGAAACATATCGTTCCCTATGCGTTGTCGACACCTGCCGGCGAATATCAAGAAGCGAGGACTGTAAATGGTTTCTGAACTGACGCTGTCGCAACTGATCTGCTCGCGGGTCTGCCACGATCTGGTTGGTGCTGCCGGTGCTGTAAATGCCGGTGTTGAACTGTTGGGCGAAGACCCGTCCGACATGGCGGCACCGTTGGAACTGATGGCAACAAGTGCCCAGCAGTTAACCCGCAGACTGGCCTTTTTCCGCTTTGTCTTCGGCTCGGCCGGTGGCCCTGACAGTCCCTTTGCCGCCGATCAGATAAAAACCCTTCTGGAAGACTTTGTCGCCGACAAGAAGCTGAAGCTGGTTTGGGACAGTCTGAACATGGCTGATGCTGCACCGGCGCAGCAATCCGCCTGTGGCAAATTACTTTCGGCCATGCTGCTGATCGCCATTGATTGCCTGCCACGGGGCGGTGATGCCCGTATCCATGTGGGGCCGGTCGACGGCGGCATGGCGGTTGCCATCGAAGCCAGCGGGAGCAGTGTCCGGTTTCCCGAAGACATTGATATTGCCGTTCACCTACAACAGGTGAACGATCAGTTGTCGGCGCGTAACGTGCATGCCTATGTCGCCGCACAACTGGCAAAATCGGTTAACGGATCGCTTGAGATCGAGGTCGTCGACGGGGCCGTACAGATTGCCTGTGTAATGTCTGATCGGTAATGAAATGAGATGGTAAACTGACATATCTTGAAACATTTTGAAACGATCAAGCGCCGCAACCTCTGTTAAAATCACTTTTATTGTAACGTATGTTAATATGTGCGGTTTGCATCGGCGATAGCTTTAGTCGCATTTTATGGGTAGTTATGAATCAATCGGGCGTGCGCTGGCCTGCTGCAATGATGGTATGTGTGTTAACGCGTGGCTATCGTAATTTTTGAAGGAGACGACTGGTATGGACGACCTGTTAACTGAATTTTTGACGGAGACTTCGGAAAGTCTGGCCGTTATTGATGTTGAATTGGTCAAATTCGAACAGGACCCGCAGGATGAAGCTATTTTGGGCAACATCTTTCGGCTTGTTCATACCATTAAAGGCACCTGCGGATTTTTAGGTTTGCCGCGACTGGAATCTGTCGCCCATGCCGGCGAAAATATTCTCGGTAAGTTCCGCGACGGCGCGTTGCAGGTAACGCCGGAAGCCGTGACCCTGATTTTACGTTGTATCGATACCATTCGGGACCTGCTCGGCGAACTGGAATCGACGGGCGAGGAGCCGGAAGGCGAAGACCGGGAAATCATCGACGAAATGAATGCCATGGCAGAAGGCCGGTCGCCGGGTGCCGCAGCACCGGCGCCCGAACCGGCTGCGGCTGCCGCCGCACCTGCCGCTACGGGCGAAAGCAACCCGTCGGCCAACGAGTTTGGCGCACCGGTTGCTCAGGAATTGCTTGATGAAGTCATGCAGGCCGAGTCCGCTGGTGTTGTTGCTGCCTCCGATCATCAGATGAAAGAAGCTGATGAAAAGCCCGCAGCACCCAAAACCAACGATTTTGGCGCCCCCATTGCCCAGGAACTCCTGGATGAAGTGGAACAGGCGGAAGCTGCCGGTATCCAGGCGGCGACGCCCGCACAGATAAGGGCGGAAGCGGAAGCCGAGCGCGAAGATGAAAACGATATGGGCGTTCCGGAAATTGCCGAATCTGCGCTGGTGCCTGCGCCCGTTCAAAAGGATGCTGCGGCGGCCAAGAAAGTTGAAAAATCGCCAACCAAGGAATCTTCCGTCGCCCAGTCCAGTATTCGGGTCCATGTTGACGTCCTTGAAGACCTGATGACCCTGGTCAGTGAACTGGTGCTGACCCGCAACCAGTTGCTGCAGATGGTTCGCGGTATGGACGATAGTGAATTTACCGTGCCGCTGCAGCGCCTGAGCCATATTACCTCGGATCTGCAGGAAGGGGTCATGAAGACCCGGATGCAGCCGATTGGTAACGCCTGGGCGAAATTACCGCGCATTGTCAGAGATCTGTCCGTAGATTCCGGCAAGCAGATCGATTTGGTTATGCTGGGCGCGGAAACCGAACTGGATCGCCAGGTCCTTGAACTCATTAAGGACCCGTTGACACATATGGTCCGCAATTCGGCCGACCACGGCCTCGAATTGCCGCAGGAACGGATGGATATTGGCAAGCCGGGAAAAGGCACGATTACCCTGAACGCCTATCACGAGGGCGGCCATATTATCATACAGATTGCCGATGACGGCAAAGGTCTGAACATGGAGCGGATCCGCCAGAAGTGCCTGGATAACGGGCTGGTATCCGATCTTGAGCTGGCCGGCATGAGCGATCAGCAGATTCAGCAGTATATCTTTGCTGCCGGGTTCTCGACGGCGGAGAAAGTGACCAGTGTCTCGGGACGGGGCGTTGGCATGGATGTGGTCCGCACCAATATTGAAAAAATTGGCGGTACGGTTGAGCTTAAATCTGTCGAGGGCAAGGGAACCACGTTTACAATCAAAATTCCTTTGACCCTGGCAATTGTATCGGCACTGATTGTTGCCTGTTGTGAAGAGCGGTTTGCGATCCCGCAGATCAGCGTTCTGGAATTGGTCCGCGCCTCTCTGAAATCTGACAATGCCATCGAAATGATCAATGATTCACCGGTGCTCAGGTTGCGCAACCGGCTATTGCCTCTGATCTCGCTGCAGACTCTCCTGAAACTGGAGAAAAAACCGAAGCCGTTGCCTGTCGAGACAATCGAGGCGGATGAGGCGGTTGGGGATAGCGAAGAGCCAGTGGGCGACGCACCGAAGCCAGTGGCTGCAGAAACAGAAAAAGCCATTGAAGAAAATGACGAATTGTTCATCGTCGTGACCCAGGTCGGTAACAATACCTTTGGTATTATTGTCGACCGTGTATTCGATACCGAGGAAATTGTGGTTAAACCCGTCGCACCTATTCTGCGCGATATCACTTTCTATTCGGGAAACACCATCCTGGGAGACGGCAGTGTTATCATGATTTTGGATCCAAACGGTATAGCCAATGCGGCCGGGCAGATGGATTCGCCGGATATGGCTTCAGATAAAAACGCCAGCACCGGTGCTGGCGGCGGCCAGGAAAAAACCTCCTTGCTGGTCTTCCGTGCGGGGGCAAACGAGCTCAAGGCAGTGCCGCTGGCGCTGGTCGCTCGCCTGGAAGAAATCGATATGGCGACAACCGAGACGTCCCATGGGCAGGTGATGGTCCAGTATCGGGGGCGGCTGATGCCGCTGGTGCCCTTCGATGATGGCCACCAGTTCAAGACCGAAGGCCGCCAGCCGATCCTCGTGTTCACGGATCAGGAACGGTCCATGGGGCTGGTTGTCGATGACATCGTCGATATTGTCGAGGAACGGTTGAAAATCGAACTGGCGACGGATGTCCCCGGTCTGGTTGGCAGCGCTGTTCTGGCGGGCAAGGCAACGGATATCATTGATGCCGGTTATTATCTCACGCAGGCCTTCTCCGACTGGTTTGGGACCTCTGATTCCGCCACCTACAAGGGCGGGGAAGAAAACCGCAGAGCCCTGTTGGTTGATGACAGTCCGTTCTTCCGCAATCTGCTCTCGCCGCTTCTTTCTGTCGCCGGATGGGAAGTCGTGACTGCGGAGTCGGCGGATGCGGCGCTGCAATTGCGTGAGCGCGGCGCAAGATTTGACGTTATTATCAGCGATATTGAAATGCCTGGCATGAACGGTTTCCAATTCGCCGAAGCCGTGAGGGCCGATGAACGGTGGAAGAAAATCCCCATGGTCGCCTTGTCGGGCAATGCCTCGGAAAGTGATTTAAGCAAGGGCCGGCAGGCCGGGTTTGATGATTATGTTGCCAAGTTTGATCGCGAAGCCCTGGTTAGCAGCCTGGCGCAAACCGTTGCCATGGCGGCGCATTCCAGGGATTAATTAGGAGAATAGGTGGCTGAATCGGGCAGCAGGACAGTTTTGACAGCGGTTATATCTGTTTAAACGGAAAGCAGAGACGGATATAACTGCAAGTCACCTTGCACATGTTGAATTGCGGTTGCATAATCGGGTATGGTTCAAAACAGCTGGGAACTTTTATGTGTTTTTGGCATTGGGTGTAAGCTCACTTATTTGAAAGATATTATGTAACAATGAAATCTTGTCTTATTGTTGATGATTCAAAGGTTATTCGAATGGTCGCCCGTAAAATCCTGCAGGAGTTGGGATTTGAAACGCTGGAAGCGGCAGATGGCCAGGAAGCCCTTGATGTCTGTAAGCAAAAAATGCCGGATGGTGTTCTTCTTGACTGGAATATGCCTGTGATGGATGGCTTGCAGTATCTTGTTGAACTCCGCGCTCTGCCTGGCGGAGATACCCCGATTGTCGTTTTTTGTACGACGGAGAATGATATTGAACATATCCAGAAGGCCATCGAGGCCGGTGCCAACGAATATATTATGAAGCCCTTTGACAGCGAAATTATTCAAGTGAAGTTCTCTCAGGTCGGTCTTCTTTAAACGGGCGAGGTCAAATTGTTACCAAGCTCAGCAAATGCTCTGCACACCACGCGAACAAACCTCGCAGGTTCCGGCCCGGTGGTCCGTGTCATGCTGGTTGATGATTCAGCCGTCATTCGCGGTCTGATCAAGCGCATGCTTGACCCGGAACCGGATATCGAAGTCGTGGCATCTGTCAGCAACGGCGAACTGGCGGTCAAACGTCTGGAAGCCGGTGGCATCGATGTGATCGTGCTTGATATTGAAATGCCGGTCATGGATGGCTTGACGGCATTGCCAAAACTGATCGCTATTGATCCCAAGATCAAGATTATCATGGCCTCGACACTAACCCTGGAAAACGCCGAAATCAGTATTGAAGCCATGAAAATGGGGGCTGCGGATTATGTGCCGAAGCCAACGTCGACAGCGCAAATTGGGGGTGCCAGCGAATTTCGTGATGGCATCATCGGAAAAATCAAGGCATTGGGAAAGTCCAGCCTGAGGACAGCGGCGGCACCGCGCGCCGGGGCCGCCCCCGATGCGCTCAAAGCCGGTAAGGAATCCCCTTCATCAAGGCTCGCCATCGTTGCCGGAAATATTCAGTTGCGGCCGTCTCCAGCCCGTTTCCCTCCTGAAGTTGTTGCCATCGGCAGTTCCACAGGCGGGCCGCAGGCCCTGTTTGAGGTTCTCAAGAACATTACCGCATCGGTTCAGGTTCCGATTCTGATCACCCAGCACATGCCGCCGTCATTCACGGCAATCCTGGCCAAGCATATTACCAATGCGGTCGGGCGCGAATGCAAGGAGGGCGTTGATGGGGAAGTGATCAAGCCGGGCCGTATTTATCTGGCGCCGGGGGATTACCACATGACCGTAGAATCCCAGGGCCTGAACAAGGTCGTGCGTTTGGACCAGAACCCGCCCGAGAATTTTTGCCGACCGGCGGTTGACCCCATGTTCAGAAGTATTGCCAAGACCTATGGAGGGCGCGTGTTATCTGTCGTGCTCACTGGAATGGGGTCGGATGGCAGCCGCGGTGCCCAGCAGATCGCCGACGGCGGTGGAACGGTGATCGCCCAGGATGAGAAATCCTGTGTCGTCTGGGGGATGCCCGGTGCGACAGCCGCATTGGGAATCTGCAGCGCGCTTTTGCCGCTCGACCAGATTGCTTCTTTTATCAATAATTTTGTGACTAAGGGCAGGGCATGAAACCAGAAGATTTTGACCTGATCCGCAAGATATTAAGAGAGCGCTCCGGCCTGGTTCTGGGCGAGGAAAAAGCCTACCTGCTGGAAAGCCGGCTTGTTCCTGTCGCCCGTAAACATGGCCTGGCCGGACTCGATGAAATTGTTCAAAAGGTCCGGACCGCACCTGCCGAGAATCTTCTGGTCGATATTACAGAAGCGATGACGACCAACGAGTCGTTCTTTTTCCGGGATGTGAAACCCTTCGATCTGTTTCGAGACAATATATTGAAAGATTTGATCGAATCCCGCGCCGCCAAAAAGTCGTTCCGGATCTGGTGCGCTGCGGCTTCCAGCGGCCAGGAATCCTATTCACTGGCTATCTTGTTGAAAGAAGCCGCCGCCAAACTGGCTGGCTGGCGAACGGAAATTGTCGGCACCGATATATCCAAGGAAATTCTCGCACGGGCGACAGAAGGCAAGTACAGCCAGTTTGAAGTCCAGCGCGGCCTCGCCATTCAGTTGCTGGTGAAGTATTTCACCAAAGAAGGCGAGCAGTGGCGTATTAGCCAGGACCTGCGTGATATGGTCAGCTTCCGGGAATTTAACCTGCTTAATGATTTCACCCCGCTGGGGAAATTCGATGTTGTGTTCTGTCGCAACGTCCTGATCTATTTTGATCAGGAAACCAAGAAAAAAGTTCTTGAGCGGATTGCCCTGATGTTGCCGCCGGACGGTGTTGTTTTCCTCGGCGGCGCGGAAACTGTGCTCGGCATTACCGACAAGTTTGAACCGGTTCCCGGGCAACGCGGAATCTACAAACTGACCGGCAAATAAGCCGCAGGCGCGGTCGTCGCAGAAGTCACTTCCGTATACTTATAATGTCTTGCACCAGGGCGGATGCAGGCGTTCGACGTTATCCGATCTCCGGGCTGATGCCTGGGCGGATTACCGGGCTGTATGGATAGGGGCGTTCTGATCAGGCGCTGACCTGTTTTGCCGGTTCACCGGTCTCCGGGTCGCGCATGACATAGCCACGTCCCCAGACCGTTTCGATATAGTTGTCGCCTTCTGTTGCCGTCGACAACTTTTTGCGTAATTTGCAGATGAACACATCAATGATCTTCAGTTCCGGCTCATCCATGCCGCCATAGAGATGGTTCAAAAACATCTCCTTTGTCAGCGTTGTCCCCTTGCGCAGGGACAATAGTTCCAGAATGCCATATTCCTTGCCGGTCAGATGAATCGACTGACCGCCCACATCAACTGAACGGGCATCCAGATTAACCGTAAGCTTTCCGGTTTCAATGATCGACTGGGAATGCCCCTGGGAGCGTCGGACGATTGCCTTGATCCGTGCAATCAGTTCGGATTTGTTGAACGGTTTTGTCAAATAGTCATCGGCACCGTTGGACAGGCCTTTGACCTTGTTTTCCGACTCGGTCAGTCCGGACAGGATAAGGACCGGGGTAACCACCCGGGCATCACGGAGACGGCGCAGGACTTCCATGCCATCAATGTCGGGCAACATCAAATCCAGGATAATGATGTCGTAATCATAGAGTTTGCCAATTTCCAGACCATCTTCACCCAAATCAGTGGCGTCCACCACCATGCTTGAAGATTCAAGCATCATCTTAATGCTTTGTTGGGTGGTCGGATCGTCTTCTACCAGAAGCACACGCATGATTTTTCGCCTCTTGAAGCCGTTAAAGATTCTGTTAACCATATTACTCACTCAACTTTAGTGCAAGTCCTGCTGGTTACAGGACAATTCACTCCCCCGGTTAGTTCATATATTTTTACGAACCCTTAATTGCCCATATTACATAATGGAAAACGGGCGTATGCTTGAATTCGATCGCCAGTTTTGGACGGAGACACAGATTGAGTAGATTCGGCTCAAATATCGTAAGTGAAATCAATCACTTATCCTCATTTGATGTTTACGGCCAGGTGAAGAATATCGTCGGCTTGCTGATAGAAGTGGGCGGTGTGCAGGGCAATCTGTCGATTGGCGACCACTGTTTGATCTCGACACGAAGCGGAAAGCGGGTGAACTGCGAAGTGGTCGGATTTTCCCAGGGCAACGTTCTGGTGATGCCATTTGGCTCTTTAGACGGAATCGGGATGGGCTGCAAAGCCGAAGTGGGCAATGCCGATCCGTCGATCTATCCCGACATGTCGTGGCTGGGTCGGGTTATAAATGCCTTTGGCGAGCCGATCGACGGCAAGGGTCCGCTGTCGGTCGGTGACAAGGGGTATCCGATCCGGAACTCACCACCACCGTCGCACACACGCCAGCGGGTCGGCGGCAAGCTCGATCTGGGTGTACGCTCCATAAATACCTTTTTGACCTGTTGTCAGGGGCAGCGCATGGGCATCTTTGCAGGCTCCGGCATTGGCAAGTCCAGTATCCTGTCGATGATGGCCCGCCATACCAACGCCGAAGTGGGTGTGATTGGCATGATTGGCGAACGCGGCCGCGAGGCGCGGGAGTTTATTGAGGATCATCTGGGTGAGGAGGGACTGGCGAAAAGTGTGGTCGTTGTCGCCACATCCGACGAATCGCCTCTGGTCCGGCGTCAGGCTGCTTATATGACCATGGCGGTTGCCGAATATTTCAGGGACCGGCCGAAGCAGGTTCTGTGCCTGATGGACAGCGTTACCCGCTTTGCCATGGCGCAGCGTGAAATCTCGCTGTCGACGGGAGAGCCACCCACCGCCAAGGGCTATACGCCGTCCGTGTTTGCCGAACTGCCGCGGCTGCTTGAGCGGGCCGGTCCGGGAACGGAAGGCCAGGGCAGCATTA
>JABMNT010000215.1 GCA_013203595.1 Rhodospirillales bacterium
TCGGTCTCGGTGCTGGATGTGATTTCCCAGCGCCTACGCAAGCTATTTGTTTAGCCTTTGCACTGAAACCCATGAGCCAGCGGTATAAACGCTGCCTATAAAGAGTCCGCAATGTCCCATTTGCAGAAGCATTGGGATTATAGAACCAGCCTGGATATGAATTCCGCAGGATCTTTTTTGTTTTTTTATGCTCCCAAAAGGCAGCTGTTTTCAAGTTGTCGGTGAATCAAGCCTCATGTTATGGGTAGTAAATCAGGTCCGTCGACAGCAACCGAGCGGCTTGATCCTGCATCCCGCACCCAGGCCCGGCCTTGCAACGGCCCGCTTCAGGCATTGAACCCGCCGTCGGCCATGAACACGCTGCCGGTCGAGAAACTGCTCTGATCAGACGCCAGAAACAGCACGGTTCTGGCAATTTCATCAGGGCTGGCATGGCGCCCCATGGGGATCATCTGATCGAGCATGGCGGTTGCATCGATGCCCATCATCCGGCTCATGCGGCCTTCGATGGTGGCCTGAAACGCATTGTCGATGGGACCGGGGGCGAGGGCGTTAACCCGGATGTTGCGGATGGCCACTTCGCGGGCAACGCAGCGGACCATCCCGATCAGGGCATGTTTGGAAGCAATATAGCCAACTGAATTGGGGCGCGCCTGCACCCCCATGATGCTGGATGTGACAATGATGCTGGCCCCTGCCGTCATATGGGGGATGGCGTATTTGAGGGCCAGAAACGAGCCCTTGATGTTGACGTCAATGACCGCATCAAAGATGTCTTCCGGATATGCGGTTATCGGCGCATTGGTGCCGCTCAGGCCGGCGTTGCTGAACAGCACATCGAGTCGGCCCCAGGCCTCCATGGCCTGGCGGATATAAGCCTGGGTGTCATCGGCCCTGGTAACATCGGCAACTGCCGTCAGCACGGAATCAGATCCCAGTTCAACAACCGCACGGGCCAGATCGTCGGGGTTACGGTCGACCAGCAACACCCGCGCGCCTGCGTCCAGCAAAAGCTTGGCGCTGGCCAGCCCCAGACTACCGGCTCCGCCGGTGAGGATGCAGCCTTTTCCATCCATCAGCCCCATGCCCCATCTCCCCGTGTTCGTGTTTATGGAATTAACCCGCATCCTATCGGCTTATGCCCGGCTGGCGAAGCTGTTTTATCAGGGACGACCCCACCCACCCAGTGGTTGAGGAGGAAGCGGGCTCACAAAGTGCGGGACAGGCCTGGGCCCGGAAGAACCCGGCAGTCGATCGGCATCATTCGGCCTTTCGCGTCTTAACGGCTCCATTGACGTCTTGATTTCCAGACCGGTTTTATGACAAGTAGTCCGATCACGCACATAACGGCAAGGAAATATGATGGCTCTACAGGTTGGCGACACCGCACCCGATTTCACATGCAAAACCGATGGCGACGGCGCGTTGTCGCTGCAGTCATTGCGTGGCCAGAAGGTTGTGCTTTATTTCTACCCAAAAGACATGACGCCGGGCTGCACGACGGAATCCGAGGGTTTCAGAGACCAGGTGAAGGCCTTTGCAAAGGCAGGCGCAGTGATTGTCGGCGCCTCCAAAGACAGCGTTGCCCGCCACGACAAATTTGTCGCCAAACATGACCTGCCCTTTCGTCTGCTGTCCGACGAAGACGGTGCGCTGTGCGCCGCCTATGGCGTCTGGCAGGAGAAAAAGCTCTATGGCCGGGCCTTTATGGGGATTGTGCGCACGACCTTCCTGATCGACGAACAAGGCAAAATCGCCGCTGTCTGGGACAAGGTCCGGGTCAAGGGCCATGTGGATGCCGTCCTGGCCGCAACCCAGGCGCTCTGAGCGGCCCGTCGTTTGAACCTTACCCTGCCCGCCACTCTGTGTGAGGCCGCGTGTCGGGTCCTCAATGAGCCGTCGCCGGCACAAAAAGTCGCCTTGACCCGGCGCTTCGCTGCCGCCTGGCAGCAGGGCGGGATTTCGCAACCGGGTCGTCAGACGCCGCCGGAACGCCCGGCCCGCCCGGCCCGTCCCCTCCTCAAGCCACCCGCTGAGATGCCACGCCGCGGCAAAGGTGGCCTGGCCGGCAAGTGTGCGTTCATTCACGCCATTGCCCATATCGAACTGAATGCCATTGACCTGGCCTGGGATATCATCTGCCGGTTTACCGATGAGCCGATGCCACGGGCTTTCCATGACGACTGGGTGGGCGTGGCGATGGATGAAGCCAATCATTTCGCTTTGCTGGAAGCCCGCCTGAACGGGCTGGACGCCGCCTATGGCGACCTGCCGGCCCATGACGGACTTTGGGAAGCGGCACTGACGACAAAGGATGATCTGTTGGCGCGGCTGGCGGTGGTTCCGCTGATTCTGGAAGCCCGGGGCCTGGATACCACACCGGCCGCCGTCGCACGCCTGATCCAGGCCGGTGATGTGGAGACAGCCGATTTGTTTCGTAAAATTGCCGAAGAGGAAATACCGCATGTCGCCGCCGGCCTGCGCTGGTTTGAGTTTTTATGCGCGCGGCGCGGGCTGGCGCCGATACCGACCTTTCACCAGCTTGCCGCATCCCGCTACGCCGGCCGCCTGAAGCCGCCGTTCAATACCGAAGCCCGCAGCCAGGCCGGCATGGATCAGGCCTACTATCGAACGCCAGACAGCTGACCGGAAACCGGCTCGTCAATGATTGCCTATAAGCTATGGAAACTGGCAGGTGAAACAGTGTACCCTGCCATACACACATACCCACACCACTTATCAAGCGAGATCACACATGACAGCGCCTGCTGATGAAAGCGAAATGGATCTGGAAACGGATCTCGACGACGCCGATAACGAGGAAGCCGAAGGGGGCAAAAAGAAACAGAAAATGAACCCGAAAAAGCTCGCCGCCTATATTGGTATCGGGCTGGTCGGGCTTCTGGTGATCCTGGGGCCCATCGCCTATTTTATGGGTTGGGTTCATGCCATGCTGGGAATCCAGCAGGAAAAGAGCACGGCCTTGCTGGAGTTGGGCAAACCCGTGAATTTCGAGCTCCCGCTGATCAAGGCGGACCTGAAAACCGGCCAGTGCAAATCACCGTTCTTGCGGGCCCGCTTCGATGTCCAGCTCTCAAGCGCCGACGTCAAGCGCATCGAAACCAGCCAGGACAAGCTGATCGAGCAGGTGATCATGCACTTGCGTAACCAGGAACGGCAGGATCTGGTCGGCAAGGCCGGCGCCGACAAGCTGCGCTTTGATCTGATCAACATCGTCAACACTGTCATTGCGCCTGCCCGCATACACGGCATTATCTATAAAGAATTTGTCCTGCAGTAAATGATTTGAACAAGGAGTTAGCGATGCTGTTAAAAGGCAAAACAGCCGTCATCACAGGTGCCGGCGCGGCCCAGGGAATTGGCCGGGCGACGGCGCACCTGTTTGCCGAACACGGCGCCGAGGTTGCCCTGGTCGACTATGACAAGGCGGCCCTGTTTGATGCCGGCAAGACGTTCATGTTGCCGCACCGGGTTTACGACTGCGATGTCTCCAACCGCACCCAGGCCCGGGCGACCATCGACCGGATTGCCGAGGATTTCGGCAAAATTGACATTTTGATAAACAACGCCGGGGTGGTTTCACCCAGTCTGATCGACGAGATCGACGAGGCCGAATTTGATCACATCATCGACACCAATATCAAAGGCAACTTCATGATCGCCCAGGCGGTTGTCCCGCATTTGAGAAAACAGGGGGGCGGCGCCATCGTCTGCATTTCCTCCATCGCCGGCCAACTGGGTGGCGGCGTCTTTGGGCGCAGTCACTACGCCACCTCAAAGGCCGGCATCCTGGGCATGGCCAAGGCCTTCGCCCGCGAACTGGCCCCCGAAGACATTCGTGTCAATGCGATCGCGCCTGGAACCCTGGACAACGATTTCACCAAGGGCCGGATGACCGCCGAGATCAAGGCCAAAATCGCCGCCAATGTACCCATGGGCCGGCTCGGAACACCGCAGGAACTGGCCAATGCCTGCCTGTTTCTGGCTTCAGATATGTCGAGCTATATCACCGGTGCGACGCTGGATGTAAATGGCGGATTGTTTATCCATTGATCAGGGCGGCGACGCGGGCCGCATAGTGATCCTTGATCCGCTGCCACCACACCACGCAGCTTTGCCGCAGCTGTTCTGCCGCAGCCAGCCGTTCCGGCGGAACGCTCCCCTGATAGCCGGCCAGATGCCCCGGCAGTTGATCCCAGCTGTTGAGCAGGACAAACGGCGGTTTTCCGAACACCCCCAGTCCGTCGCTGGCATGCATCCATGGCGCATCAACGGCAATGGGGATTGCCCCCAGTTCCAGCGCATCATAGAGGCGAATGGTTTCCGGTGAGCGGCCGTGGGGAACCAGGGCAAACCGCGAATTGCCCATATGTGCCGCATAGGCGGCGCGGCCAAGCCCCTGGGCAAATCCGGGAGTCGTCGCCATCAGTGCCTGGACCTTGTTCTCTTTGATGATCTCGAGCATTTTCCGGCGGTCTTCAATCTGCTCCTGATCCTGACCGACGAAGCCGGAGAAAAACGCCGGCAGGGACCGCTCGGCAAAGGACAGGTGATCGGTGGCCCGCACCGGGCCGACACCCGAGGCCCAGCCATTGGGCACCCAGCTCACCCGCTCCGGCTTGTTGGCCAGTTGGTGGTCAAAATGATAGTTGCGGATCACATAATCCGCCATCGCGTAGGCCCGGCAACCGCTGTCGCCTTTTTCGTCACCCACCTGGAACAGGCCGACGTTGTTCGATCCGTGGTCTTTGACCGCGCCGAAATAATCGACCGGATCGTCAAAGGTGACGAACAGCATGTCATCCATAAGCGGGAACGGATCCCCATCCTCGATCGCCAGCCATCGCTGCGGCCGGTTGACCCTGGCCAACAGCACATGGCGGATAAACGCGGTTTCCAGCACCTTATCGAGGACCCGGCGTTGCCATACAATGGTGAAAGGGCGTTCGGACATGGGGCAATCTAACAGCTTGCGAAGGCTTTCAGAAAGCCCTCAATTTGCCTGCCTTGCTCCAGCCTGCGGAGACCGCTAAAAGAGGGGCAATTCCATTTTCTCATGATCCATCGCGGGAGCCGAAATGCGCGCTGAAATTGAAACCTTGTGCTCTGAA
>JABMNT010000216.1 GCA_013203595.1 Rhodospirillales bacterium
AAATGGCCCTGACGCGTTCCGCAGTATTCGCTCGACCCCATACTTAAGCCTGTTCGAGGGTTTCGGCAATGCTTTCTATGCGGCTGCTCAATCCATCGATTCTTGCACTGAGTTTATCTTCGGCAGTTAACCGGGCATTGGCCCCGTCGTCGGCGCTGCGGGCCACGTCCAGCTCGGAATAGGCATCCGACAATTCGTCGGCGACCAGCAATGAAACCATGACCAGCAACCGGGCATCGCCAATTTGTCCGACCGCGGCAATCAGTTCCTCGACCCGGTTGTTGATATAGGAACCCAACCGCGTCAGATGCGCTTCCTGACCGTCGTCGCAGGCTATCTGATATTTGCGACCGTTGATTTCTACGCTGACCTGGCCCATGCCATCACTCTCCTAAGGTGGCGCCGAGGCGCCCGATGGCGGCATCCAGACGCGATGACACCTGCTCATGAACCCGCTTCAGGGCGGCATTTTCCTGGCGCAGCCGGGTGATTTCGTCCTGCAGGGCGATCAGCTGCGGGCCATCGGCTGCCTCAGGCGCTGACGTTGCCACAACAGGTGCCGCAACGGAAACGGCAACGGGAGCCACCACAGGCCCCGGCGCTCCGGTCGAACGTCCTTCGATCGCCTTTTCCAGACGCAGAACTGCGTCCTGCAATCGCTCCTGGGCCCGCGTTACCTTTGATGGCTTCTGAATAGATGGCTGATTCGACAATAATCCGTCCCTGATATCCCGCCTGAAAGGTGCGCAGTCGATTTATACCCACTGTCCGGCGCACAGGTCAACTAATCTAATAATAAATAGCCATAAGATGCTTTGGGAAAAGGATATTATCTGTTTGGATACATGGTCAACACGGAGGCGGAGGACCGCCACGGGGCGCGCCGCAGCCGGAATTCTCAATGCTGGACCGAATAAGGCGCGCTGCCGGTTCGGTGTCCAATAACCGGCTACGGGGCAGATCTGAAAAACTTGAGCGCACCCCCCTGTCAACTCCCTCTTCCAAGCATAGCAGACCAGCGGGGCTATCTGAGTTAATCCTGATCAAACACCCGGCGCGGATTGTCGTATATTTTCAGGCGGTATCTAGAAACTACTTCAAATAGGCACATTCCCGGCTGACCGAAGTGTGACACTCGATGGCCACATTTGCATTCATGTGGCCCTGTGCGGCCGCCAGCCTGTACCATTTCATGGCTTCATTGATGTCCTGCGGTACGCCCTGGCCCCAGTGGTAAATATTTCCCAGACGAAACTGGGCGCTTGCATCACTGTCGGCTGCCCGTCGCAGCCATTTGAGTGTCTCCGCGAAGTCCTGTGGAACACCTCGTCCCATTTCGTACATTAAACTCAGATGTGTCATTGCTTTGATGTTGCCCTGTTGTGCGGCCAACCTGTACCAGTACAGCGCTTTTGATAAATCCTCTGGAACACCCGGGAGCCCCTGATACAACTCGCCTAAATTATTCTGAGCATCCGCCAATCCTTTATCGGCAGCTCTTTGGTACCACGACAGAGCTTCCACGTAGTCAGCCTGTTTGTAGGCTGCCAATCCCATTCTGAAATCTGAAACAGGCGTCGTTGACACCGCGCAGCCGGCAACCAGCAACAGGAACAAATAATTAGCGGCAGTTTTCAATTGCTTCATGAATTTCAACCCAGCACGCAGTGTGAAGACCCACCCCATTCGCATTCCAAAGCCATAAAACGACCCTTTATACCCGAACCGTAGGACTTGAACCGACAATCATCAATATGCTTTATCAAGTGACTGCTCGGGTTTGGCGTGCAGACACTGCACGCCCGCTATTTTAACGCCTGATTGCCGATATTTAAAACCCAGGGCAAATGAACGAGAGGTCCGACTTAGAGGAATTCCATGGTCAATCGGAACGCGCTGCTCTTCCCCGGCAACGGCACCGCCATTAACGCCAAGCCGTATTGCGCGGCGACGTTCCAATCAAGCTACCATATTCTATTCCCCCGCACCCTTAATGGGTATTTCACACCAATTCGGCACACGCTTAACTTTTTCGATCTCTGTCTTTTCAGGATCCGCATATTGTCATTGACGGGGCGCCCCAATCCTAGGATGTTTGCCGCAACCTGACTGAACAGGCTAATTTACAGCAGAGATACGCCCCTGGCAGCCGGCCTCCCCTGGCGCGAAGGGATTGAAAATACACACCATAAGGAGAAATTCATGACTGTACGTGTCGCTATTAACGGCTTTGGTCGCATTGGTCGCCTGATTATGCGCAGCATAATCGAAACCGGTCGCACCGATATCGAAGTGGTCGGCATCAATGACCTGGGTTCGGCTGAAATGAACGGTCATTTGTTGAAATTTGATTCCGTGCACGGGGTTCTGGCGGCCGATGTCAAAGTGGCCGGCGATACCATCGACGTCGGCTACGGTCCGATCAAGGTGACCGCCGAGCGCAATCCGGCCGATCTGCCCTGGGCCGAACTGGGCGTCGATATTGCCATGGAATGCACCGGGTTTTTCACCACCCGCGAAGCCGCCGCCAAGCATATTGATGCGGGGGCCAAGAAGGTGCTGATTTCGGCACCGGGCAAGGAGGTTGATAAAACCATCGTTTACGGCGTCAACAGCAACCTGCTGACCGCCGCCGATACGGTAGTCTCCAACGCCTCGTGTACCACCAACTGCCTGGCCCCGGTTGCCGATGTGCTGAACAAGGCTGTCGGTATCGAAAAGGGGTTTATGACCACGATCCATTCCTACACCGGCGACCAGCGGCCGCTCGATGCCCTGCATTCGGACCCGCGCCGGGCCCGCGCTGCGGCACTCAATATGATCCCCACCTCAACCGGAGCCGCCGCCGCCGTTGGCCTGGTGTTGCCTGAACTGAAGGGCAAGCTGGACGGCACCTCAGTGCGCGTGCCGACACCCAACGTATCGCTCATTGACCTGACCTTCATGGCGGGCCGCGATACCACGGTCGAGGAGATCAATGCCGCCATGAAGGAAGCCTCGGAAGGCCGTCTCAAGGGGGTTTTGGGTTACAACACCCTGCCGCTGGTGTCGACCGACTTCAATCACAACCCGGCCAGTTCGTCTTTCGATGCCACCCAGACCCAGGTCATGGGCGGCAACTTCGTCCGTGTACTGAGCTGGTATGACAACGAATGGGGCTTTTCCAGCCGCATGCCTGACACCGCCATCGCCATGGCGAAAGCCGGCTGACCGGGCGCCGACGCCCCCCTGATTAAGGCCGGCCATCTGTCAGTGGATAAATGGCCGGCTGATCGGACCGATTGTGCTAGAACCGCAGGTTTTCATTATCCACAACCTGGACCACGCCCTTTCGGTTGCCGGGGCGGCAGCGGCAACGGGTATTGCCGTCGCGCTGTTCAGCGTCCGCGACGGCGCCAGCAGCCTCGGCCCGGAGGTCTTTGCCGCCATCGTCGAGCAGGCGCAAACCCAGCACCCGCAGGCGCATATGGAAGGCATTCTCGATTGTGGCGAGGCCGCCGGCCCGGCGCTGGCCGCCCTGCGCCGCGGGATAAAGGCCATTTCCGTAGCCCTGCCGGCGCAAAAGCACAGGCAAATTATGGATATTGCCAAAAAATATCAGGCCAGCGTTAGAACTTACCCGCAAACCGGCGTAGACTTGGCGCAACTGAAAAACCCCGATCAGGCTTTGATCACCGCTATGATGGAAAACAACACCTAAATGAACGACTTTCGCTGCCGCCTGTATCTGGTCACCCCGCCCCGTTTCGAGCCCAAAACCTTCCGCGACACCTTCAAGGCAGCCCTCGATGGCGGCGATGTGGGCGCCGTTCAACTGCGCCTGAAGGACGCTGACGACGATACCATTCGCCGGGCCTGCGAAGCCCTGCTGCCCATAGCCTCGGCCTATGACGTGACATTTTTGATGAATGACCGCCCGGACCTGGCGGTGGAAATGGTCTGCGACGGCGTTCACATCGGCCAGCAGGACGGCACCTACAAACAGGCCCGCGCGTTGGTCGGCCCCAATCTTATTGTCGGCGTCACCTGCCACAACTCCCGCCACCTGGCCATGGAAGCTGGCGAACAGGGAGCCGATTACGTGGCCTTCGGCGCCTTTTACCCAACCGCCACCAAGACCGCGCAGCATGTGGCTGAACCGGAAATCCTCGAATGGTGGAGCCAGATCATGCTGCCGCCCTGTGTGGCCATTGGCGGAATCACAGTCGATAACTGCCGTCCCCTGGCACAAGCCGGCGCCGATATGCTGGCCGTTGTCTCCGGGGTCTGGGATCACCCGCAGGGTCCGGCCCAGGCGGTCCGGGAATTTAATACAATCTTTGACGCGGTTGCTGCTACACATTGATAGTTGGGAGGCAACCTGTTAGGTTCCGCCGCCTTTTAACAATCTGCCTTTTAACGCTGGGGTAAGCCTATGAAAATCGATGGAAATGCTGTGCGGCCCGGAAATGTCATTGAACATCAGGGCCGCCTGTGGCGTGCTGTAAAAATTCAGCACACGCAACCGGGCAAGGGTGGCGCCTATTTGCAGGTTGAAATGAAGGATATTCGCGACGGCACCAAACTGAACGAGCGTTTTCGCTCGTCGGAAAAGGTCGAAAAAGTCCGGCTTGACCAGGACGAATACCAGTTTCTGTTCGAAGATGGCGGTCTGTACACCTTCATGAACAATGATACCTTCGAGCAGATCTCGCTTGGTGCCAACGTCATCAACGAAGACCAGATTCCCTATCTGCAGGATGGCATGACCGTGCAGATCGAGAGCTATGAAGACGATCCCATTGGCATAAAATTACCCGATACCGTGGTCCTCGAAATTATTGAAGCGGACGCGGTTGTCAAAGGACAGACGGCCTCCTCTTCCTATAAACCGGCACTCCTGGAAAACGGGGTCCGGATCATGGTTCCGCCGCATATCGAGTCGGGGACCCGGATCGTCGTCAATACCGAAGAAGGCGTTTATATGGAACGCGCCAAAGACTGACCCTCAGCCACAACCTACCGGAAAGACCTCTCATATGGCTCAACGCCGCAGTGCTTTAATCAACGTCATGGCTAACGCCGCAATTCGCGCGGGACGCAGCCTGACGCGCTCCTTTGGTGATATCGAAAAACTCCAGGTTTCCATGAAGGGCCCAGCGGACTATGTCTCGGAAGCCGATCATCGGTCGGAAAAAATCCTGTTTGAAGACCTCCAGAAAGCCCGCCCCCATTACGGCTTTCTGATGGAGGAAGCCGGTGTCGTCGAGGGCACGGACAATTCAAACACCTGGATTATCGATCCCCTGGACGGGACCATGAATTTTCTGCATGGCATTCCGCATTTTTCAATTTCCATTGGCCTCGAGCGCGACCGCGACCTGTTTGCCGGCGTCGTCTACGAGCCGATAACAGATCAGATGTTCTGGGCCGAACAGGGCAAGGGCGCGTTTCTGAACGAACGCAGGCTGCGGGTTTCGACCCGCAGGGACGTCAAGGAATGCCTGTTCAGCACGGGCATCCCCTTTGCCGGCCGCGAAGGCCACAAATCCTACCTGGCGCAACTTGAAAACGTCATGGCCGGTGCCGCCGGGGTCCGCCGGACCGGCTCCGCCGCCCTCGATCTGGCTTACGTTGCCGCCGGTCGCTATGACGGCTGGTGGGAAAAAGGCATCAAGCCCTGGGATATCGCCGCCGGTATCGTGCTGGTGCGCGAAGCCGGTGGTGTTATCAGCGATTACAGCGGCAAAAAGGAAATGATGAAAAAAGGTGAGGTAATCGCCGCAAATGTCGACGTGCACAAGCCGCTTAAACGTTTTCTGGATGACGCGGCCTGATCGATTGCCGGTTTTCCCGGGCCCGGTCCGGCGGATAAAATCTAATCTTGCAATTCTATTGTGCGCTGGCCTGCAGTTGATTATGTTGAGCCTGTTCAAAGGGTGCGCTAAACTGCAAAGGTGACACTCAATAAATAATCTTGCAAAGGGATGCTTGACCCGATGATCGAACAAAGGCGAATTTTCCGCCCTCCCACCACCTCAAAGGCGTTCGGCTCCCGTTCTATTGCCGTCGCCCTCACCCTCAGCGCAGGGCTGGCTCTACTGCCCCAGGCCGCTGCCCAAACGGGTCCGGTTACGGTTGATCTGAGCGTCATCCAGGACGGTGGTATTTCCGGTTACGGCGCGGCTCAGGCTACCGGCCTGCTGATCCCGCCCGCATCCAACCCGGTTTCCGAATTGCATGTGGCACCGAATAATGCACCAAAACTGACCGCCCCGGCAGCGAGATCCGAAATGGCCGCTAAACCGCGCCCGGCTGCCGCAGACAGCAAACCGGCTATGGCCATGAAGGCGGAACCAATGCCGGCCAGGCCCACCGCCGCCGCGCCCGAACCAGCGCCGGTCGAGCCTGTAACAACAGCGGAAATCGCGCCACCACCGCCACCAACCGCCACAGCGGAACCGGAAAAAATGCAGGCCCCCGCCACGGCACCCAGTGCACCGCCACCACCGCCTCAGGTGGCCGCTGCCCCGACCCCGATGGTCCCGGCTGAACAGGCCAGCACGAATACCCAGGCCGTCGAGATCGTACCGGGTCAGGCTCTGCGCATTGAATTTGCTGAAACCGAAACCAAACTTCCCGATGCCATGAAGGATGCCTTGCGCAAGATTGCTGACGGAGTCCATGACAAGCAGGATTTACGGTTGCAGTTGATGGCCTATGCCGGAGCAACCGGCTTGTCGGCCAGCAAGGCGCGCCGGCTGTCCCTGTCGCGGGCGCTTTCCGTTCGCTCATTTTTAATTGAAACCGGCGTTCGCAGTACCCGTATCGACGTGCGCGCATTGGGTAACAAGACGTCTGAAAAACCGGCCAACCGGGTCGATGTCAACATTGCCAAGCGCTAACCGGGCGGTCGGGCCAATGGCTCATTTCAATTCTTCTCAGATAACGGACCTGGTCCTCCCATGACACGCCCCCATCATTATTTAATTCGTATGACTTTGTCGCTGGGTGCCGTCGGCGGCGCCGGGTTCATGCTGTATATGCCGTTTCGCGAAGCGTTTATGGCCAATCCCGCCCTGAACGGGCTGATTGTCGGCGTTCTGCTGATCGGCATTTTATACAATTTTCTGCAGGTCATCCGCCTGTATCCGGAAGTTGCCTGGATTGAGAATTTCCGCGACAGCATTTCGGACTCGCACGCCCGCGCCCGCCATGCCCAGTCCGCCCGTCCCAAATTGCTGGCTCCGATGTCGACCATGGTCGGTGACCGGGACCGGTTCACATTATCGACCACGGCCATGCGAACACTGCTGGATGGCATCGCCTCGCGTCTGGACGAGAGCCGCGACACCTCGCGCTACACCATTGGCCTGCTGATCTTCCTGGGTCTGCTGGGAACCTTCTGGGGCCTGCTGGGGACTGTCGGCTCGATCAGCGACGTGATTAACACCCTGAGCGTCAATGGCGGCGATGCCACGGCCATTTTCAGTGAACTGAAGCGCGGGCTTCAGGCCCCCATGGAGGGCATGGGAACAGCCTTTTCATCGTCCCTGTTCGGACTTGCCGGGTCCCTGATCCTGGGCTTTCTCGACCTGCAGGCCGGCCAGGCGCAAAACCGGTTCTTCAATGATCTGGAAGAATGGCTGTCAACCGTCACCCGCCTGTCCTCCGGCGCCATTGGCAACGAGGGCGACCAGTCGGTTCCGGCCTATGTGCAGGCCCTGCTTGAGCAAACAGCGGAAAGCCTTGAGAATCTGCAGCGCACCCTTGCCCGCGGCGAAGAAAGCCGGATCACCGTCGACGGCCATTTGTTGAAAGTCGGCGACAAGCTGGAAACCCTGACCGATCACATGCGCACCCAGCAGGCCCTGATGCGAAGCCTGGCGGAAACACAGGTCGAACTGAAACCAATTCTGGCGCAACTGGCCAGTGGCGACAGCCAGTCGTCCGGACTGGACGATGCGAGCCGTATGCACCTGCGCAATATTGATGTCTATGTGACCCGCCTGGTTGAGGAAATCAAATCCGGCCGGGAAGATTCAACGCAGCAAATTCGCAGCGAAATCAAACTCGTTGCACGACTGATTGCAGCCGCAACCAGCGACGACTCTAACGCATAAAGGACTGGCTGTTCCATGGCAGGCCTCGCCCGACGTTCCGACCGCAGCACCAATATCTGGCCCGGTTTTGTCGATGCATTAGCGACATTACTCATGGTTGTCATGTTCCTGCTGATGATCTTTGTCTTGGCGCAGTTTTTCCTCAGTGAAGCCCTCTCAGGTCGCGAGCAGGCGCTGGATAAATTACGCGTTCAGGTCAGCGAGCTTGCCGATTTACTATCCCTGGAAAAAAAATCCAATCAGAATATGCGGTCCAGTTTATCGCAGTTATCTGAAGAATTACAGGCCTCTGTGGCGCAGCGCGATGAACTGCGAACGTCGGTTTCCCTGTTCAGAAAATCCGCAATCGAGGCCGACGAGGTGATCAAGAAGCTGGAGGCTGACTCAAAATCCGCGTTCTCAACCATTCTATCTTTACGCGAAAAACTGACTGAATCGGAAACCAATGCGGCTCGTCTTATCAGCGACCTGGAAGATTCCGATAAGAAAATATCTGAACTGCGAGACCAGTCGGCGCTTTCCGCCGAGCAATTGGCCAGTTTGCAAAATGAATCCATTTCCAGAGAAGCGGAAATAGATAAGCTGCAGGATAAATCGGACACCGACAGCGACGCGATTTCGGCGTTAACAGCCCAGGCAAACCGTGATCAAGAGATCATTGAACAATTGCAGCGTCAGTTGCAGGAAGCTGTAACCCGCATTTCCATTCTGCAAAAACGCTCAACCGAATCTGAACAGCAGATATCGGAATTGCAGAAAACCGCAGAAACCAGACAAATCAGCCTGGCGGAGGCACAGGCGGCATCTCGGGAGTCCATCCAGAAGATTGCCACCCTGGATCGCCAAATTCAGTTGCTGGAGGCGCTCAAGAAAGACATGGAGGGCCAGATCGCGGAGATGGCCGGAAAACTGTCTGAAACCGGCAAGACCCTGCTGACGGAAAAGGAATTTTCCGAAAGTGCCCGCGCCGAAGTCGCCCTGCTCAACCAGCAGATGTCGGCCTTGCGGGCGCAATTGGCGCAAATTCGGACGGCCCTCGAAATTTCAGAAGCCGATGCCAAGGCAAAAAATGTGCAGATTGCCAATCTGGGGCAACGCCTGAACGCGGCGCTGGCCAGCAAGGTGCAGGAATTGTCGCGCTACCGGTCGGAATTTTTCGGGCGCCTGCGCGAAGTTTTGGGCGGACGTCAGGACGTGCGGATCGTTGGCGACCGGTTTGTTTTCCAGTCCGAAGTCCTGTTTGCCAAAAGTGAGGCGGTCCTTGGCGCCAGTGGCCAGGAACAGATGGACCAGTTGGCGACAACCCTGTTGGAAATCGCGCTCGAAATTCCCGGTGAAATTGACTGGATATTGCGCGTAGATGGTCATACCGATAACGACCCGATCAGCACCGAGCGCTATCCGTCCAACTGGGAACTATCAACGGCCCGGGCCATCTCGGTGGTCAAGCATCTGGTCAATGCCGGGCTCCCGGCAAACCGCCTGGTTGCTGCAGGGTTTGGTGAATTTCATCCGCTCGATACCCGCAATGACGAAATTTCCAAGCGCCGCAACCGCCGCATCGAACTCAAACTGACGCAACGATAACCTCCTGATTTAGGCGACACTTCATACATGCTGGTCCTTTTCCTCGTTGTCGTCATCGATCTGATCGGTTTCGGTATCATTATCCCGCTGCTGCCGTTCTTTGCTGAATACTATCAGGCCAGTCCGTTTGAGGTTGGCCTGTTGATGGCCAGCTATTCGCTGGCCCAGTTTATTGCCGCACCGATCTGGGGGCGAATGAGCGACCGCATTGGCCGGCGACCTGTCCTGCTCGTCAGTCTGGCCGGGGCAATGCTTACCTATGTATGGCTGGGTCTGGCCGACAGCCTGTGGGTGCTGTTTGCGGCCCGTATAGCGGGTGGATTCATGGCCGGCAACATATCCGCCGCGTTCGCCTATGTGGCCGATATCACGACCCGCGAAAACCGGGCCAAAGGCATGGGTGTGGTCGGCGCGGCGTTCGGGCTTGGCTTTATTCTCGGCCCCGCCATCGGCGGCATCATGGCCGGCAGCGACCCACTGCACGCGGATTTTCAAAGTCCCGCCTTTACCGCCGCAGGGCTGTCTGCGGCAGCGTTGATACTGGGAATATTTACACTGAAAGAGTCCCTGTCCGACGAAATTCTGGCACGCATCGCAGCCAAACCGAAGGTCTCCCGGCTTCGGCAATTCCGCACCGCCCTCGAAATACCCAATATTCGATTGCTTCTGGCCCTGTCCTTTCTGGCGATATTTGCCTTTGCCGGCATCGAGGCCACATTTGCCCTGTGGTCGCGGCGACAGTTTGGCTGGGGACCGGAGCAGAACGGCTACCTGTTCGCCCTCATCGGCCTGTTAAACGCCGCCATGCAGGGCGGGCTGATCGGACGGATGGCAAAACGCTTCGGTGAAACCAGTTTACTGCTGCAGGGCTCCATTGCCCTGACCATTGGCATTGCCATGATCCCTTTTGCCAGCAATCTGTGGGTACTGATACCGGCAATGATGATAGCGACCTATGGGTTTTCAATTATTTCTCCCGCGCTCAATAGCCTGATATCGCTACAAACCGGTGAAGAAGAACAGGGCGGCATGATGGGAGTGACGCGATCGGCAACCACCCTGGCCCGCGTTGCCGGCCCGGCGTGGGCGGGATTGCTGTTCTCCACCTTCGGCATGAATTGGCCGTATTTCGGCGGCGCCTGTGTGATGGCCGTGGTTGTCGGGCTTGTTATCTGGAGGTTCCCTGCGCTTAAAAAAGTCGATGGAAAAAACCTGCAAAAGTCCGCTTGATCATTGAGGTTTTGTCGCCTATACCATGCGCCTTGATTTGCGGAGCACGAATATGAAAAAAGATACCCATCCCGATTACCATACCATCACGGTTCAGATGACCGATGGCGCGACTTATGAAACGCGTTCAACCTGGGGCAAGGAGGGCGATGTTCTGAAATTGGATGTTGACCCGAAAACCCATCCAGCCTGGACCGGCGTCCACCGTTTGCTGGATAGCGGCGGCCAACTGGCCAAATTCAACAAGCGTTTTTCAGGGATTGGTCTTAAGAACTAACGGTTCCTATACCACCATTCTCTGCCGGAAGACTTACAGAAAACGCCCGCAACCGGGCGTTTTCTTGTTTGACCGGGCGGCGAGCTGTAAATGCGGCCCTGTTATCAAAGCCGCCTTGTACAAATATGGTAATTGAGATCAATCACATTATTTGATAGCATTAGAATCATAGTTAACGTTAAATTAATTTTGAATTTTTACTGTTGTAAAGTCGGCGAAGCATCTAATTGGCAGGAACAAATCTAATCCGCCAATAAAGTTGTCTATAGTAACTTGGCGAGGGACCAATGCCCGTCCAGACCCATTATGAAGTTCATGTCCTGCAGGGAAGCCGCTGGAGCATCCACGCGCAGTTCGAAGGTGGCCAAAAGGAAATGGCTGTCGACGAAGGGAAAATGCTTGATCGCCAGCCTGGGATTGATGCGGTAAAGGTCATTCGGGAAGTCTATGACCCGGAACTGAGCACCCATCGGGACTACGTCATATACAAAAGCGCAGACATCCCGGCGGCCGGACGCACGGCCGAGGATGAAAGCGAAGCCATCCGCAACTCAGCCCAGAAAAGCGACGACGACTGGTATGAGGAAGACAACGACGGCGGCGGCGACGAATACGGCGGCTCCTTCGGTGGCGACCAGTGGACCGACAGCAAACCCAGGAAAAAAAAGAAAGACGGCAAAAAAACCACCTTGGTCGGGTTGATTGTCAAACTGCTGGTGGTGTCGCTGATCAGCATTACGCTTGCCGCCATATTTACCATCATAACCTACAATGTTTTACACGGGACCATGATATTCGGTTACCGGATGGAAGGTAACTTTGAATCGAATGTGCATTTTGTCGTCTTCGTCACTACGTTTTTATTATGTGCAACCTGCATTGCGGTCACCCAGTTAAAAGGCACCACACTGGCCGAGCGCGAGGCCAAGGCACGGGCCAACCAGCAACGCAAAGCGGCTGTCGCACAAGTCAAAGCAGCAGCGAGATCGGTAAAAAAACAGGCCGCTGTCGACGAAGGCAAGACACAGCGCAACGCACTTGACCAGGCGATGCAAGGAATCGACGAGTTCCATATTGATGAAAAACAGAAAACAGCCGACGAAAACGAAACCGACGAACGCCTGAAATCAGCGATAAAGGGTGACGATGAGGGCGTCTCCAAAGCGAATGGCGGTTTGGACCCGGACCCCCAGGCAATTGTCGAAACCCTGTCTCCCCATGCGGAAAAACAGAAGAAATACATGATGGAGTTTCTGACCAATACTCTGGAGGGGGCAAATACCGATCAGAAAAAACTCGATAACTTTAATAAGTTCGGCGTAAACCTGTTTTTGGCCAGTGCCTGCGAAACCCTAGCCCAGTCGCGTGACCTTGATGAAAAGTCCCGCGCCAAGGTGCTGGCGGACAGCGTCCGTGTCATGGGTTTCAAGAAATCCCATGCCGCAACATTTGCCGGAAAATACGAAGATTACCTGATGCAGGACCCCCGTTACATGCAAATGTTTCAGGCGGGCCGCAATGCCATGAACACCTACTATCAGGACGAGGATGCCGCCAGTCGACATATGCAAAGCGCCTTGACCGAGTGGAACAAGCCGAAACAGAAGGCCCAGCAGGCAGGCCCGGTCACCGTCCTGTTTACCGACATTGCCGGCTCCACAGCCATGACCCAGGCCTTGGGTGACGCCGGCGCGCAAAAGGTGGTACGTGCCCATAACCGGGTTGTCCGGGACGCCCTGACCGATTGCAACGGCAAGGAAATCAAACATACCGGTGATGGCATTATGGCGTCTTTTTCACGGATTACCGATAGTGTTGACGCGGCTATTCAAATGCAGCGCCAATGTATGATCCACAATCAGCAAAACCCGGACCTGCCACTGCATTTGAAAATCGGCTTGAATGCCGGTGAACCCATTGCCGAAGACAACGACCTGTTTGGGACCGTTGTTCAGATGTCGGCGCGGATTGTCGACAAGGCCCAGGCGGATGAAATTTTTGTATCAGACATTGTCCGGGGAATCTGCGTCGGAAAGCCCTACAAGTTCATCAATCGCGGTGGCTACGCCATGAAGGGGTTTGACGAAGATCCAACCCTGTATGAAGTTGTCTGGCGCGACGAAGCGGCCGCAGCCGAATAATTCAATTTTTTTAAGAAAGACACTTGCAGGGCAAAACCGCCCTGCCTATGTCTGCTTTGTCGATGGATGCCTATTGAGGGTTCAGCGACAAAAGCGCCCGGTATCCGGGTAAAATCCGAGGCAGGCAAACAAGCGGCCTCACCCACACCATGTAGCTCATTAAAGGAGAATATGGCTATGCGTACACTCGATTTATCACCCCTTTTCCGTCATTCCGTTGGCTTTGACCGCATGCAGCGGCTCATGAATACGGCGTCCGAATGGGATGCCAACGCCCAGGCTTATCCGCCTTACAACATCGAACAGGTAGGCGAAGACAAGTACCGTGTGACCCTAGCGGTTGCCGGATTCAGCGAACAGGACCTGGATGTCACTGCCAAGGAAAACACGCTCACCATTACCGGCAAACTTGCCGGCACAGAAGATGACAGCGCGACCTATTTGCACCGCGGCATTGCCGGTCGCGCCTTTGAGCGGCGCTTTGAAATCGCCGACCATATCAAGGTCACCGGGGCCGATCTAAGTCACGGCCTGCTGTCGGTTGAACTTGTTCGCGAGGTTCCGGAAGAAAAGAAACCCCGCACCATTGCCATCAGCAGCAAGGCGATTGAACATAAGAAAGCTGCCTGACGCCCCCCCTCGTCAGCCAGTTGACCAGAAAGCGCGCCCCCAATATCGGGGCGCGCTTTTTATTATGCCGGCTGCGGCCTGGTAAATTTAGCCAGCAGGGCGCGGCGTGTCTGGTCAATAGGGGTGGATTTTGCGCTCTCCACATTGACCAGCACCTCAACCACATGACCGGTTGCCGCGGCCGTCTCCTGGCCGGGGCCAAACAGCGCCAGTTCGAATGTAATGCTGGAAGTGCCAATCCTGCCGACCCGCAAACCGGCGGTTATCAGATCGGGAAAACTGAGCGGGCGATGGAACCGGCAAAGACTTTCAACGGCCTGCGCATTTTCCGTGTCGGAACGCCAGTTTAGTTTGAATTCGTCGGTCATGAACTTGACAACCACGGCCTCGAAAAAGCGATAATAAACGACGTTATTCAGGTGCCCCAGCATGTCATTATCGCCCCACCGGGTGGGGATATCCAGATTGTAGGTAAAGTCAGACCGGGTCTCGGCGCGCACCATTGAAGACATAATAAATTCCGCCCCATACATCCTGTGGATGTATTGTTTAATTGTTTTAAATCATAAGGTTAGCGCGATTTCAGAAAAAATGGTTCTACCAATTATTTAGGGGCTGTCGTTACCGACAGCCCCTTTGATTTATATTCTATTTCCCTGTCAAACTCGCCTGAAACGTTTAATCAGATAAGCAGCCGGACTGTACTAAGACATCGCCATCGCGGTCAATAGAAGAATTGGTATTTGAGGTTAAATGATTATGATTGTACACAAAATCAAAAAAAGCCGCCCCAAACGGCGGAGCGGCGAGTTTAACAGGGAGGATTGGAAGTCATTAGCATGACTTTTCACCCAATGAGGACTATAGCTGGGGGCCTTTAAAATTCGGTTAATTCGCCTATTCGCCATACAATGGGCAGGTTTTCGAAGCATTTATCGACCCTGGCGATAGCCACTATTTGAGAGACCTATCTGTGCGAGAAATCTGCAAACACCATGAACATTGTTACCCGATAAACCGGGGCGATTCGAACAGGAGAGGTCGGTTGATTATCCTCCTGGTTGCCGGAAAGTCTCTGCCATGAGCGCTACAGGCGCATGGATCGTGCTTTGCCTCTGGCTGATCCTGCCTAGCCTGCATGTCATCGCGTCACCCTCAGGCGGCTCCTGGGGTCCGCCTGCCGGGTCGAAATGCCCCTTCGGGCCGCGTACCGGATGGTTGGTCATTGTCTTGCTGTTCGGCTTTATTGGATGGCTGTTGTTTTTACGTTCGCGCAAACCAGCAAACAAACGCCCCGGTTAGACTGGCTCCGCACCTATCCCCGCGACTTAAAGAAACTTTCAGCCCCCTGCCGGGCTTTTTCCTTGAAGGCGATTTTTTCCCGGACCCGGGCAATCTCCGTTTCCATTTCCTCGATATATTCACCCAAAGCCTCGATCGACATGACATCCAGGTCCTTGAGCGGCTTTTTCTTCTTCACTGGTTCCAGATCATCCGTATCCATATCATCGCCCCCCTGTCAGGAAGTTGTCTTGTCTGTACATATACAAACTACTAGATACGGGGGAAAGGTATCAAGTTTCCGATAACGAGGACAAGCCCATGCCATTACCAGCAACAATGACCTGTATTGAAATCCCCCAGCCCGGCGGACCTGAAATGCTGAAGCCAGCCATTCGCCCGCTGCCGACAGCCGCCCCGTCCGAGGTCCTGATCCGGGTCGAGGCCGCAGGGGTCAATCGACCCGACTGCATCCAGCGCATGGGAAACTATGCGCCGCCACCAGGCACAACGGATATTCCGGGGCTGGAAGTTTCCGGTGAAATTGTCCAGATCGGCAACCAGGTGACTGACTGGGCCGTTGGCGACAAGGTAGCCGCGCTTGTCGCCGGTGGTGGCTATGCCCAATACGTCGCCGCACCCGCGTTACAATGCCTGCCCATACCCGCCGGCCTGTCCATGCTCGAAGCGGCGGCCCTGCCGGAAACCTGTTTTACGGTGTGGAGCAATGTCTTTGAACGCGGCGCCCTTCAGCCCGGCGAAACACTTCTGGTCCATGGCGGCTCAAGCGGTATCGGCACAACCGCCATCCAGATCGCCAGCCAACGGGGAGCCCGGGTGATGGCGACGGCCGGCAACGCGGAAAAATGCCAGGCCTGTCTCGATCTGGGTGCCGAGCGGGCCGTCAACTACCGGGACGAAGACTTTGTCGAAGCGGCCCGGGAATTTGGTGGTGGCAAGGGGGTCGATGTCATCCTCGACATGGTCGGCGGCGATTACATCGCGAGAAATATCAAGTCACTGGCAGCGGATGGCCGGCTGGTCCAGATTGCTTTCCTGCAGGGCGCCAAGGCGGAAGTCAACTTTATGCCGGTCATGCTGAAACGGCTGACGATCACCGGTGCCACATTGCGTCCGCAGAGCATCGCGCGCAAAGGCGAGATCGCAGCGGCCCTGAAACAGCAGGTCTGGCCGCTGATTGCCGCCGGCAAGGTCAAACCGGTTATATTCAGGACATTTCCGCTCGAACAGGCGGCTGACGCCCATACCCTCATGGAATCGAGCCAACATATCGGTAAAATCATGCTGAAGACGTGAGTTTGGGCTTTTCGTTGTTTGACCCGATGGCAATACGCGGTTTATAAAGGCCGCAAATGATCATCTGAGTCTTGTGATCAGCGCAAATACATCTGGAATGGGATATAAAGACAATGGCGCATCCGTTGATGCCAAAGGCGAAGGCCGTTTGGCTTGTTGACAATACGACACTCACTTTTGAACAGGTAGCGACCTTCTGTGGCCTGCATGAACTTGAAGTCCAGGCCATCGCTGACGATGAAGTGGCAACTGGCATGCAGGGCCTCGATCCGCTTGCCGCCGGTGAGTTGAGCAAGGAAGAGATTGCCCGCTGTGAAGCCGATCCCCTGGCATCTTTGAAAATATCGAAAAGCGATGTTCCGGAAGCCCGCGCCAAACGCAAAGGTGCCCGCTATACCCCTGTATCAAAACGCCAGGACCGCCCGAATGCCATTGCCTGGCTGATCAAGAATTATCCCGAACTGAGCGATGCCCAGATCTCAAAACTGGTGGGCACCACCAAACCAACCATCAACTCGATCCGCGACCGGTCGCACTGGAACTCACCAAACATCAAACCCCAGAACCCGGTTGGCCTCGGCCTGTGCAAGGGCAACGAGCTTGAGCGTCTGGTCGCTATCGCCAGAGCCCGGGCCGGCACCGTCCATACACCGGGTGCGGCAACCGCCCCCGACGGCATTGTCGGCCGCATCGAACGCCCTGCCCCGGCTCCGGCACCGGCACCGAAGGAGCCAACCGTTGAAGGTGTGTTTGGCAAAACACCAGCGGAGCCCGTCGAGCCACAATAGGCATCCGTGAACTATCCGATAAAACGCCCGGTTACCGATAAGGAACCGGGCGTTTTTTTAATCGGCACGCGCCACATCGACTTTATGATCCTGATAGGCGACGCATTGTTCGCAGGCTGTTCCCCTGACATCCTTTGCCAGATTAGCCATACGGAGCTTTTGAAACGCCGTCCCGTTCCACGCCTCGACAAAGGGTGTTTTGGTCAAATCGCCCATATTGAAACGACCATCATGATCGAAGCAGCAGGCGGAAAGCTTGCCATCATAGGTGACGTGGCCCTCTGTAAATATTGACCAGCAGGGCAGCGGATCGCGCTTGTTGGCGGCCCGTCCGATATTTCCGGCAACCGGTACGGTACCGCGGGCGCCGGCGGTCAATCCGGCTTGTCCATAGAGCGGAAGCCAGTAATGTTGATCAACAGAGGGCTCAATCAAAGCCACAGCTTCCTTCATCCGAACCAGCTGCTCGCCGTCGTATTCGATTGACGATGCATACAAACCACCGCGATGCCCTGTTTCCGCCGCCACTTCATCGCGCGCACGACGGGCATCCTTGATGTTTTGGACCACCGTATCAAAGGCATCGACGCGCGTAATTTCCTTGCATTGCTCCGGGTCCGCCCAATTGAATGAAAATTTGAGGCTATCCAGCCCGGCTTCATAACAGGCCCTGACCGCATCGAATTTTGCCAACCGTCCATTTGTCGTCAAAAACACATAGGGATAACCCAATTCGGTTTTTGCGAACTTTATCGCCCGAACCAGATCTTTCGACAGAAAAGATTCACCCAGATAAAACAGCCCTAATTCTTCAACACCGGCTTCCCGCATTTCCCTGGCCAGGCGGGCAAATAACGCCCATTCCATGTCCTTCTTCTCGCGCAATTTATAGCCGGTTGCACAAAAGAAACATTGAAAATCACAGCGCGCCGTCAGTTCAATTTTTACGCTTTTTGGCGCCGGTGGTACAGGTGAGCGATAATTTTCAGGAATGCGCGTAATATTATCAATACGGTCCGTGATCATGATGATTTATACTCCTGACAGAATTTTTTCGAAACAGGAACAAAATAATTAAAAAGCCTAACACACTGAAATTGGAAACCATTTGATATGGATCAATCGGATTCGCAAACCGGCTTTTCCAGAATACCCTCACAAGCCTGCCATACCCATTGCATCGTAAAGCCCAGAAATTCGGTCAAAACCACATACCCAAAGGCAAAGAGTCTGACCGAAATTGCCCGGTGTTTTCACTTTTATCTCTAAACCCGGAAATTCCCGGATCGGGACTTGCAATCGCTTTGCCCACTTGGTCCTATCCGCCAATTCATTTTCAGGGGTCAATTTATGCAGGAAGATCAAAGGGATCCGTGGTTGCTGACACCGGGGCCCCTGACCACCTCAGAGCTTACCAAACAGGCCATGCTGCGCGACTGGGGATCCCGTGATGCAACCTTTATTGAAACCAACAGGCGCATCCAAAGGCGGCTGCTCGACCTGGCCGACGCAACCGACAGCCATGTCTGCGTGCCTGTCCAGGGCAGCGGCACATTTGCCGTCGAAGCCACACTGGGCACGCTGATCGGCAAAACTGACAAGGCACTGGTTTTGATCAACGGGGCCTATGGCCAGCGTATCGCCCGGATTCTGGATATCCTCGGACGCCGGTTCGAGACCCTCGAATCAGCGGAAAACATCCCCAATGACACCGCCGCTCTGGCCGCACGCCTGCACAGACAACCCGACATCACCCATGTGATCGCCGTTCATTGCGAAACCACTTCCGGCATTTTGAATCCGATCCCAGAGATTGCCGGGATCGTCGCAGACGCCGGCCGCAAACTGATCATTGACGCCATGAGTGCCTTTGGCGCGCTTCCCCTGAGCGCCAGCACCATCGCCTTCGAAGCAGTGATCGCATCGAGCAACAAATGCCTGGAGGGGGTTCCCGGTCTGGGCTTTGCCCTGATCGAAACAAACGCCCTACAGGCGTCCCGGGGAAACTCGCCGTCGCTGTGTCTGGATCTGTTTGATCAATGGCAAACCATGAAGACGAGCGGGCAATGGCGGTTCACCCCGCCGACCCATGTGATCGCAGCCCTCGATGCGGCGCTTGAGCAACTGCACCAGGAGGGCGGCCCCCCGGCCCGTCTCCGCCGCTACCGGAACAATTGCCGCGTGCTGGTGGCCGGCATGCGTCGCCTGGGGTTCGAGACCCTGTTGCCCGACCACCTGCAGGCCCCGATCATTGTCACCTTCAGGATGCCCCGCACCCCGGAATTCTGCTTTGAGGCTTTTTATGCGGGGCTCAAGCACAGGGGCTTCGTCATCTACCCGGGCAAGCTGACCGTCGCCGAAAGCTTTCGCATGGGCTGCATCGGTCACCTGGGCGAACAACAGATCGACGGCGCCCTTGCCGCCGTTGCTGCCACCCTGAACAAACTGAAAGTTGCGGACAGCGATCCGCTGCCTGCACCATCCACCTGACACAAGGACCAAACCATGACCGCCAACACCGCCCAACACCACGCCGTAACAGCCGCAACGCCCAGCAAGGCGAGCCGGTTGCGGGCAATGCTCCAATCTCCGGATCTTGAGTTTCTGATGGAAGCGCATAATGGCCTGTCCGCCAAAATCGTCGAAGAAGCCGGATTTTCCGGCATTTGGGCCTCCGGTCTTTCCATGTCGGCAGCGCTCGGTGTCCGCGACAACAACGAAGCCTCGTGGACGCAAATCCTCGAAGTGCTGGAATTTATGGCTGATTGCACGACCATACCGATCCTGGTTGATGGCGATACCGGCTGGGGCAATTTCAACAATATGCGTCGCGCCGTCAGCAAGCTGGGCCAGCGGGGGATCGCCGCGATTTGCATTGAGGACAAAATCTTTCCGAAAACCAACTCGTTTTTGGGCGAAGGCCAGCCGCTGGCCGATATGGATGAATTTTGCGGCAAGATCAAAGCCGGCAAGGACAGCCAGAGCGATGACGATTTTTCCATCGTCGCCCGCCTCGAGGCGCTGATTTCCGGGCTGGGCATGGCAGAAGCCCTGAAACGGGCCGAAGCCTATCATGCGGCCGGTGCCGATGCGGTTCTGATCCATTCGAAAAAATCGAGCGCCGATGAAGTGCTGGCCTTTACCAAAGAATGGGCAAACCGCTGCCCGGTGGTTATTGTCCCGACTAAATACCCCTGGACCCCGACCGATACCTACCGCGATGCCGGGATTTCGGTCGCCATCTGGGCCAACCATAACATGCGGGCGTCGATTACCGCGATGCGCGAAACCTCGCGCAGGATCTTCCGTGAACAGTCCATCGAAGGCGTTGACAAGGAAATGGTCACCGTCAGCGAGGTTTTCGAGCTCGCCGGAAACGATGAATTGTCAGCCGCCGAAAAACGCTATCTGCCGTCGCGCACTGAGCGCCGCAGCGCCGTGGTTCTGGCCGCCTCGCGTGGTGCCGCTCTCGGGGCATTGACCGCAGACAAACCCAAATGCATGATTGATGTGCGTGGCGAGCCACTGCTCGGCCGGCTTATTTCATCATTGAAAAATTCCGGTGTGAATGACATCACCGTTGTCCGCGGCTACAAAAAGGAGCAGATCAATTTGCCCTCAGTCACTTACGCCGACAATGATCTGTTTGCGGCGACCGGCGAAGTTGCCAGCCTCGCCTGCGCCAAATCAGCTGTTCAGGGGTCCTGTGTCATTGCCTATGGTGACGTTCTGTTTCGCCAGTACTATCTTGACCAGTTGTTCGACCATGACGCGGATATCGTTATTGCGGCGGACGCCCTGTGGCGCGACAGGAAATCATCAGACCCGAAATGGATCAGGGACTTTGTTGCCTGCAACCGGGGCTCTTCCCCGGATTTTCTCGAAGATGCGCCGGTCTATCTGAAAGCCATGGGTCACGAATTGCCGGAAGATCAGATCCATGCGGAATGGATTGGCCTGGCCCGGATGACGGAAAAAGGAAGCCGGATTGTGGGCGACGAGATCGAGGCCCTGCAAAAAGATGGCCTTCTGCAAACCGCAGGCCTTGTCGAGCTGTTTGACCGCATCGCTGCGCGCGGTCACCAGATTGGCGTGGTCTATGTGCCGGGCCAGTGGCTGGACGTCGATGATGCGACGGACCTGATGGCGGCGGGGCGTTTTCTGTGATCGAAGCCGACGATTTCCTTAATCCGGCGAAGGCGCTCGGCTATGATTTCTATTGCGGTGTGCCCTGCTCCTTCCTGACACCGTTCATCAACACAACGATCACCAGCCCCACCCTGGACTATGTGGCTGCGACCAGCGAAGGCGAAGCGGTGGCGATCGCCGCAGGCGCCTGGCTGGCCGGGCGCAAAACCGTGGTCATGTGCCAAAACTCCGGTTTGGGCAATGCCGTCAATCCGTTGACCTCGCTGAACTATCCGTTTCAGATTCCGACCCTGCTGATCACCACGCTGCGCGGTGCGCCAGGGCTTGCCGATGAGCCGCAGCACGAACTGATGGGCCGGATCACCCATCAGATGCTGGATGTCATGGAAATCCCGCACGCTGACTTTCCATCGGATAAACGCGATATCGAGAAGGCCCTGAACACCGCCGACCAGTCGATGCAAAAATCCGGGCTCCCCTACGCCTTTACCATGGCCAAAGGCAGTGTCGCCGATGGCACCGGCCAGCCGCAGGCAAGCCGCTCCCTACCCGCCGGTCGGATCCATGATTTTACCGACGCCAGCCCGCTGCCGTCCCGCATGGCGGCGCTCGAGCGCCTGTTGGCCCATGCGCCCCAAAGTGCTGCACTGATCGCCACCACCGGCAAAAGCGGCCGCGAACTGTTCACCCTGGCGGATCGGCCGCAGCATCTGTATCAGGTCGGATCCATGGGCTGTGCGGCGGCCATGGGGTTGGGGGTCGCCCTGAATACACCCCGGAAAACCATCGTCATCGATGGCGACGGCGCACTGCTCATGAAAATGGGCTCGCTGGCAACCATCGGTTCCTGCGCGCCGGAAAACCTGATCCATGTGGTCATGGACAACGCCAGCTATGATTCGACTGGCGGGCAACCGACCGTATCACCGGGCGTTGATTTCGCCCAGATCGCAGCCTCCTGCGGCTATCTGCACGGCTATACATGCAATGCGCTGTCAGGCTTCGAGAAGGCCCTGACCCAGGCCCTGAGCCGGCCCGGACCGCATCTGGTTCACCTGAAGATCGCCCCCGGATCAGCCAGAAACCTGGGCCGACCAACCGTCAAGCCACCCGCCGTGGCGCGCCGGTTCAGGGATTTTCTCGCATCCAAACCGGCAAACGATCAGTCGAACTGATACTCCGAGTCCAGGGCCATGCGCAGTTTGAACTCCACCGTCCCGGCGATCCGCAAGTCGGGCAGGAAGATTTCTTTGCGCAAATGCCTGAGGTCGTGTTTGCTGACGGGGCCGACAAACATCAGGCGGTGGCGCACACTGTAGCGGGCCAGCCGGGTGCCGAAGACCTTCTGCAGGACATAGAAGGTCAGATAATGATTGTCGACCAGGGCAAAAATCGGGCTTTCCGATTTGCCGACCACATTGATCAGATCGAGATCAAAAAGCTTGTCGCCATTGACCAGGGAATGGCGTTCCGGGCCGTCGGAAAAGACAAAATCATAGGCCCGCTCCGGTATCGCGGTATATTGCACGCCCCGGAACATCTTATAAAAACCGTCGACTTTCGGGCTGTGGACAATTTCAACCAGATGTTTGACATCCGCCGGCAGATTACCAAGGGCGGTCGCCGTCCAGCCAGCGTCCTCCTCCATGGACGTGATCCGCCCGCTCTCGCCCCCGTCAGCGGCATTGGCGAGCAGCGCATGGGCAAGGACAACGGTCGAAAATCCGGTGCCAAACTCCAGCACCTCCTTCGGCTTGCGCAGCCGGACCTGCTCGTAGAGGGTCAGGTAATCGGACATGGAGGCGCCGGTTACCGAAGAGCCCCTGGCATATTCCTCAAGCGCTGCCCACAGCGCCGGAATACGCCTGAGCGTGGCTTCCGCCTGGCGGTTTTTTGCCCTCACCATGCGCTCAACCAGATGCGCACGCAGACGCACCAGCGGGTTAAAACGGCGGAGTTCCAATTCGGACAGGGGTGAAGTTGCCACTTTATTTTTCCTAAGTAACTGCGCCTGGATATAAGACGCGGGTCCAGATTAGCGGAGTCTGCCGCAATGGAAAAACCAAAACCTGTCAAATTTTCCATTTATACGGAGGAAGTCGCCTCTCCAAACGGGTTGATCTGTAATTCCAATTTGTCTACCTTCTGGTGTATGCAGGCGGAAAACCGCCGGACGAGCTTGCCTGAATTAACAACTGGATCGTGACCGTGCCCCATTTTCCCATCGTCGACAGCCATGTCCATCTGTTTGATATCGATCATCTGCGTTACGACTGGCTGTCCGCTGCGCCCCAGATCAACCGCACCCATGGCCTCAAGGAATACAACGAAGCCTGCGGCCAGGTGGTCGTCGACAAGATTGTCTTTGCCGAAGTCGATGTTGCCGCCGGTCAGCATCTGGACGAAGCCCGCTGGGTTCAGTCATTGGCCGAAAGCGACGGGCGCATCTGCGGATCTGTCGCCCACGCCCCCCTGACAAAAGGGGCAGCGGTTGAGGTCGATCTGGAAAAACTGAAGGAATACCCAACGGTCAAGGGTATCCGCCACTTGATGCAAACGCAGATGGATCAGGGCTATTGTCTGGAACCGGGTTTCCTGACCGCCCTGAATCTGCTCCCAAAATACGATTTCAGCTTTGATTTATGCGTCAAACACTGGGGCCTGACCTTTGCAATTGAGTTGGCCAGACGCTGCCCGGATGTGCGCTTTGTGCTTGATCACATCGGCAAGCCGGGCATCAAGCACGGCTTGTTTGAACCCTGGCGTCAGCAACTCAGGGAACTGGCCAAATTCCCCAACGTCACCTGCAAGGTATCGGGGGTGATTACCGAAGCCGATCACCGCTCCTGGTCCGCCGAGCAGATCAAGCCCTATGTGGATCACACATTCGCCTGTTTCGGGTTCAAGCGCGCCATGTATGGCAGCGACTGGCCGGTGTCGGTGCTCACCCACGATTATCCCCAATGGGTGCAGTTGCTGGACGAGGTTCTGGCCGGCTGCAGTGATGAGGAACAACAGGACTTTTACCGCAATACCGCGATTGAGGCCTACAAGCTGGCCTAATCCGCCACCGGCACCGTATAGTTCAGGCCCAGACGCCCGCCATCGGCATTGATGGTTTCGCCGGTGATGTAGCTGGCCTCGTCGCTGGCCAAAAAGGCCGCAACGGCGGCGATTTCCTCAGGCTTGCCGAGCCGCCCCATGGGGGTGCGCGACATGATGGTTTTGCGCGCCGCGTCATCGACCATCAGGCTTTTGACCATATCGGTGCCAATACTGCCGGGACCGATGGCATTGACCCGCACCCCCTTGCTGGCCAGGGCCAGGGCCATGGAAACGGTCAGCTGTTTGATCCCGCCCTTGCAGATGGCGTAGGACAACAGATTGGGATTGGTGATCACCGCCTGAATCGACGACATATTGATGATGGCACCACTGCCCTGCGCCGCCATTTGCCGGGCGGCGGCCTGGCCGGTGAGGAAAAACCCCTTCAGGTTAATGCGCACAACCCGGTCAAAGTCGTCCTCTTCCAGCTCCAGGATATCGGCGACATGGAGGATGGCGGCGTTCGAAATCATCACGTCGAGCCGGCCATAGCGCGCGACCGCTTCGCCGACCAGGGCATCAACCTGGGCCTTGTCACCCACATCACAGGCCATAAAGTGCGCCTCGCCACCGGCATCGCGCAACACCTGGGCCGCAGCTTCGCCCTTGTCCTGCTGGATATCGGCAAGCAGCACCCGGGCGCCGTCAGCGGCAAACCGCTCGGCGCAGGCAAATCCGATGCCCTGCGCCGCGCCGGTCACGATCGTCACTTTGTCTTTCAGGTTCATTATTTTTCTTTCAACATTTATGAGGAGACGTTTTTGCCATAGCCGACGGACTGCAACGCCACTTCAATTTCATCAAGGATCGCCGGATCATCAATGGTGGCCGGCATTTTATAGGTTTCGCGATCGGCGATTTTCTGCATGGTGGCGCGCAGGATTTTGCCGGAACGGGTTTTCGGCAGGCGATCGACGACAACCGCCTGTTTGAAGGCCGCGACCGGGCCGATCTGGTCGCGGACCCGCTGCACAACTTCTCTGACAATGTCTTCCTCGGTCCGCGTAACACCGGCGTTCAGGATCAGAAAACCAAAGGGAACCTGACCTTTCAGTGGGTCGGCGACCCCGATAACCGCACATTCGGCAACATCGGGATGTCCGGCCAGCACTTCCTCCATACCGCCGGTCGACAGCCGGTGACCGGCAACGTTGATGATATCGTCGGTGCGGGCCATGATATACAGATAGCCGTCGTCATCCATGTATCCGGCATCGGCGGTTTTGTAATAACCGGGATATTCTTCCAGATAGGCCTGCTGGTAGCGCTCATCGGCATTCCACAGGGTCAGCAGCGACGACGGCGGCATCGGTAATTTGACGCTGATGGCGCCGATCTCGCCCGTTGGCAATTCGTTGCAGGCCTCGTCCAGCACCCGCACGTCCCAGCCGGGAACCGCTTTGCTCGGTGATCCGGCCCGCACATCAAACACGTGCAAACCCATGCAATTGGACGCAATAGGCCAGCCGGACTCGGTTTGCCACCAGTGGTCAATGACCGGCACCTGCAATTTGTCCTCGGCCCAGTGCAAGGTGTCCGGGTCGGTCCGTTCACCGGCCAGAAACAGCAGTTTGAAGGTGCTCAGGTCGTAGTCTTTAAGCAGGGCGCCGCTTGGGTCCTCGCGCTTGATGGCGCGAAAAGCCGTCGGTGCGGTAAACAGGATTTTGACTTTATGCTCGGCGATGACCCGCCAGAACGCCCCGGCGTCGGGGGTGCCGACCGGCTTGCCCTCGTACAAAAGGGTCGTGCAGCCGTGCAGCAACGGCGCATAAACAATATAACTGTGGCCAACCACCCAGCCGACGTCCGAAGCCGCCCAATAGACGTCCCCCGGATCGGCATCGTAAATATTCTTCATTGACCACTTAAGCGCGACCATATGGCCGCCATTGTCGCGGACAACGCCCTTTGGCTGGCCCGTGGTCCCCGAGGTATAGAGGATATAAAGCGGGTCCGTGGCGGCGACGGCAACGCAATCGGCCGGCACCGCTTCTGCCATGGCCGAGGCCCAGTCGACATCGCGCCCGGGCATCAGCTCCGCTGCCAGTTCCGGGCGTCCGAGGATGACACAGGCCGCCGGTTTGTGGCTCGCCAGTTCAATCGCCGTATTGAGCAGCGGCAGATAGGGAATGACCCGGTTGACTTCAATCCCGCAGGTGGCACTGACGATCACTTTCGGTTCTGCATCATCAATTCGCACCGCCAGCTCGTTGGCGGCAAAGCCGCCGAAAACCACGGAATGGATGGCCCCCAGCCGGGCACAGGCCAACATGGCAATGGCGGCTTCCGGCACCATCGGCATATAGATAATGACCCGGTCACCCTTGCTCACACCCTGGGCTTTCAAAACGCCGGCAAACCGCGCGACTTCATCCAGCAGGGCGGCATAGCTATAGGTGCGCTGGCTGCCGGTTACCGGGCTGTCATAAATAAGCGCCGCCTGCTCGCCGCGGCCGCGCTCCACATGGCGGTCGAGGGCATTGTAGCAGGTATTGCACTGGGCGCCGGCAAACCACCGGTAGAAGGGTTTGTTTGTGTCATCGAGCACCTTGTCCCAGGGTTTGATCCAGTCAATGTCCTGTGCCGCCGCCGCCCAGAAGGCTGCGGGGTCATCGCGTGAAAGTTGGTATGCGTCCTCATAGGGGTTGCTCATGGTCACCTCTGTCTGCCCGAATGGTTCCGATTGCGAATAGGCCTTAGTGTGGGTTAAAAACGCGATTTTTGAAAGTACGGTTTGAACCCGCCTTTACCAGCACTTAACGTAAAACGGGAGTTTTCAATTCTGTCACCGAAGAGGCTACAAAATGACCGCACCCGGACTTTTTGAAACTGACATGGATCAAACAGAGGCAAATTTTGCGGCGCTTTCGCCGATATCCTTTATCGCCCGGACCGCCGCCACTTATCCGGACCACTGTTCCGTCATCCATGGCGCAAAACGGTTCACCTGGGCGGAAACCTACCAACGCACCCGCCGGCTCGCCAGCGCCCTGACAAAGCGCGGCGTCAGTGCGGGCCAGACAGTCGCCATCATGGGCGCCAATACACCCGAAATGTATGAAGCGGCCTTCGGGGTGCCGATGGCCGGTCTGGTCCTCAATACCCTGAACATCCGTCTCGATGCCGCCAACATTGCCTTTTGCCTGAACCATGGTGAAGCCCGGGTCCTGCTCACGGACCGGGAATTCTCGAAGACTGTCAAGGCGGCGCTGGCCCTGGTTGAGCACGAGATCCTGGTTATCGATATTGACGATTCCGAATTTACCGGCGCGGGTGAACGCCTCGGCCAGATCGATTACGAAGCGCTGCTGGACGAAGGGGATCCGGCCTTTGTGTGGTCGCTTCCCGCCGATGAGTGGCAGGCCATTTCCCTGAACTACACCTCGGGTACAACGGGCGACCCCAAGGGCGTCGTTTATCACCACCGGGGTGCCTATTTAAATGCCATGTCCAATATTGTCGGCTGGAACATGACCCATCATCCGGTTTATCTGTGGACCCTGCCCATGTTCCACTGCAACGGCTGGTGCTTCCCCTGGTCAATTGCTGCGGTTGGCGGCACCAATGTCTGTTTACGCCAGGTCACCGCCGGCAATATCTACGCGGCCATCGGTGATCATGGAGTTACCCATTTTTGCGGCGCCCCGATTGTCCTGAATTTCGTCATCAATGCAACCGACGCGGAACGCCGTGCCTTCGATCATAAAGTCAACGTCATGACCGCCGCAGCGCCGCCGCCCGCCGCCACCCTGCAGCGGATGCAGGAACAGGGTTTCAACGTCACCCATGTCTACGGACTGACCGAAACTTACGGGCCCGCGGTCATATGCGCCTGGCACCCGGAATGGGACGCCTTGCCGATCGAGCAGCAGACCGCCAGGAAAAGCCGCCAGGGTGTTAAGTATCATGCCCTCGAAGATCTGACGGTGATGGATCCCGAGACCATGACGCGGGTTCCGGCCGATGGCGAAACCATGGGCGAAGTGATGTTCAGGGGCAATATCGTCATGAAAGGCTATCTGAAGAACCCGCAAACCACCCACGACGCCCTGGCCGGCGGCTGGTTCCATTCGGGCGATCTGGGCGTCATCGAAACCGACGGCTATATCAGGCTCAAGGACCGCTCCAAGGACGTGATCATTTCCGGCGGTGAAAATATCTCTTCGATCGAGGTCGAGGACACCCTGCACAAACACCCCGCCGTCATGTTTGCCGCCGTTGTCGCCAGGCCCGATGACAAGTGGGGAGAAACGCCCTGTGCCTTTGTTGAACTGATGGCCAATGCGGCACCCGTCACGGAGCAGGAAATCATCGCCTTTTGCCGCGATAACCTGGCCCATTACAAATGCCCCCGCCATGTGGTCTTTGGCCC
>JABMNT010000217.1 GCA_013203595.1 Rhodospirillales bacterium
ACCCTGCAGGCTTTGATCGCGGTTTACGACAACTGCAACAGCCTGCATACCAACGCCCATGACGAGGCCTTCACCACGCCGACCGAAGACAGCCTGCGCCGGGCCCTGGCCATCCAGCTGGTGATCAACCGCGAATGGGGCCTGTCGAAAAACGAAAACCCTAATCAGGGCGCCTTTATCATCGACCAGCTAACCGATCTGGTCGAGGAAGCGGTCTTACAGGAGTTCGAGCGGATTTCAGAACGCGGCGGGGTTTTGGGGGCCATGGAAACCGGCTACCAGCGCTCGAAAATCCAGGAGGAAAGCCTGCATTACGAGACCCTGAAACACGACGGCAGCCTGCCGATCGTCGGCGTGAACACGTTTCTCAACCCGAACCAGCCAGAGCAGGAACAAACCCCTGAGCTGCAGCGCTCGAGCGAGGCCGAAAAACAGGGCCAGATCACCCGCTTAAGGGAATTCCAAGCGTCACATAACGACGATGCCGCGGAAATGTTAGAACGCCTGAAAACCGCAGCTACACAGAATGAAAACGTTTTTGCGGTACTGATCGACGCGGTCCGGGTCTGTTCGCTGGGCCAGATCACCGATGCGTTGTTTGATGCCGGCGGGCAGTACCGGCGGAATATGTGATCAGGGCGCCATCTTCTTTTTCGCCAGTTCAGCAATCGCCCCTTCGGTCTTTTGCAGATGGCCCAGCCCCATGCCCCGCAGCACATGATCGGCCTTCGAGAATTGGATGTTCTCATAGGTGGTGATCTCGACCCGGTTGCCCCAGGGGTCATAAAAGTCGAGAAATTTTTTCGTGTTCTTAATAAACTCAACGCCCATATCGACAAGCGTCTGGCGCGCCAGCTCCTTGTCATCGACGGCAATGCCGAAATGCCGCTGGTCGTCAGGGGCCTGGCTGCGACCGCAGGCAAAATTGATGAACTGGTCGCCGAAATAGATGAAGGCGGCCCGTTCGTTCTGGCTTTCAATCTCAAAATCGAGAAACCGGCCATAAAAATCCACCGCCTCGGCAATATCGCCCACTTCCAGGGCAATGTGGTTGATGCCGACGGCCCTGGCTTTTTTCGGCTTTTCCTCAGATGTCATTTCAGTCTCCCGCCACGGGTGGAGCGGACGTTTCGCTTACCCGCCAAAGGCCATTCAGATCCGCCATCGCCGGTCAGGCGGGCGGCAGCGCTTATATAGACTTGGGGTTATTTGCGCCGATTGCAATTCGCCCGCTTGGAAAACGGCAAATAATCGATAAAGTCGCAAGATCTACCGATCAATCAAGAGCAGGAGTTACCAGCCATGACCACCGTCAAGGAAATGTACAGCGCCCAACAACTGGCCGAACGGGTCGACGGCATGGCCCACGAAATCGCCGAGCGAGTGAGCGGCAAACTGACGGTGATCGGGGTGCTCAAGGGCAGCTTTGTGTTTCTGGCCGATCTGGTGCGCGCCCTCGATCTGGCCGGGCGGCCTTGTCATGTGGAATTTCTGCGGCTCAGCAGCTACGGCAGCAAACAGAAGGCGTCCGGCGATGTGGTGCTGATCGGCGGCTATCCCGACGTCAATGATGACCGCACGGTCCTGCTGGTCGATGACATCGTCGATACCGGCAATTCCATCACCTATGCCCGCAAACTGCTGGAAGCCGGCGGCACCACAAAAATCATGACCTGCACCCTGCTCGACAAACCCTCACGGCGCGAGGTTGACGTCACCGTCGATTTCGTCGGCTTCACCATCCCCGACGAATTTGTCGTCGGCTACGGCATCGACTACGCCGAGGATTACCGCTCCCTGCCTTATCTGGGCACGGTCGAGAAGGAGTAGGGGGCATTGACCGAAAACGGGCGGTCGGTTTAAGAAACCGGATTGTCATTTTTATCCTTCTGGCGCCAGAGGGCGGTTAACAGGACAAGCAGAACAACACTGACGGCCGTCAGCATATAAAGGGTCGAGGAAAACCCGCCGCTCCAGTCCGACATCACACCGATGGAGACAGGCCCCATGACGCCGCCAATTTCGGCCGCAGAAAAGAACATCCCGCCGGCCACACCGGCCCGCTTGCTGCCAACCTGGGGCATATCAAGCAAAATCAAAATGGATAATGTCATCATACAGCCCCGTGCGATCCCCTGCAGCACAAGTGCGATGGGCAATATCGCCCCATTGACAGATTGAAGCACCAGTGACGATATGCCACATGCCGCAAACATGATGAACAAGATCCATATCCGCCGGTTTGCTGTCGCCAGCCTTGGTATCAATAGAGAAGCGATAACCGCAAATGCCGCGGGAATAGAAGCCAGATAGCCAGCTTCTGTCGCACTCAATCCTTTGCTGCGCAAAATTTCAGGCAGCCAGTTATTCAAACCATGATTGAAAAAGAAAATGCCCACACTCATCACCAATACAATCCGGAAGGCCGGTATCCTGATCAGGCGGAAAAAATTGTCTCTTTGTGATTCTCTTGGCTCGGCAGCCAGGGACATTTCAACAGATTTGCTGTCCTTATGCGCCGTAATCAGCCACCAAACCACACTGGCAGAAATGATAAAAACGGCATAAAGCAACATAACGCTGCGCCAGTCTCCGGAAAACATCGGCATAAACAGGCTATTGGTCAGCGACAATCCTGTCATACTGCCCAGCGTCGGTGCTGTCATATAAATACCCATCGCGAATCCGCGTTCTTTGCCCTCAAACCACTGACTGATCAATTTGGGCGCGCCTATTGCGACCATGGGTCCGCCCAAGCCAAATACAGCAACAGCCAAAAACAGACTGCCAAAACCATCAGCAGTCGCTCTGAGCGCCACAGAAGTTGCAATCACGATGAAGGCGAACATTAACCCGCGTCGGGTCCCGATGCGGTCAAGCAAAACACCCAGGGGGATCGCGGAGACAATAAAAACCAGCTGCCATGCCCCTAACACGGCTCCCATTTGCGAATGGGTAAGTGTTAAGTCATTGGAGATTTCGGCGACCAAAGGCGCCAGTGTCACAATGGTCAATCCAAAACAGTAATAAGTCAGCCAAACGCCCGCCAATATCGTCCATCGATATGGGTTTGTATGCGGAACGGTGTCTGATTTCTCGGAGGCGTCGATCAACGCTTACATCCACCCCATGGCCATGGCCTTTGCAGGCCGTGGTGTTGATGCCTCAATCGCGGATATAGATCCAGCTTCATTAAATCTTTCCATGGTTTAACGGTGTCACTTGTTAGAAACAAAGTCGCTGCCATCGGGCCTGTTGAGGTGTGCACGGTGGGTGCTAGGCAGGTGCTAGGCGGGCATTGGCATCTTCTTATTCGAATTCAAACCCGCGCCAGCCATTTTCAATAATGTCCTGACAGGTTGCGCGGTATTGTTTAACACCACCCACATAAGGCATGAAAATGCGTGGTTTTCCGGGGATGTTAGCGCCCATATACCAGGATGCAGCTGCTGGATAGAGAGTTGAATTGGCAACTTCATTATTATGTGAAACCCAGTTGTCCTGGGCCAACGCCGCAGGGACTACGCTGTTCAAATCTTCGTCATGCAATTTCTGGATCAGACGGGCAATCAAATCTACATGATGCTCAATGGACAGGATCATCTGGCTTTTGACGCCGGGACTTTGCGGGCCGGTAATCAAGTACATATTCGGGAACCCGGCGACCATCAGCCCCAGATAAGTTTGCGGGCCCTGAGCCCAGTGACCAGCCAGGTTTTCGCCGGTGCCATTTTGAATATCAATATCCTTTGCCGCACCCGTCATGGCATCGAACCCGGTGGCAAGAATCAAATCATCAATTTCGAATACGTTATCGCCAACCACCACCGTGTTCTTGTCAATCTTAGTGACTGGCGTTTCTTTTACATCAACCAAGCGAACGTTATCGCGATTGTAAGTCTCAAAATAAAAACTATCCAGACACAGGCGTTTGGTGCCAATGGGATGGTCCTTGGGGCATAGCAGCTCGGCAACCTCGGGGTCTTTGACGGTTTCACGAATGCGTTGACGTACAAATTCTGCCGCCGTCTCGTTAGCCTTTCGGCTGGTCAGCAAATCGGTATAGCAAAACAGCAATGCCTGGCCACCGGTTTTCCAGGCTTGTTCATAGGTTTTTTGCCGTTCCTCATCTGATACGTCAAAAGCCGATTGTGTGGGGCTGCCATATTTTGCGATACCAAACGGCGTTTGATAGGCGGCTTCTCTGATTTCATTGTATTTTTCTTTATGAGCCTCGCGCGTGATGGCATCCAGAGGACCATGATGGGCTGGGATACTGAAATTTGCGGTGCGTTGAAAAACCGTCAGATGTAACGCCTGCTCGGCGACCTGTGGAATCGCCTGTACGGCCGATGATCCGGTACCAATGATGCCAACCCGCCGGCCGTTGAAATTGACCCCCTCACGCGGCCATAACCCGGTGTGAAAAGTGCGCCCCGTAAAGTTGGCAATACCTTCTATTTTTGGCAATTGCGGTGTCGATAAATTACCGGTTGCCAGAATCAACTGGCGGGCCGTAGCGGTCCCTCCGGTATCAGTCGTAAGTGTCCAAATATTTCTGTCCGGATCATGGTGGGCTGAGACAACTTTGGTGTCAAAAACGATATCACGACGCAAATCGAAACGATCGGCGACATGATTTGCATACTTTAATAGTTCTGGCTGTGTGCCATATTTTTCACTCCAGTTCCAATCCTGTTGCAGGTCGTCATCGAATGAATAGGAGTACTCCATGCTTTCAAGGTCACAGCGCGCACCCGGATAACGGTTCCAATACCAGGTCCCGCCAACGCCGTCGCCTCGCTCGTAGACCCGAACCGTCAACCCCATTCCGCGTAATCGATGGAGCATATACATACCGCCAAAGCCTGCACCGACGACGACTGCATCGAAATTTTCAGTAGTATCCACCACATGTCCCTTTATATAAAACTGGTATCTTTTAATTGGATAAATGGGGCCAGCCCCGGAAAAGCATGTCCAGCGTGCGTTTCGCGACCCCGGTTATTTTCCCGCGCCCGCAGCTACGGGCGCACCAGCCACAGCATATCCAGCGCGTGTTTTTTCTTGCCCGCATCCTCGCCGATCAGCAGGCTGCCGTCAGCCAGGGCCAGGATGTTGTCGGGGTTGGCTGGCAGGTCCGCATCACAGCGGTTGTCGGCGACGGTTTTGCCGATCACATAAGGGTCAAGCCGGGTGATGTTATAGTCTGCCCCCGTCGTCGCCACATAGACGCCACCGCAGTCTTCCCGGTTGAGGGCGATGGCCCCGGCATTGTTTTCGTCGCGCTGGCCGCTGGCCCAGTCGAGATGGCCCCAGGTCTTGTCCATGGTATACGAGATCGCTGAAATCCCCAGATAGACCTTGTTGCCCCTGGCAGTCACGCCTTCCAGCTTGTCCCATTCATTGCTGGCGCCCAGCGCTGCCGCCGCCTTGCGGCTTTCCAGAAAGGCCGGGCGGTCATCCTTATAGGACCCGGTTACACCATCATTATTGAGATCAACGCCCAATTTTCCTTCGGCCCAGTTATTGACATCCTCGTTCGACAGGTAGCTGGATTTTCCCTCTACGTAATCGGCGACTTCAACACCGTCGTAATCCTTTATCCAGCCGGCAATCTCGTCATTGTCGGAATGACCCAGTTCGACCCAGTCCACATCGAAACCCACTACCGTGGGATCATCGCCCGCATCCTGCTTCAGGCGCGCCGCATAGAGGGTGCCGGCACTGAGATCGCCCTTGATGTCGGCGACAAATTTGAACAACACCCCGCCCGATGCGGTGTTGTAGGTTTTGCCCACATAGGCGCCGGAATCATCATCGCTCATATAGATGGTTTTCATATCGCCCATGATCGCCGCCGTCTCGTGGCTCAGGCGCCCCGTGGCATAATGCTTGACCAGTTCCGGCGCACCGTCGGCGGCCGGGTTGTTGGCTTCGATCATGTAGCCATAGCGATAAGGGTTGGCCATGCGACCGAGATACTGGTTCATGTTCTTGGGTTTGATGTAGGAGATGTCGTTGCCGCCCAGAAAGCCGGCCTTTTCATCGGAATCGTGGTTGTCCGGATGGTTCCAGACCTCGGTGCCGTAATAGAAATATTCTTCCGCCATCAGTGGCGTGCCCCAGGGCGTTACCACGCCCGAACACATCACGAAGCCGCCATCGATAGTGGATAAATCAAGCATTTTTGACTGTTTCAGATCGGCCTGCCAGATGCCTTTTTCACGGCGCAGGGAAAGTCGGCTGACGGCGCTGGCGCCATTGCGACCGGCGCCTTCCCAGGCCGTATAGAGATAGCCTTTGTTGGCGCCTAAGGGCACGAAGCCGTTGAAATCAGGGGCATTGGAGACATACATCAGATTGCCTTCAAAATCATAAACGCCGCCCATCAGCTGCCCGTCGGCCAGTTGATCACCAGCCCGGGCAAAGGTCACATAGGTGCCTGCCGCCACATGAACCTGATCGCTGACGTCAGGAATGGCCATGGACGGGCCGGTAAAGGTGGCGGCATCGAAGCCGGCCATATAGCCGATCAGTGCCGGCTTGACGCCTTCCTTATAGGCGTTGTCGCCGTCGGGATGCTGGGCGTTGACGAACAGATCGCCCAAGGCATTAGTGCTCAGCCCAGTCACTTCTGCCCCCGCTGGCATGGTGGCGATGCGGAGCAGGGTCTTTTCCGCCGCCTGGGCCGGGGTGGAGGCTAAAACCAACGCCATCAGGCAGCTGGACCCGAGATATGTCAAAGCTGATTTCATACGGTGTTCTCCCTGTGAATGCATCTTGATGTGCGCACCGAGTCTAGCCCGAAATGGCCGGGTTCGGAACGGATTATTTTGCCTGGCGGCGGCTCAGAATGTCTTCGACCACGGTTTGCACGGCCAGGGCAGCGCGAAAATCAGGCAGACCATGGGCCTCGTCGCGCAGCAACCTGCCGACGTTGATCAGGGCGCGGCGGTAGCCTTCTTCGCGCAGATCGGCAATATCGGTCAGTTGCTCGGTCCAGCCGTCACCGCTGTTGGTGCGGAGCCGGTTCCAGTCGTACAGCCGGTAGACGGCTTTGGCACCCCAGATCGTGAACGCGACCTTGTCGGCACCACTTGAATGGATGCCGCCGGTGCCGCCCATGAAGGAGATCGGAATGCCGGCGCAGTCAAGCGCCGCCAGACACTGGGTTTCCGCTGAAACAGCATCATCGGGATAACGGGTCGTGGCACTTTTGACGGTGACCGGGCCAAACAGACGCTGGCACAGATAGGCATAGTGGGAAAAGGTTTCGCGCACGAAGCCGCCTTCGGCGCGTTCTGATAACCAGGCGGCGGGGACCTGCCAGTCACGCGGCCATGTGCTGAAATGCAGATGGATGTCGACGGCCTGAACCGCGCCGATACTGCCATCGGCGAGGGCTGACTCCATACATTCAACCGCCGCCGCCGAGGCCAGCGAGAAATTGACGCAATGCTTGTTTCCGGCGGCTTCCACCGCGTCAACCAGCCCCTGGCTTTCGCTCAGATCAATGCCCAGGGGTTTCTCGCAGTAGATCGCCTTGCCCGCCGCGATGGCGGCCATGGCGTAAATTTTATGGTGAGCCGGCGGGCAGGCGATATAGACCAGATCAAGGGCCGGATCATTGATCAGGGCAAAGGGGTCCTCGGCAATGCTAAAGCCCGGCACCAGCGCCTGCGCCTGGCGGCAGGCAGCCGGGTCCGGGTCCCAGCCGGCATGCAGAATAAAGCCGCCAAAGGTGTTCATATTGCCGAGCATGCGCTGGCCCATGACGCCAAGACCAATAAAACCGACGGTGGGATCCATAGCCAGATGTCCTGTCAGAAAGTTGAACGATAGCCATGCAATAAACGTTTGTTTATCTGCCGACAAGCGGGCCCGTCTGCACTCGGCGTGATTAGCCGGGCGGGCGGCGGCTTAATCCTTGCCGGGGCCTGACTCGTAGGGCACCGCCCCGTCGGCGGCTTCCCAGATCGCGCGCATGGCCGGTTTGTGCTGCTCTTCGTGAATATGGCCGACCAGACCGGCGGCGCGGGTGATGATGGCAAAGCCGCGCATGATCTCCGCCGGCACCCCGCAGTCGCCGAGCGCTGCGGCAATGGCACCGGTGGCATTGATGGTAATGTGTTTGCCATAGGTCTGATCGATCGCCGCCGACAGCTTCTGGATGGCATCGATATGAGCACCGGCGACACCCTGCTCGGCGGCCACTTCAAACAGGCGGATACTGCGCGGATCATCGGGTTTGTGCATATGGTGGCCAAAACCGGGCAGCGGCAGGCGCGCCGCCTTGTGCGCCTCGGCGATCTTCAGGGCTTCTGCCTGGCGGTTCTCTGCCGCCAGGATCTGCTCGATCAGTGCCGCCGCACCCTCCATGGTGCCGACAAACAGCGAGCCGACGCTGAGCAGGCCGGCAGCGACCGCCCCCTGCATGGCTTCCGTGGCCGAACTGTAAACCAGCCGCGAGGCCAGCGCGCTGGGAGTCAGGCCGTGCTCCATCAGGGTCACCAGACAGGCATCAACAACGGCGGCTTCCGCCTTGCTGGGCACCCGTCCGAGGATCTGAAAGAACAGCATTTCCGTAAAATTCAGCTTGCCGATCAGATCGTGACACAGGCTCTTGTCGCGGATGAATATGTCTTCGTTGGTATGGGTCGAGATATGGGTGGTTTGGGATTCGGGCAGAAAGCTCACGTTTGATCTCCTAGTCGTTTTTCCAGTTCGTGGCGTTGAATTTTCCCGGACGCGCTGCGCGGAAAATCATCAACATCAATAAAGAAAATATCCTTGGGCTGTTTGTATCCGGCCAACCCGGCCCGGCAGCTTTTATACAGATCATCAGCCTGCAGCCCGGCATCGCGCCGGGCGACAAAGGCGACCGGCACTTCGCCCCACTTGGAATCATGGCGGCGGACAACGGCGGCATCGGCAACCCGGGGGTCATCGAGAATAACCCGCTCGATCTCCGCCGGATAAATGTTCTCGCCGCCGGACTTGATCAGGTATTTGACCCGGTCGACGAAATCCAGTGAGCCGTCCGGATTGCGCACGAACACATCGCCCATGTGGAACCAGCCACCCCGAAACTCAACGCTGTTGGTCTCGTCCGCCTGCCAGTAACCGCTGAAATTGGTTGGACCGCGCATGCAAAGCTCGCCGGGCTGGCCGTCAGCCACCTCGTTGTCTTCCGAATCGACCAGCCGCACTTCGCAGAACGGGCTCTGGCTTTTCGACAGGCTTTCCGGCACCACACCAATGGGGATCAGATCGGACGAGCAGGGCGGGCAGCCGGTTTCCGTGGCCCCGAAGGTATTGGCATAGGGCGCGCCCAACAGGGTCGTGATCCGCGCAATATCCACCGGCGGCACCAGATCGGCCATCACCCCGCAGACCCGCATGCCTTTGACCGTCACTTTGCGGGCTTCCAGATAGCTGGCGAAATCACCGACCATGCCCGGCATCAAAAGCAGCCAGCCCAGTTCCTCGTCGGCAATGATCTGCGCCAGATGCGCCTGATCGAAGCCGTCGACCACCATCACCTTGCCACCGGCCATCAGGGTGCCCAGTGAGAATTCCGCCGCCCCCATGTGATAGAGCGGCGACCAGGCAACGAAGGTGTCGGTCGGCTGGATGGCAAACTCGGCGCGCAGGCTCATGTTACGGGCAATCTCGGCGCGGTGGCTGATCACTGCCCCCTTGGGCAGGCCGGTGGTGCCGCTGGTGTATAAAATTATGAACGGATGTTCCGGATCGAGCTCGACAATCGTGGTCAGCGGTGTCGCATCAGCCAGGCCCTGTTCGTAAGCTGCACCTAAAACGATGCTTTCTCCAGCCCCCGGAACGGCAGCCAGCGCATCGGCATAGCGGGGCGACACAAACGTCAGAACCGGCTCCACCAGCTCCAGACAATGGCGCAGTTCGGGCGCCGCCAGCCGCCAGTTCTGGCAGGCGACGATAGCCCCCATGCGGGCCGCGGCCAGATAAAGCTCGAGAAATTCGAGACGGTTCTCCGACAAAATCGCGACCCGGTCGCCGATGCCGACCCCGCGCCCGACCAGCAGTGCCGCCAGCCGCGCCGTGCGCTCGGCCATCTCGCCATAGCTGCGCCGGGTGCGGCCATCATCAAGCGCCAGTGCCTCCGGGCGGCGCCGGGCATGCTCGAGAAACAGGCCGGCAACCGTACTCTGGGCACTGCGGCGAACGCCGGGGCCGGGGTCAAACGTCAGGGTCATGGTGATTTTCTCAATTCGTCTCTGGCTGATTAACTCGGTTCCATTAAATCAGCAAATTCGTGCGAGGCAATGTTTAAACCGGTGGGGGACCCTGGTGATAAAGACACCAGCCGGTGGAATCTTCGCCATCCGACAGCGGCAACGCAATTGCGCATGGCCAATTCCGATTTATAAGTATTTCGGTTTTGTAAGTTGTGATAAAAATGTAAGAAGATGTTGCATCCCTTTTTCGGAAAGTTGCGCCTGTGCTGATATCTGAACGCCCTGCAAACCCATGAAGCGGCCCTTGTTGAAACCGGAAGACATTCGCCTGCGCGAGGTGTTGTTCGAGATCCAGCAGGTCGGCAATGTTTTGCGCATCACCGCCATCGATCCGGTCAGCGGCACCGAGGTGATTACCATTGGTGACCCGCAGGCCGACCGGGCCACCCATGAGCGGATTGCCATGCGCAAGCTCAAGTATGTAATTGCCAAAATGCGCAACAACCAGATGCCGAGCCGCTAGGCCGGTGGCTTGTCTTCGCCCAAGCCTGCCGGTAATTTTCCAACGCCCCCGTAACGCCTTTGAAAACCCAGGACAGGTCCACAGATGACTTATAAAAAAGCCAGAAATATTGCCGATCTGCGGGTCTTATCCAAAAAGCGGCTGCCGACACCGATGTTTCACTTCATTGATGGCGGTGCCGACGACGAAGTCTCCCTGCGGCGCAACATCAGTGCCTTTGATGACTATATACTGACCCCTGATTATCTGACCGACGTCGCCAACATCGACACCAAAACCTCGTTTCTGGGTGGTCAGTCGGCGCTGCCTTTGATGCTGAGCCCGACCGGCACATCGCGCCTGTTCCATCACGAAAAGGAGCTGGCCGTGGTCAGGGCCGCGGCCAAATTTGATATTCCCTATGCCCTGTCGGCGATGTCGACCAGCAGTATCGAGGAGGTCGGCCGGGCCAGCAACAGCCATAAGATTTTCCAGGTCTATATCATGCGTGACCGCTCGCTGACGGCGGACTGGGTGGCGCGCTCCAGGGCCGCCGGATTCAAGACCATCTGTCTGACCGTGGATACGCCCATGGCCGGCAACCGCGAGCGCGATCTGATCAACGGCATGACCATTCCGCCCCGGTTCAGCCCGGCGACCCTGCTCGGCTTCGCCCTGCATCCCCACTGGCTGGCCAATTTTGCCCTGCATCCCCGGTTCGAGCTGTCCAACATCATCCACAAGAGCGATGTGCTGGGCGCCCAGGGCAATACCAGCGTCATCGACTATGTGAACAGCCAGTTTGATCGCTCGATCACCTGGGAGGATGCGGCCTGGCTGGCCGAACAGTGGGACGGGCCGTTTATCATAAAGGGGCTGATGTCGGCCGGTGACGCCAGAAAGGCTCGCGACGTGGGCGCCACGGCGATCATGATCTCCAATCATGGTGGTCGGCAACTGGACGGAGCGCCGGCGCCCATTGATTGTGTCAAATCCATACGCGACGCCATTGGCGATGATCTGGAACTGATTGTCGATGGCGGTGTCCGGCGCGGCAGCCATATGGTCAAGGCGCTGGCCGCCGGGGCCAATGCCTGCGCCATCGGCCGCGCCTATCTGTACGGGCTTTCCGCCGGTGGCCAGGCGGGTGTGGAAAAATGCCTGTCGATTTTCAAAAGCGAACTGGAACGGACCATGACCCTGCTCGGCGCCAGGACCATCGCCGAAATCCGCCCCGATCACCTGGCCCGGAACGGTACCGCAGATGGTTCATCCGACAATTGATAACGCCCAGATACCGGCCCTGCTGACAGCGAAAACGAAATTGGCTTTTTGAGTAGAACTGTGTGCAGAAGCCTGATATCGTACTGATGTGAAAGCTTAATTACGGGAGGAAAAGATTCAGCGGGTGTTGAATATTGACCTGGCGGTTCCATTCAGAATCCCTTCCGTCGCTTATCCTCGCTCTCGTGAAGTTGGTTCAACAAAGTCATCGTGAGGAAAGCCATGAAATCCTTCAGTATACGCATTTTGGCTGTCTGTCTGGTCGCATTCGGTGCTGGGCTCGCTGGCGCCGGTGCCCACGCCCAGCAATCGGGCGCGCATACGGCCGGACAACTGGTCGAGCGGTTGCGCCAGGGTGGATATATTCTCTATGTCCGCCATGCAGTAACCGATCATAGCCAGTCCGACAGGGACCTGAGTGATTTGAGCCAGTGCGACCTGCAACGCAACCTGTCGGCCCAGGGCATCCGGGAATCAAAAGTCATGGGCGCCGCAATCGCTGCCCTGGCGATCAAAATTGACCGGGTTTACACCAGCCCCTATTGCCGCTGTGTGGATACGGCCAAAATCGTCTTTGACGATTACCAGATCGTCCAGGAATTGCGCGCCACCTTTTTTACCAACCAGAAAGAAACAGAGCTTCTGGCCGGTTATCTTAAATCCCAGCTATCGAAAGAACCTGCAACCGGCCACAACATCGTATTGGTCGGCCATACCTCAAACCTGCGCGACCTGACCCGGGTCTGGCCCAAGCCGGAAGGCGTCACCCACGTCTTTAAACCGCTGGGAGATGGCAGAGGCTATGAACACCTTGGCCGCATTTTGCCGACGGAGTGGGGGCAACTTGCCGGTTTCAAATAAGCCGGACTGGCAAGACGGCAACATCCAGTCATGAAAAATTGGTCGAAAAACCTGTCCCTTCGGTGGAAATTCATGCTGGTGCCGATTATCGGTATTTTCCTGATCATGTCCCTGGCGGTTTATTTTTCAAAACTGGAACAGGAGTAATATGAGAACCTTGCCCATATTCAGAATGAAGATTTTCGCCTTGCCAAAACACTGTCGGAATTAACCAGCCGCATGGCCAATAACCACGCGCAAATTTACGAACTTTTGCGAACGGCCGAAACGGAGGTCGAAGAAGGTATATTTTACGACAATGGCAGACCGTATATTGCCGAAATTCACGATATTGAGGCGCTATTGCGTGACGAACTCAGCAACGGGACCGTGTCCAGCCGCGACGCGGATCGCTTCAATACCCTGGTGAAGCAAACCGAAAGTTACCGGCTCAATACGACAAACGCCATGTTACTGGCGACCGTTGATCTGTCCTTGTCAAAAAATGTCATGGCCAACTCAACAAAACAATACAACGAGGTGAATTCGCATATTCTGCAGATTGTCCAGTCCATTCAACGACGGCTGGATCAGGAACTGCTGGCCCACAAGGCGCGGACGGACGGCAAGAATAATCTGTTCATTCTGCTGTTTGCCGCGACAATAAGTCTGACCCTCATCCTCAGCTACGTCTTTGCTAATCTCTTATCCCACGATTTGCGTCGGCTGATCAGCCAATTGAAGGAACTGGTGTCTCATCAGTCTCAATTAGAAAACCTGCAACTGCCGTCGGAGAATGAGGTGACGACGCTTGAAACCGCCATCGGCATTGTCGGTAAAAACTATGAGTATCTTGAGCAAACCCGCGCAGAGCTGGACAGATCAAATCAACAACTGTCGAAAAGCAATGCGATAATTATGGATCGCGAAACCTCACTGGCCAGCCTTAATAAATCCCTTGAACAAAAAATCACCGAACAGCAAACCATGATCGCCGAACGCCAACGCACCGAAACCGCCCTGGCAAAAGCGCTGGGGGATGCGGAAACGGCGAACCAGTCAAAATCAAAATTTCTCGCGACCATGAGCCACGAATTTCGAACCCCGCTCAACGCGATCCTGGGGTTCAGCGAAATGCTGCGGATGCAGTATTTTGGTCCCCTGGGTTGCGAAACCTACAAAGACTATGCCAATGACATCCATTACAGCGGCGAGCTTATGCTGGATATGGTCAACGATGTCCTGGATATATCGACGATTGAAGCAGGCAAGCGGCAACTGAGCCCGGAAACCTTCGATATGGAAGAATTGCTGGGTGAATGTGTCAGAAAAGTCGATAATCAGGCCACCGATAAAAACATAAACCTGTCCCTGCAGGTTGCGCTGCATTTGCCACCCGTTCGGGCGGATAAGCGCTCGGTGACCCAGGTTATCCTGAACCTGCTTTCCAATGCGGTAAAATTCACCAACCCGGGTGGAAAAATCGAACTGCAGGCAGAAATGGAAAACCACCAGATCGTTCTCGCCGTACAGGACAATGGAATAGGAATTCCCGCCGGACAGTTGGCCAGCATCACGGAAGCCTTTGTTCAGGTGAATTCCAATCCCCATACAGCCACCGAGGGAACCGGTCTGGGATTGAGTATCGTCAAGTCGCTTGTCGAAAGCAACGGCGGCACTCTGGCCATCGAAAGCGAACTGGACAAGGGAACCCGGGTGACCGTGCGGATACCCATCAGCGCAGAGTCAGCGATGTCGACGGAAAGATAGCTGGCGGGCCGAAAGCAGTGCCTGCTGCGCGGCATCCCGAGAAAATTACGGCGCCGGGTTTAACCGGCGCCGTAAATTTTGACTTGTCGACAGGTAGCGGTCGTTACTTACTTGCGCAAGGTGACGACGACCCGGCGGTTATGCCATTCGCGGACGTTGTCGGCAGTCTCAACGGCGGATTGATTTTCGCCAAAGGACCTGTAATTCACTTCCGGACGAATACCGATATCCTTCAGGGCGGCGACGACTGTAGCGGTACGCCGCTCCGACAGGGCACGGTTGTAATCCTGGGTGCCCGAACGATCGGTGTAGCCACTGACCAGTACGCTGGTCGCCTGTGTGACCGCGATCCGGTCGGCAATATCCTTATTCAACGAGTCAGCCGTGGAGTCGAGGGCCGAACTGTTGTGGTCAAAGTAGACCGTAAATGACCCGACTTCGATGTTCGGTGTTGCGGGATTTGACTTGAGTGCGGGTTTTGCAGCAACCTGGGGTTCCGGCATCGGTTTGGCGGCAGCGAAGACGATCGCAGACGCCTCATTGATGGCGATCAGGAAACCACCGCGGCAAAGCGAGATGTCGTTGGGCTGGAAGTTTTCTTCCTGCTCTTCCATCCAGCAATCAAACTGGGTCTGTGCACGGGAAGTCGCCTCGGTTGCACGCAGCGCACCGCCGGCACCCAATACACGCATCAGCGTGGTGCGGGCGTCGGAAAGTTCGCGGACATTTGCCACAGGGATCTTACGTTCGTCCATGCGGGTCGGCAGCACATTGCCGTTGGCTGCGGCCATGCGCGCTTTGGTGTTGTAATAATCTGCTGCACCGCGATGTGCTTCTTCTATTTCTGTTTCCGCGAGATCAACATAGTCATTGTGAAGAGCCTGATGAAAGGCATCGCCCATCTGCGGCAATCCACGCACTTCGGCAACGTTCAGGTCCGGTGCCTGGCCGGCACAGGCGCCGAGCAGTGAAGCGACGGCGAGAACGGGTAGATATCTGAACTGTTTCATCGTTTATATCCTATCTGAGATTGTGTGTGGTTGGTGCCCCGTCCTTAGCTCGTGCTGGGCGCGGCGGTATTCAATACAGCACAATGTATTGTAGTGTAATTTTGTTAATTCTACTTAAAATTGATAATCCTGTTAGATCACAGGCCCCCAGGGCCCCTGGCTGTCAGGCTGGCTAGTCAGTTGTTAGGTCGGTATTACCTGAACAACATAGGCAAGTATGGCGAGGTTTATCAAAACCGAGGCGGCGAACATCCAGGTCATGCGCCGGGCCAGAACTTCGACAATTTGCCGGGTGTTATCGGCGGAGAATCGGGCGTCCTTGATCTCGGGCTCGAGAACATTATTGATGCCGTCCTTGACCTTCACGGCTGCTGTTTGGAAATCGCCAGCGGCTTCTTCAAGCCTTTGAATGTTTTCCTGGATCATAAATTCTCACCTGACTGTTTTTCAATTCCCGTCACGGGGTCGCTCTGGGTGGTAGCGGCTGACAAGACGGCCTGATTAAGCCAAGGTCTGCGCGTTCGGCGATGCTAGGTTTGGGGTTGGTGTCGCTGTTTTCTGTTCTTTTTCATCGTGATTGACACAATTACACATCAAATAGTTAGATATCAAATCATTTTATTTCAAATTATTTTGTTACAAATTATTTTGTTGCAAATTATTTTTAATCTAACTATTTGACATGTAATTAATAAACCCTATATAAGCTTGCACTATGGACAACAACGACACTCAGCAAGATACCGACATGGAACAACCTCCCGTGTACGACGATCCGGCCTACGCAGTTCTCGTCGCTGTGCGCGGGATTATCCGCGCCGCAAATGTGCAATCAAAATGGGTTGCCAAGACATGCGGACTGACAACGCCGCAGGTTGTTATTCTGCAAGCCGTCCAGGATCTCGGCGAGGTCACCTCGGCACGAGTCGCAGAGCAGGTGGAATTAAGTCCAGCTACCGTGGCAACAGTCATGGATCGCCTCGAAAAACGGGACCTGATCGAGCGCTACCGCAGTGACAAGGACCGCCGTATCGTCCATTCCCGGCTCACCGCTTTCGGTCAACAGGCCTTGGGCAAAGCACCACCACTTGTGAACGAGAAATTCACTGACGCCTTTTCCCTTCTCGCCATCGGCGACCAGCGAAAGGTCGTCCATACGCTGGAGGAAGTCGCCAAGATGCTTGATGTGGGCGACAGTGATGTGGAGCCGAATTTTGATTTGGGGCCACCCGTCGCGCATCCTGAAAAGCCGTAGTCACGGCGCTTTCCATCAAAACAATCAGCATCTAAATCGCTGTTATCCCGCCCGCGTTTATTGCGTGCTGCCCCGGTCGATCCGGCTGGTGAGGCATTCTCCCCCCTTTAATGGGCATTTGCTGGCCGCTGAGAATCCCTCGATGTATGGACCGCCTGCCCACCAACGCGATCAGGACAGCCAGGGCGTACTGCTCAAAAAAGCTGTCAGCAGTTTGATATGGCTTGGCGACATGCTCCGGGTTATCGGCATGCAGAGCGTTGTGTTCCGGTATTCACCCGATAAACGTGCCAAAATCTGCGGCCCCATGGCCTTTATCTTGGCCTCGTTATTGAGCGGGATGATCGTCGACATGGCCGGGAAAACAACATAGTAGAAGCGCAACACATTGCTATAGGCTTGATCCCAGGTCACCGGAGCGCCTGGGGCAATACCAAAATCTGTTTCATGATAGTTGCGGAAATTGATGAAGTAACTGGACCCGCCACCCGAAATAGACAATTGCTCTGTACCGGGGTTGTTGTTGCCATTGTACTGAACCGGGACCACCACGCTATGCGATCCACCCGGAACAGCAACCGAATTGGGGAAGCTCAGGCATGCAGGGTTCTGCAGTGTTCCTGACGCGCTTGATTTAATTTGCAGATCAGTATTACCGGGAGCAGGGCCTCCCAGATAACTCACGATACAGTCGATCTCAACGGCATCATTGACGAAGTCCTGAATGTAGAGATTGCGGCTGTTACTATAAATACGCAACGGCTGTTCTGTAATCGTTACCGAGTCCTGACCGCCGGTCAGGGTGAGTTCACCTTGCTGCACAGTGGTCGCCTGCTGGGATGTGAGCGGGATATCGATTATGCCGCCGTATATATAATAATCATTAGGACGGGCATAGAAGCTCAGTCCGGTCCCGGTTTTCGCGGCCCCGGCCGCGATAGAAATAAGGCCATAGTCGATATTCGGGCCGATCGGGTCGGTAAACCCTTTGCGATCTTGGCGGAAGTCTTTTTTCATCATCAAGCTTACAGAATCAATACTCAGAAATTCCGTTGTCTCACCTGTAGGTGCCTCAACCGAATGGGTGATCGCATATCCCATTGCACCACCCGGGGCTTGATTTATCAGCAGCCGGCCTGGCGGGCAGGTCTCCGGTTCGTCGTCAAAATACGGCCCTAATGTGCCGATCACATGGCCCGAACTGGGATTGGACAGGTTATTGTTGGCCGCATATTCGGCCAGAAGTTCCGGGGTCGTTAAATAAGGCGCCATTTCAAACATGGAAAACCGCAGGACAAACCCAGTCGCCTTTTTTCCCGCCGCATTTTCAGCGCCCATGATTTCAGCAAGGATGGGACTGATTGTTTTCGGTTTTTTAAGCGGCACAATACCTGAAAATGGGAAGGTAAGTTGGAACGTGCCATTGGCCTGGGAAGAACCAGGGGCGTCTGGTTCTCCGTTTTCGAGGCGCAAAGCCAAACTGTGGCTGGAACAAACGGTATCATGATGGATTAATAATTCCGGCGCTTCACTGCTGCCAATCTGCAGGCCGCCGACAAAAATCTGCGTGGTCTGGCTGCTGGTGGGATCAAGATCGACCATGACCGGGCCGAAGGAGGGGCCTTTCCCGGTCACGGGATCAATCGAGCCGAGGATCTGGATTGGCAGCCCAACCAGGTCGCCGGTTTCGGAAATAGCGCCAGCCTTCCCCTGGCTGCTGATTTTGGCATCAACATATTTCACCAGATGGTCGCCATAATAATTCCAACCGCTATTGGTATAGCCGGCAGAGCCTGGCGCGCGCATTCTCCTGATGATCTCGTCGTCGGAAAAGTCGGTCGAAAGCGATGCCGTCGCGAGATCAAGAATGTTGGCTCCTGCAATTGAATCACTGTTATTAGCCGTACAGACGTTGGTCTGAATGCCACCCCAGAAGTTAATGCGCGGTCCATTTAAAATACCCATAATTGTGCTCTCCTTCGCTGTTATATCGTTATCGTCATCTCCCACTTTGACAACGGGCCGCTCGATCAAGCCGCAGGTGCCGGGGCATCAATGAGCAGGTACGAAAAATCAGAATTATCTCGGTTCGTCCCTGAACCTGCCCAGCCTGAGACGCAATATGCTGAACCTGGTTTTTAAATGTCAGCGCAAGCTTCTGCGGTCCAGGTGCCCAGAGGTGTTAGCGACAAGGCAATTTACCAAAACCTCTATGGCTACACTGACAACCAGAGATAGCATGATTAAATTTCACACCTAACGGAGTCAATAATAATATTAGAATATATAATTGAATTAAAATTTAAAGTTGCATTAAAAAAATATTGTTTAGTTGCAGGTTCATTCACTCAGGAGCCGGACACAGATGGCCCGGAGATGTAATCATGCCTGTACAAAAGTCGACTTTGACTCAGTCACTGCCCTCGTTCAGGGTCCAGTCATAACTATAGGTGGAAACGGAAGTGTGCCCGTCGAGTTGGGTAAACAGGTCCGGATTTGCGTAATGTCTGAGGTGATCCAGAACGGCCCCTTCGGAGCCACCGAAATCGCCCTGAAACCAGCTGTAAATTTTCGATACCGACAGGTTTTCCCCAATGATACGGACATTTCGGGGGCCATTGACAAAGGCCGTGGCCCCGTCTTCAAGCATGGATTCCACCAGTAACGCCGTGAACGCGGCCGGCTGCAAGTTGGGGCAGCCGACAGAGGCACAGTTCAGGGCATAATGCAGGCGCGGGTCCTGCCAGATCGGGCGCAGGATCCGGTGCTCGATATCGTTCAGGGCGACTTCGGTTCCCTCAACGGGAAACAGTGGTTTTGACCAGGGACCACTGGAAAAGAAGCCGCCGCCACCGAGATCGATGTCGGTGATTGATTCGACCGGGTAATGGTCGATGATCAGATCAACGGTCAGGGCATTGTAGGCGTTGATCCAGTAGGCCAGCTGTTCGGCCCGGTTCAGGCGGCTGACCGGAACCACGGCGAGGGCCCCCAAATAGCCCTTCAGAGCTTTTTTGTCCGGACCCGTAACCCGGCCATAGGCGACCCGGTTCAGGCCATCGGGATCAGGGTGCACATAGGCCTTGAGAAAACGGTCCCAGGCGCTGTGATCAATGCTTTGGGTTGACTGGGGGTCATGGATGGACCAGCGCTCCCACAGTTCCGCCTTCGGCGCAAACAGGGCGTCCAGCGCCGTGAAACCGGACAGCATGAAAATAAGGGCGACGCCACGGCAAAGTGGTTGAAAGTATGAAAAAAAGCCCGTCATCATCCCCGTTCACCGGTTGGCCTGAAGGGACCCGCCAGCGGGTCACCAAAAAAGCCATAAACGGCTTTGCGGGTGCGGGCAAATCCCATGTTATCACCATTGCGCGAGCCTAAACCCACCAGATCCTCCCGCTACTTCAAAATTGCCCGGGCAGGCGACCCGTTGCCACCTAAACGGCAAAACTCGTCGCACAATCGTCAACAAATTCGTTAGTGTGTAGTTGGCAGATTACGCCAAGATATGGTATGAGCATCTGCATGTTGACTATCGCTAGTCAATAAATCGACTGATAATCATATTTTGGGTTCCCGCATGACCGACAAAACCATTGCCATTGCCTGTGATCATGGCGGCTTAGAACTGAAAAACATACTGAAAGAGCTGCTCGCAGCCCGCGGTTTGCAGATCCTAGATCTGGGGACTGACGACAATCAGTCCGTCGACTACCCGGACTATGGCTATGCCGTCGCCGCCGCCATCCGCGACGGTCGGGCAGGGCGCGGCGTTCTGTGCTGCGGCACCGGCATCGGCATTTCCATTGCCGCCAATCGCTATCCGGAAATCCGCGCGGCGCTGGTTCACGACGCCTTCACCGCCCGCATGAGCCGCGAACATAATGACGCCAATGTCATCTGTTTTGGCGGCCGGACGACGGGTCCCGGCGTTGCCCTGGATTGTCTGGAGATCTTTTTAGATACCCCATTTGGCGGCGACCGCCACAGCCGCCGGGTTGGCAAATTGTCCAACCCGGCCTAACTGACTTACGCCACAAACAGAGGACCCACCGTTTATGTCAACTTACCCGAACGCCGAACTCGACGCTTTCTTCAACAGCGATGTGGCCAGCCAGGACCCGGCCCTGTATGGCGCGTTGACCGACGAACTGGGCCGCCAGCAAAACGAAATCGAGCTGATTGCGTCTGAAAACATTGTCTCGCGGGCGGTCATCCAGGCCCTCGGCACCGTGCTCACCAACAAATATGCGGAAGGCTATCCGGGGCGGCGCTATTACGCCGGTTGCGAATTTGTCGATGTGGCGGAATCGCTGGCCATTGAACGGGCAAAAAAGCTGTTCAACTGCGAATTTGCCAATGTTCAACCCCATTCCGGTGCCCAGGCCAACGGTGCCGTCATGCTCGCCCTGGTCAAGCCCGGCGATACAATCATGGGCATGTCGCTGGCTGCCGGTGGGCATTTGACCCACGGCGCACCGCCGGCGCAATCGGGTAAATGGTTTAATGCGGTCCAGTACGGTGTCCGCCGCGACGATCACCAGGTTGATTTCGACGAAGTTGAAAAGCTGGCAAAACAGCATAAACCGAAACTGATCATCTGTGGTGGCTCCGCCTATCCACGGATCATCGATTTCAAGCGGTTTCGCGACATTGCCGATTCCGTGGGCGCCCTGCTGATGGTCGACATGGCGCATTTCGCAGGCCTGGTGGCAACCGGTGTTCACCCATCGCCACTGCCCTTTGCCGATGTGGTCACCACAACCACCCACAAAACCCTGCGCGGGCCGCGCGGCGGCATGATCCTGAGCAACAACGCGGAACTTGGCAAAAAGATAAATTCCGCTGTGTTCCCGGGCCTGCAGGGCGGACCGTTGATGCATGTCATTGCCGCCAAGGCGGTGGCCTTCGGGGAAGCTCTGCAGCCGGCCTTTACCGGATATACCCAACGCGTCGTCGCCAACGCCAAAGCCCTGGCGGCAACCCTTGCTGATCGCGGTTTTGATATCGTTTCCGGTGGCACCGATACCCATCTGATGCTGGTCGAT
>JABMNT010000218.1 GCA_013203595.1 Rhodospirillales bacterium
GGTGGGGAAACCGAAATTATCACCAAGGGCCGCCACGACCCCTGTGTCGGCATCCGCGCTGTACCCATCGGCGAAGCCATGATGGCCTGCGTTCTGGCCGATCACATGCTGCGCCACCGCGCCCAGTGCGGTTAACCGAAAGACCAACTCGTCCATGCCCATTTATCTGATCCGCCACGGTCAATCCGAGTTTAACGCGGCCCACGCCGAGGCCCCGCATATCGACCCGATGCTGTTTGACGCGCCGCTGACGGCGCTTGGCATCGAGCAGGCGAAAGCCCTGCGCCAACAGGTTGCCGGGCACCGGATCGAGCATGTGATCGCATCCCCCCTGATCCGCGCAATCCAGACCGCCATGCATATTTTCGGCGATGATCACCCCATTACCATCAATCCCGACATGCGGGAAAACCTGCTCAGCAGTTGTGATGTGGGCAGTCACCCGAATGACCTGAAAAAACGGTTTGGCCACCTGGATTTTGATCACCTGCCGGCGCAGTGGTGGCATGGCGACCCTGAACGGGAAGATCGGATCCAGGTTGAGCCGGAAGCGGTTTTCCGCGCCCGCGCCAGCGCCGTCAGAGCCTATCTCGATCAATGGGAGGGCCCAACCCTGGCGGTCGTCGGCCACGGCACCTTTTTTACGGAATTAGCCGGCTACCACATGCAGAACTGCGAAATCCACCAATACCGGGCTTAGAACCTTTCATCTTGATTTGGAAACAGCTGAGATCGGAAATGCGGCCCGCTTGGGATGCCCCGCATCGCCGCGCGAGCCGCTTCTTGCCAGAAGACCGGTGAGGGCGTCTCAGTGATTCCATATCAAGATGAAAGGTTCTAGGCCACCAAAAGCCCCGAAGCCTGCAACCGGGCCTGATTGGCCGCCTCGTCGCCCAGACTTGATAAAACATCAGCCAGCTTGTTCCAGTTCACGCCATCCCTGGGATGAGTTTGGCTGCGGTTTTCCAGCATATGACGGGCGGTGGCCAGATCCCCCGCCTTAATCGACGCTTCGATCATCAACAGCTCGAACACATCCCGCTGGGCATGGCTGCCACCGATTTCAATGATCCGCCCGCGCAAGGCCAGCAAGGTGCTCTGGGCCTGCCCGCAGGCGTCTGTGCGGTAATCCAGCATCGCCTGACAGAGCGGCGCCGCCACATCATTTCTTAAGGCCCCGCCGATTTCGGGCGAGCTTTCAATCAGGTTACGGACTCCGGCGGCATCGCCGGTGGCCGCACACATCATGGCAAAATGCACATCGGCAAACATCAGGATATGCTCGTCAGTGCGCGCTTTGACCTTGGCATGCAGGTTCTGCCAGCGGTCGCCCACATCGACACCAACATATTCCAGGCGCAGCAGAACCGTCGCATTGTTGCACAAATCGGCATATTCGTCGGATTCCGGGTCCCACAGCTGGTCGTCATAAATGGCCAGCACCGCGTCGAAATCGCCAAGCCCCCAATACATCAGCGCCCGGTGCCATAGGACGTGATAGCGAAAATTGTTGGCGCCCTGCCAATGGGCTTGATGACCGGTAATCCAGTCAATCCCTTCCTGGCGGCGTTCCTGCATTTCCATGACATGGGACACCGCGTGGATCGCCCAGGGATCAACCGGGTCCAGATCAAGCCCTTCACGCCCGAGCTTCTCCGCCGCTGCGTAATCGCCGCATTCCTCGAAGGCGAAGGCGCGCATGCCGAGCAGGAAACTATAGCCGGGATGGGAACGCTGCCAGTGCGGGAAGGTGGTTTCCATACATTTGCGCATGGCCACCGAATCGCCGTCGTAAAAATGCCCGAAATGACCGAGCCGCAGGGCCACGGTATCAAACGGATATTCGCTCACGATGTCATCCCACAGGCGGATTGCGGCGGCCTTGTCATCGTGGCTCCACAGGCCGAGCGCCTTGATATGGGCCCGTTCGCGGGCCGTGGCGCCGCCGGCAAATTTCAGCGCCTCCTGGTGCGCCTTGCGGGCGCGCAGACGCAGCGGACCGCTGGCCATGAACATGAAAAAATAACCCTTCAGGCAATGCGCCATCGGCATTTCCGGATCCGCTTCAAACACCGCCTTCAGACAGTCGCCGGTGTTGGTGCCAATGCGGTACAGCGCATCAATCACCGTCTCGAAGGCATCAACCGCCTGCTGATTGGCCGCGGTGTGGATTAATCCGCATTTGTCTTTGAACACTTTGTCGCTCCCCGACCCGTTTATGCATAACATTTAGATCAACCGCTCCCCATATGCTAGGCTAAGAGAATAAACAGCGGGAGGGAAGTGAAATGCCAGACCTGATCGAGGTCGATCCGAAAACCGCCAAGGCCTGGATGGATGCCGGCGAAGCGATCCTGATCGATGTGCGCGAGCTGCAGGAACTTGAAGAAGTGCGGATTTCGGGCGCCCTGCACAACCCCATGTCAGATTTCGACGCCGATGCCGTGCCCACTGACGCCAGCAAAAAAATCATCTTTGTCTGCGCCATGGGCATGCGCTCGCAGCAGGTCGGCCAGTATCTGCTGAACACCAAAAAACTGAGCGCCGCCTATAACATGACCGGCGGCACCAGCAACTGGGCGCAGCTGGGGCTGCCGTTTGAGCACGAGTGAAGCAAGACAACCAACAGCCGGGCCGTGATTATCCCGGTCGGTTCACACGGAAACCGAGATCTTACAACTGGCCTGGCTGCTTTCGGGTTATTTCCACAACCTGGTTTTCACGCGTTGGAAGTTCAATCCAGAATGTACTGCCTTTCCGTTCCTCACTTTTAAAACCAATTGCTCCGCCCAACACCTCAACAATACGCTTGCATAGGGTCAGGCCGATCCCCGTACCTTCAATGGTCCCGGCTTCCTGGCCCAAGCGGTCAAAGGGAACGAATAGGTGATCCTGCATGTCCTCGGGAATACCTGTACCCGTATCAGCGATGTTGATGCGTAGAAACTGGCTTGGCATTTGTTGACAGGACACGGTTACGGTGCCACCAGGTTGGTTATACTTAATGGCATTGGAAAGAAGGTTCGCCAAGACCTGTGCCAGGCGTGTCTTATCAGACCAGACGAAGGCAAGATCGGTTTCTGATGTTGTGTCAATAATCTCGATGTCGTGTTTCTTCGCCTCATTTTCCATTTGATGCAGACAATCATCAATGACATCTCTCATCGAAATGGGCTGAAGCGTAACGCGTAATTTTCCCTCCTCGATCTTGCTCAAATCCAGCATTGCATCAATCAACTGAAGAAGATGGTTGCCACTCATGAGAACCAGATCAACCGATTGTTTTTGTTGCCTGGTCAGTGGCTCGTTTGGATTGTGCGCCAGGAATTCCGTAAAACCGAGTATCGCATTCATTGGCGTGCGCAATTCATGGCTAATGGAAGACAGAAAATCTAATTTGGCCTGGTTAGCGGCCTCGGCTTTCTGCATGGCCTTTTCCAGATCTTCAGCTTCCTTGTTGCGGCGGAAGTTCATTTCCAGCATGAAACCCAAAATCAGGACACCGGCGATATTTCCGACAAGCAGTATCCACCAGGCTTTTTGAAGGATGGCCAGAGCCGTTTCGACGCTCTGTCCGATAAAGAAGGCAGGAAGAACACAGATGGTGCCAAAGATTGCGACCAAAACAAATGTGGTATTGTTTGGTCTTTTTCCATCGCGCCAGAGTATCCGCGCGGCGATCAGGCCGGCAGCGGCGTAAAAGACAAAACTCGAGGCACCGCCGATAGCGCTTGGACCACCGACTTGAAGTCGCACAATTGCCCCGATTATTGCGGCGATAACAGCACTGAGTGGGGAGCCGTAGATGGCGACGAGTATCGCCGGCCCGCCTCTGGTATCGAACGTCGCTCCCTGCGGGAGGACAATGGGATGGGACATGACGACCGCTGCGGCCAACCCGAATATTACACCAATCAATATCTTTGACGGCAGTGTGTTCCGGACCACGATATTGCTGAAATGAAGAAGAGAAAAGACAATGGTCAGAAGAGCTAAAAGTCCAACATTATCCAACAAGTCGTAGAACATAGCACCTCCCAAAGACTAACTTGCCAACTTCCACAGAGGCGACTGAGCGTCTGCAACCTGATTAACCATCAGGCCTCAGGGTATCAAATGTATCACAGACTATAATGTCTATTGCCAAATTTAATACATTTGTATGTTTGCTTGTCATATAATGAAACGGTCGACACCCAACGATATCAAAATGCACTTGGCTAAACCTATGGACAACTCACCCGATTTCGCCAATCTGTCAGGGCACCTGCAGCGAATTGAGGGGTGTCCGGTATTGGCGTGGCATCTCCGAGAGTCTGCTGTCCGGCCTGCAAGAATATCAAGCGATTAATGCTGATGTTACCCCGAAGAACCGATTTTCTGGGTGGCGATCAGGGACCCGGCCTTGCCTTGCGGGACATTAAGTCGGGAATTCCATTGTTTAGCCCAGTCGACCAGAAACTCTCCGAAGGCCTCGGCGGCAGGTGGAATCGATCTTACTGCTGACCGATACAGACAGACCTGGCGAATGATTTCAGGGCCCTTCACGCGCTTCATGATCAGTCCACGGGTATGGGCAACGACACCGACATAAGCGGGACTGAGAGTGGCGGCCAAGCCTTCTGCAGCGATTCCGAGCGCCGTGGTGATATTTTCCACCACTTCGGCCGGTATAACCGTATTTCTTTCTGCAGCACTGATACGCATCTGGGCAACGCTAACTTCATGATCATGCCCTGCCGCAACCAGATCGACCGATCTTAAGTCGCTCCAACGCAAGGATGATTTTTTGGCAAACGCATGGGTCGGGCTGCACCAAAGCACCCAGGGGCTGCTGAACACCGCTTCGTTGGTCACGGATGCATCGGGAGGACGGTCGGGCCCCAATGCCAGGTCCAGGTCACCTTTGGCAATGTGATCAACCATGCCCTCCACCGGCACGTCCCGGATGTGAATGACAACTTTCGGGTGGATTTGCCTGAACTCCCTGACAGCCGCGGGAAGCAATACGCTGGCCAACACCAGCGGCGCCCCAATACGCACGACTCCGGCGGCCCGGCTGCGCACATCCGCTGCAGACGATTCAATTTCCCTGATGTTTCGCAGAGTCGACTGGGCCTGCCCCAACATTTCACGCCCGGCACTGGAAAGCGACACGCGCCGGGTCGTCCGGTCAAACAGCCGGAAACCCAGCAGGTTTTCCAGCTCTGACACAAGCTGACTGACCGCCGACGCGCTCAAGCTCAGGACTTTGCTGGCTGCGGCGAAGCTGGAAGCATCTGCAACGACAATAAAAGCTTCGAGTTGGCGAATGGTTATGCGTGTCAGGGGCATCTTTTTATTATGAAGCTAAGCTTATTAATTATCAAGAATTCATCGGTTGTGCGAAACGATTACCTAAGGAAGAATGCGGCGCGGCTAAAGGTGGCGCGGGCAGAACTTAACAGGAGACCCCCTGCATGGACTCACAACAATACGCTGAACTGGCAAACCGGCTTAACGAAGCAGAACGCACGCGCGTACCGATAGAGCAGTTTTCAAAACAGTTTCCCGATATGACGATTGACGACAGTTATGCAATTCAACGCGAATGGGTTGCCCTCAAAATCGCCGAAGGCCGCCGCATCATCGGCCACAAAATCGGTTTGACATCGCGCGCTATGCAACTGGCATCGAAGATCGAGGAACCGGATTATGGAACCCTGCTCGATGACATGCTGGTTGCCGATGGCGCACGCCTGGAAGCGGCCCGCTTTCTAAACCCCCGTCTTGAGGTCGAGTTTGCGTTCATTCTTGCGAAACCGCTAAAGGGCCCGAACGTAACGCTTTTTGATGTGCTCAATGCAACCGACTATGTGGTGCCGGCGCTGGAACTCATTGATGCGCGCATCGAGAACTTTGATCGCAAAACCAAAGAACCCCGCAAAGTCGTCGATACGATTGCAGATAACGCGGCAAATGGCGCCATCATTTTAGGCGGCCGGCCCATGCGTGTTGACGCTGTCGATTGGCGGTGGGCAGGGGCGCTTCTCTATAAGAACGGCATTATCGAAGAATCAGGTTTAGGCGCGGCCGTCCTCAACCACCCTGGCAATGGGATCGTCTGGCTGGCAAATAAGCTGGCACCGCACGGCACTACCCTTAAAGCCGGTGAAATCGTGCTGGGGGGCTCCTTCACACGCCCCGTGCACTGCACGCCCGGCGACAGTTTTCATGCGGACTACGGACCGCTTGGTTCGATCACGCTCCATTTCGTCTAAAAACAGGAACATCAGACATGACACAAAGGCTCGACGTCGCCGGGATTCCGGTTTCGCCCGCTCATTACATTGGCGGAAAACGCATTTTATCACCCGAAACTTTCGAAGTTTACAGCCCGATCGATCAGCGCCTGCTGGGCCAGATCAGTGAAGGACTGGATGATCACGTCGATCAAGCCGTCACCGCCGCTGCTGCGGCTTTCCCGGGCTGGAGCGCCCTGTCGGCCGCTGAGCGTAAAGTGTTTCTGGATCGGTTTGCCGAAGAAATCGGCAAACGGGCGGATCAGTTTTGTTTGCTGGAAAGCAATGATGCCGGCGTATTGCTGTCGCGCATGCGCCACGGCATTGTACCCCGGTCCATGCTCAACATTACCTATTTTGCGGAACAGGCTCTCTCCTTGCAATCAAGGCCCATAGATACCCCGCAGGCCCATCATATTGTCCGTCACGATCCCGCCGGCGTAGCGGCCATCATTACACCGTGGAACACACCGCTTATGCTGGGCACATGGAAGGTCGGTCCGGCACTGGCCGCCGGTAACACTGTCATCGTCAAACCTCCTGAATGGGCCCCGTTAACGATGTCATTGCTCGCAGACTGCGCGGATGCCGCGGGGATGCCGCCGGGTGTATTCAATGTCCTGCAAGGCGGCGGCGCCACGACCGGGGCCAGGCTGGTGTCCGACCCGCGTCTGGCACGCATCTCGTTCACCGGCTCTGTCCCGACCGCCAAACTGATCGCCCAGGCCGCCAGCGCCAACCTTGTCCCGGTGAGCCTGGAACTGGGTGGAAAATCGCCCTTTATCGTTTTGGAAGACGCTGATATCGACAGTGCGGCTGCAACCGGTGCGCTGATGTACCGGAACGCAGGGCAAGTCTGCCTGGCGGGCACACGGTTTCTGGTTCATGCAAAGATCATCGAGCGTTTTACCGAAGCCATGCGCGGTTATGTGGAGAACCTGCGGGTCGGTGATCCACGCGATGAACAGACGGAAGTTGGTCCGATCATTCACCCAAGGCAGGTCGAGCGGGTCAAAGGCTTTGTCGATCGCGCCCTTGCCGGCGGGGCACGCGCACTTTGGGGCGGAACGGCCCATCCATTCGGCGCACAGTACTATAGCCCAACCATGATTACAGATGTCGGACAGGATGATGAAATCATCCAGAACGAAGTCTTCGGTCCGGTTTTGACTCTGCAGAGCTTCCATAGCGACGACGAAGCAATCGAGCTGGCTAATGGTACCGACTACGGGCTGGGTGGTGTGTGTTATGGAGAGCAAATGCATGCAACGGAAATCTCGAAACGTGTGCGAACCGGCTTCATCTGGGTCAACAGCTTTGGCATTCGCGACCTGGCGGCGCCGTTTGGCGGCATAAAACGCAGCGGCGTTAGCCGCGAAGGCGGTGATTGGAGCTTCGAGTTTTTCTGTGACATCAAAGACGTCGTTGTTCCGAAAAAGCCCTTTAAAGCCAGCTTTAGTCAACGTTAAGAAATAAGGAAACGCAGACATATGGGAAAAATAGTAGGATCGGCACTCATCTCGCATCATCCCGGCCTGATGCAGAGCGAAGATATCCGACGCCTGATGGGTGCAGGCGAAGACTCCGACCTGATCGCGGGGTACCAACGCATTCGCCACAAGCTGGAAGACTTAAAACCGGATGTGATTGTGGTTTTTGACTCCCATTGGTTCACCACAGGTTACCACCTGCTTGACGGCGGGGCCCGCTTTGAAGGGACTTTCGTATCGGATGAAATGCCCTGGTATCTTTTTGGCGTGCCCTACAAGTATCGTGGCCACCCTCAATTTGCGCTCGATATCGAAGCCGTTTCCCGCGAAATGGGTGGCCACAACCGGGCCATCTCAAATCCGGATCTGGGGCGGCATTATGCGACCCTCAATCTTGTCAAACATCTCCGCCTGGAGCTCAGTGATACGCCCGTTATCTCGGCAAGCACGTGCCAGAATTGTCGGTGGCACCACTATCTGAAATCGGGAGAAGTGATTGGTGAAGCCATCCGGCGAAGCGATCTGAACGTTGTGTTGCTCGCTTCGGGCGCCTTGAGCCACCGGTTTGTTGATATTGACTGGAAGCCAAATCACCCCAGAATATTTCATGAGAGTAATGTCTCTTCGCCGGAAGCCGTGGTCAGTGACAAGGGCGCCATTGAGTTGATGAAAAAAGGCCGGCACGACACTATTCTTGAGAATTGGAAAACCGAGTATCAGAAGTTTTTCTGGGAAGGCTTTGGCGCCCATTACCTGCAGATGCTGGGAGCCATGGGCGGAGCCGATTGCCGGGCGAAAGGAACGCCCTTATCGGAATATGAAAATGCACGTGGGACCGGAAATATCCACATGTGGTTTGACAGTTAAGGAGCAGAAATATGGAATTTCCTTTTGATAAATTACCTGCCGTGATGCAGGGCTCGCGTGTTGAACGACGCCGGGTTCTGGTCGGCGGCTCGGCTTTTTGGGGCACAATGGTAGAGGCGGGTGCCGAAGCTGGAAAGCTGCGCCTTGATGATGGCCGGGTCCTGGATGCGACAACTGCCAGCTATCTGCCACCGGTCAGCCCAAGCAAAATCATCGCGGTGCATATCTCCTATCTTTCCCGCAGCATGGAAACACGTAACAAACCGATGCCTTCCGCGACACCGACCTACTTTACCAAACCACCAACCTCTCTCAATGGGCATGGCGGGCAAATCCTCAAGCCCGCCGATTGTATGTATCTGAACTATGAAGGCGAATATGCGGTCGTCATTGGCAAGACCTGCCGCAATGTCCTTCCCGACGAAGCCTGGGATTACATCGAAGGCTTCTGTCCGGCGCTTGATATGGGATTGCAGGACTTTCGCGATACCGACCAGGGCTCAATGCTCCGGGTGAAAGGCGCAGATACCCTGCTTCCCATAGGGCCAGGACTGGTCCGTGGCGTAAACCTGTTCGAGCAGACGCTGACAACCTATGTGAACGGCCTGGTCGTCCAGCAGGCGAACATTGGCGAAGAAACAATCTGGGGCCCTCACTACATTATTGCCGATATCGCGCGCCATATTACCCTGGTTCCCGGCGACGTCATTTTGATGGGCACACCCTGTCACTCACGCAGTATTGGTCCCGGTGATGTCGTTGAATGTGAGATCACAAATTTTGGCCGAGTTTCCGGAACGGTCACCGCCATTGATGCCCCCAGAGCCAGTTCTCTGGGTGTTGGCCACCAACCGACCGACACGCCCGAAGTCAGGCGCGTTGCTCTTGGTTTCGATGAGCGTGTTCCGGACCAATTCAAGGACAACCTGAAAACCGCACTAAAAAAGCCATGATCCGGGTTTGCATCGTCGGCGCCGGTGCAATCGGCAGCGTGATTGGCGCGCGCCTGGCCCATGCCGGCCAGGCACAGGTCTCGGCGGTTACGCGTGGCGAGACTTTGGAGGCTTTGCGTCATCACGGCTGGCGCATGAGGGCGCAAGGAAAAACCATCACCGGGCCCGTACATGCGAGCGCGTCCGCACAGGACCTAGGCCCACAGGACGTTGTATTTCTGACGGTCAAGGCCCCGGCCCTGGGCACCGTTGCTCAATCTCTGCCACCTCTCCTTACGCCGTCAACCATCGTTGTGCCGGCCATGAACGGGGTGCCCTGGTGGTTTTGCCAAGGCGTTCCCCAACTCGATAAGATTCACTTTCAAAGTATCGATCCTCGGGCAGACATCGGGAAACGCATTCCCGTTGAAAACGTACTGGGTTGTGTCTTGCATGCCAGTGCCCGGCGCATCGAGCCGGGGCTTGTCGAAGAAACCATGTGGCATAACCTGCTTATCGGTGAGCCGTTTGGCGGCATGAGTGTGCGAACTGGAAAAATTGCTGATTTGTTGTCGCAAGCCGGATGCATTGCAGCCAGCTCCGCCGATATTCGTTCTGAGATCTGGTACAAGCTGTGGGGTAATATGACCATGAACCCCGTAAGTGCCATTACCGGTGCGACCATTGACCGGATTCTGGATGATCCTTTGGTCCGCGCCTTCTGCTCAGCTGCGATGCGCGAAGCGGCACATGTTGGCGAGCAGATCGGATGCCCGATCAAACAGAGCCCGGACGACCGACACGAGGCCACGGCCAGGCTCGGCGCATTCAAAACGTCAATGCTTCAGGATGCGGAGGCGGGGCGGGAATTGGAGTTGGATGCAATCGTCGGCGTCGTCCACGAGATAGCCCTTCACTTAGATATCGCAACGCCGAATATCGACGCCTTATTGGGCATGACCCGGTTATTTGCTCGCGTTCGCGGGCTGTATCCCACAGATCGATAGCCAAGTTAACAATTAGCGCCTAAGAGATCTGGACGTTACTTTGAAGGCAGGTTCTTCAGAGCATGAAACAAGAGTTTGATTTTGGAGAAAATTAAATGGGTCAAATTTTTTACATACCGCATGGCGGTGGTCCTTTGCCATTGTTGGGAGACCCCGGCTATGCCCGCTTATCAATGATGCTCCGCAGTCTGAACCCGAAGATTGCCGGTTGTAAGGCCATCATTCTGGTAACAGCCCATTGGGAAGGTGAACAGCCCCGTCTTTCAAGCGCGTCTCACCCAGAGTTGCTGTACGATTATTATGGATTTCCGGACGCGGCTTACCAGCTAACCTACGCCGCGCCAGGCGCTCCCGAGCTTGCCGAGGCTGTGAAGAACAAACTGGTTACCAAAGGATTTGATCCAACGCTTGATCCGGACAGAGGATTTGATCATGGAACGTTTGTTCCGATGACTTTGATAAGGTCAGAAGCCGATATTCCAATTCTCCAGATGTCGCTTTTGTCGTCACTCGACCCGGTTCAACATCTGTTGATGGGGAAGGCGATTGCAGAACTCCTGCAGCAGGAAATTGTGTTGATCGGATCGGGATTCAGCTTTCACAATATCGCAGCGTTGACGGGGCGAATGGCCGATGAACTCTCAGAGGCTCAAGCGCTTGCAGAGGATTTTCATTCTTGGTTGGATGACGTGATTTGTGACCCTGACCTACAACCGAAGCAGCGGGAACAAAGCCTGATCTCCTGGGCGGACGCACCGGGCGCCCGGTTTTGCCATCCACGGGAAGAACATCTATTGCCCCTGCATGTCTGCTGCGGGGCTGCTCTGGAGTCGGGAGTAGCGGCCCATAGAATTTTCAGCGAGCCCGTGAAAGGATTTCAGACATCAGGCTATCATTGGCACTAGACGCAGCAGGTCGGCCAGTAGCTGCTGAATACCAAAAAACTGACAACCGCCGATAACATGACCGGTTGCACCAGCAGCTGGGCGCAGCCGGGACCGCCGTTTGCGCATGGGTGAGCGATAGCCAGCGACGGCCAGCAGTCAATATCCCGGTCGGTTCTCACAGCAGCTGAAAAAGCTCTGATTACCGACAGGAATTGCCTGCTGCTGTTCGCAAGCCGGACCGCTTTTTTTGGCACAGGAATTTCGAAAAATCCTGCCCCTTTAGCGGATGTTGGGGCGGGTAACCGTCAGGCCGTCGACGTCATGAACTTGTTTCTTTCAGTTCAATCATTAACCGTTATTCCGCGGCAGCGAGCTTCATGCCCTGCGCATTCAAAATGGTGCCAACGGCATCTTCCAGAATTGCCAGGCCAGCGGACAGGTCTTCCCTGGGTATCGTCAACGGACACAACAGTTTGATGACTTCATCATTCGGACCGCTGGTCTCGATGATGAGGCCGTTATCGAACGCCGTTTTGCAGATTGAAGCGGTCATGCTGCCATCGCGCAAAACGATCCCGCGCATCATGCCCCGCCCGCGCACCTCAATGATGTCATCAGGGAAACCAGCGGCAATCTTTTTCAGACTATCCGCGATATAATCACCTTTTTCACGGACCTCGGTGATGAACCTGTCGTCTTTCCAAAAGCGGTTCAAAGCCGCGGCTGCCGTCACGAAAGCATGATTATTGCCACGGAAGGTGCCGTTGTGCTCACCCGGCTTCCAGATGTCGAGTTCGGGCTTGATCAGCACCACAGCCAGCGGCAGGCCATATCCGGACAATGACTTCGACAGGGTCACCATGTCGGGCTTGATGCCAGATTCTTCAAAGCTGAAGAAATCGCCGGAACGGCCATTGCCGGCCTGAATGTCATCAACCACGAGCAAAATATCATGCTTGCGACAGACTTTCTCCAGGTTGCGCAGCCATTCGGCGCTGGCCACGTTGAGGCCACCCTCGCCCTGAATACATTCGACAAAGACCGCTGCGGGAATAGACACTCCGGAACTGCTGTCACTGAGCATACGGTCCAGGTATTGCGTGGTATCGACCCCTTCGCCCAAATAGCCATCAAAGGGCATGTGAATGGCGTTTGTCGGCGTAACACCAGCCGCATCACGATGGTGCCTGTTGCCCGTGAGCGCCAGCGAGCCGAGGGTTACACCGTGAAAACCGTTGGTGAAAGCGATGATCGTGTCTCGCCCTTTGACGCGGCGCGCAACCTTCAGCGCGGCTTCTACGGCATTGGTTCCCGTCGGGCCGGTAAACTGGACCACGTATTCCATATTGCGCGGCTTCAGGATATTCTCCTCAAGCGCACTCAGGAAAGCCGCTTTGGCGGTGGTATGCATGTCCAGACCATGGGTAATGCCGTTGGACGTGATGTAATGGATCAGGGAATCGCGAAGTTCCGGATGGTTGTGCCCATAGTTCAAACTTCCGGCACCGGCCAGAAAATCGATATAGGAGTCGCCTTTTTGATCAAAGATACGACTCCCTTCCGCGCGTTCAAAGGTAACGGGGAATGAACGGGCATAACTTTGAACTTCAGATTCCATGCGATCGAAAACAGTCATTGGTATCTCCAAATTTGTTGATAAGTGTAAATAGTGGCGAAACAGATTAAGGGGCGGGGGCTTGCACCGGCCCGATGTTCCATAGGTGCTCGCTTAGATAACAACCACCCCAATGGTCATCGGACTCGAAGGGAGGCCTGCATTGCAGCAGATTAGAATACATCGAGTTTTCATCGAGTGGCTTGCATTGCGCAATCAGGTCAAAAACCTCGGCAACGTCAAAGGATGTTGGACGACTGACTTTCAAATTCCCGACCGGGTCGGCTTTGCAGACGCTTGCGGGTCCATCGAACCCGTCCGTCGTTCTTTGCAGCAAGCCATATCTGGCATTCTGGGCAGTCAAAATAATTTCCTGAATTTCTGTTTCCGCTGAATTTAATTAGAAGAGTATATAGTTTATCTATTCATTTTTGTCAAATTTAGGCCAAAGATGCATAAATTACCTTTTAATTACATAAATTACCTTTCTATTGCATAAATTAACTAATCTATTCAATAGGTGGAAAATAAAAAAGAATAGGTATATAGTGAGCAGAGTTGCCACACAGCATGGCTCCCCCCTCCAACCCAGTATCCTCTGTGTTGGGGCCACAAAAACCTGTAGATTGCGAGAATATTCCCTGGACCCTTTGCATGAATCCCTGGTTTCTCTGCGCCGAATTTTGCGCATTGCGGACATTCGATCAAAGTCGTTTGCCAGGGAATGCGGCCTCACGACCTCCAAGCTGTTGGTACTTCAGTTTCTTGATGAAGA
>JABMNT010000219.1 GCA_013203595.1 Rhodospirillales bacterium
CCCCGCTCGATCATCCCCGGCAGGCAGGCCCGCGCCAGCCAGAAACCGGCGTTTATATTGACATCGATCACCCGCTGCCAGTCCTCTTCCGCCATCTCGAGAAAGCCCGCACCCAGAATCACATCATCACCGCCACCCCCCCACAGGCTGTCATTGCCATCGCCGCCGTACAGACTGTCATCGCCCGTGCTGGCTGAGCCCAGGGCAAAGGAAAATTCAGCAAAAAGCGCCGAAGAGGTATCAGGAACGTCGCCGTGGAGCTGGTCATCCCCGGCACCGCCCCACAAGAAGTCGTCACCGGCACCGCCGGCAAGGATATCATCACTGCCGCTTTGCGAGAATGTCGGGTTGGCCAGGGGGTTCGCAGCCGTATGGGTGGACGCGTCATAGTTGGTCGGTCGGTCGGCATAGATGTAATCCGCTGCTTCCCGGCCGCCGATGGCCTCCTTGGCGGAACTGCCAACCAGCAAATCCGCCGCGGCCGTGCCGATGATCGATATATAGGTCTCCGGATCTGCGCTCTGGCTTTCCGTTACCCGCTGGGCCTGCACTTGGCGGTTTGTGGCGGGGATAGCCAGCGGCACTGGTTCCGTAGTGAACTGAAAACCGAATCCGAAAGCCGCATCCCGGGCCGCCACTGGGCCCAGGGCAAAGCTTGAAAATGTGCCGGCGGGAAATGTCGAAATAAACGGGTCCGGTTCGGGAGCAACACGACCAGGCCCGTCGTCGGGCTCTGGGTTTGCTTCGCGTTCCGGTTCTGAAAAGGAAGCGGTATCCAGCCCCAGGCCAACACCCGGTGGGCTTTGTGCCAGAGCCGCGGCAACGGATGCACTGGCATCAATCTGTTCAGCCGCGCGAATTGCCGCCGACAGGGCTTCTTCGGCGTCCGAACCATTGACCAATGCTTTGTCAAAAGCATCCAGAGCCGCCAGTTCGCCGTTTTCCAACATCGAATCCGGCAACTGGCCGAGAAAGGCCTCCAGGCTGGCATCCACATCGGCTTCAACAAAAACCGTATCGGCCTCGCGCCCGATCGGATCATCAATGCCGAGAAAGGCGTGTATGATTTTTTCGTCGGCATCAATCCGCGCCGCCCAGTCAGCCGCAACCTGATCCAGGGGGTCGGCCGAATCCCGGGGCTGCACAGGCCTCGTTTTTGCGGCCTGGGCGAGAGCTTCCGCGGTCGCCGCCTCTGCCGCCCGTTCCGCAAACCGCGCCGCCGCCTGCAGGGCGACCAGATCACCATCGGCCGTCAAACCGCCCATGCGTGACCATTCCGGCCCCGTCAGGTGGTCGGTGAAAGGGTCCTTCAGTAAAGTTAGCGGTACACTACCGTCCGGCACGTATTCTCGTCCACTGTTGCTGGCATGTTTCACATTACGCGTCAGTAGTCCAGCTTAGGCAATTTCGCTTCGATGACAAAACGAATTCGCATGTTGCTGCTAAGAGATTGATAAACAACAGCGAAAAAGTATCGTTTTTCCTGGCGAAATGACCTGTTTACAGAAAATCGAGCATTTATGGCCGTCGATTCGCAACTTACCGCGCTGTGATCATTACGCCCAGGTTATGACCGCCGAGTACGTGTACGTGGTAATGCAGCACATCCTGACGGGCATCCGCGCCATGATTGGCCACAGTCCGGTAGCCGGTTTCATCCAGTCCCCTGATTTTCGCCACCTCACCGACGGCGCGGGTGAAGCCGGCAATTTCCGCATCCGAGGCCCTGGCGGCAAAATCTGCATGCGACACATAGGCCGCTTTCGGAATCACCAGAACATGGACCGGTGCCAGTGGATTGATGTCTTCAAAGGCAAGGGCGTATTCATTCTCGTAAACCCGGGTACAGGGGATTTCGCCGCGCAGGATCCTGGCGAAGATATTGTCAGAATCATAGGTCATGGCTGGCATCTCCGCGCTGGCGATTTTTCTTCTCCTCGATACCCGATGTACCGACACGCGACTGCAGCTCGGCCCAGACCTGCTCCGGCCGAATTCCCATTTCGGCCCACAGGACCAGTAGGTGGTACAGGACATCGGAACTTTCGCTGACCACCTCCGCCTCGGTTTCGGCAAGGGCGGCGATCACCACTTCAACAGCTTCCTCGCCAAATTTCTTGCAGATGCGTTTGCGGCCCTTCTTGAACAGTTTGGCGGTATGGGATTCACTGGGGTTACCCCCCTTGCGGCTGACAATGGTCTGGTAAAGCTGTTCCAGGATCTGGCCGTTTAATCCATCTTGTTTCATGGTCTATCCCTCTGTTTCCCGGGCCGCTGGATCGCGGACCAGGGCCCCGCGGCTCAGTAAATGCTGTTTGGCTTCCGCAATTGTATAGGTTCCGAAATGAAAAATCGAGGCTGCCAGTACCGCTGATGCATGACCTTCCGCTATGCCTTCATACAGGTGATCAAGGGTGCCAACCCCGCCGGATACAATAACCGGTATGGGAACCGCATCGGCCACGGCACGGGTCAGGGGGATATTGAACCCCTGTTTGGTGCCGTCGCGATCCATGGAGGTTAACAGGATCTCGCCGGCGCCGAAGTCCGCCATCTGGCGTGCCCATTTGACGGCGTCAATGCCTGTTGCCTGGCGTCCGCCATGGGTGAAGATCTCAAAACTGTGGGGACCGGTAGATTTTGCATCGATCGCCACCACAATGCATTGCGCACCGAATTTCAAGGCGGCCTGGCGAACGAAATCTGGATTATGGATAGCCGCCGTATTGATCGAAACCTTGTCCGCCCCGGCCAGCAGCAATTTCCGGATATCCTCCGTTGTCCGCACACCGCCGCCCACCGTGAGCGGCATGAAGCAATGTTCCGCTGTGCGGCTAACCACGTCGTAAATGGTTTCGCGGTTATCGGAACTGGCGGTGATATCGAGAAAACAGAGCTCGTCCGCTCCCTGCGCATCATAAACCTTCGCCTGTTCAACCGGATCACCGGCATCGATCAGGTCGACAAAGTTAACGCCTTTGACAACACGGCCCTTGTCGACATCCAGGCAGGGGATGATCCGGGTTTTCAGCATGGCTGGCCTTTAAGAATTCGTGTCGCTTCCGCCACATCAACCTGGCCATCATACACCGCCCGGCCGGAAATAACGCCGGCAAAAACATCCGTGCCAAGGGCGGCAATCTGTCTGATGTCATCCATCGACGAAACCCCGCCTGAAACAATAACCGGGATCGTAACGGCTTTGGCAATGGCCAGGGTGGCCGCCAAATTGGGGCCCTGCATGGCGCCGTCACGACCGATGTCCGTATGGATCAATGCAGCGGCACCGGCGTCTTCAAACTGTTTCGCCAGATCAAGAGCAGGGATTTTCGAGAGATCAGCCCAGCCTTCGGTGGCGACAAAGCCTTCCCTGGCATCAATACCGATGGCAATCTGTCCGGGAAAGGCGCGGCAGGCGGCCCTTACCAGATCGGGATTGGTCAGGGCGACGGTTCCCAGAATCACCCGTTTGATGCCCGCCGACAACCAATACTCCATGGTTTCCAGGGTCCGGATACCACCACCGAGCTGAACAGGTATGGTCAGGGCCTTGAGAATTGAAACAACGGCATCGGCATTAACCGGTTTACCGGCAAAAGCACCGTTCAGGTCAACCACATGCAGATATTCCGCGCCCTGGCCGGCAAAGGCCTGGGCCTGGGCACCGGGATCATCGTTAAATACGGTCGCCGCCTCCATATCGCCGTGTAAAAGGCGCACACAGGAGCCGTCTTTTAAATCGATGGCTGGAAAGAAGATCATTTTTCGGTTTCTGCCTGTATCGCCCTAGGGCGTCCATTTTAAAAAGTTGGTCAACAGCCTGAGACCGACGGCCTGGCTTTTTTCCGGATGAAACTGGGTCCCGGCCACATTGTCACGGGCGATGGCCGCGATGACCGGGCCGCCATAATCAACAGTGGCGATCTGGTGGTCTGGATTTTTGCAGGTGAAGGAATAAGAATGCACAAAATAGGCATGTGCTCCCGCATTAATGCCTTCAAGTAATGGATGAGATTTCATGGAAAAACTTAGATTATTCCATCCCATATGGGGTATTTTTAATGTTGGGTCTGAAGGAGTGATTGCGGCAACCTGGCCGCCGATCCAACCGAAACCCGCGGTATCGCCAAATTCCCGTCCGACCTCGGCCATCAGTTGCATACCCACACAAATTCCCAGTAATGGCTTGCCCTGGCGGCGGACGGCGTCGTCCAGGTCCTGCCACAGGCCGGGAATGGCCTGGATCCCGGCCTGGCAGTCGGCAAAGGCACCAACGCCTGGCAGGACAATCCGGTTGGCGTTTTGAATATGCCGGCGTTTGGCGGTTACCCGGACCCGTCCGTGCAGCCCGGCCTCGGCCATGGACCGTTCCAGAGCCTTGGCAGCGGAGCGCAGGTTGCCGGATCCATAATCAACGACACAAATGTCCATTTCAGGTCAGGTCTTTCGCTAGCGCGGGTGTAGCATCGAGAAAACGGGCCAGCGCCAATTCTTCCGTTTCGCCTGTACTCACGCCATAATCGGCAAACCCCTGCCGGGCCAGCGTCCAGCGTCGGCAATCGTTGGCCAACAGACCGGTCAGCAGGGCGACGCCCAGGGACAAAACAGAGGATGCCAGGGCATCCATGCCGAGGGCCCAGATCGCCAGATTCATGAGCAGTGACACGGTGACGATGGCCAGCGCCACCAGCCACAGGCGATGCCACAGGGCCCAGACAAAGCTCAGTAAAAACGCCGCCCAGTTAAAGCCTTCCCTGACCAGCACCAGATCGTGATCCGGTTCCAGGCCGTGACGGCGGAGATGAACGGAATATACCTTCATCGGCCGGACGTTATAAGGAGCCGCCAAGAACGCCCTTGGTCGAGGGGATGGCATCGGATTTGCGCGGATCGATTTCAATGGCCTGGCGCAGGGCGCGGGCCAGTCCCTTGAAACAGGACTCGACGATATGGTGGTTGTTTTCCCCGTAAATGTTTTCCACATGCAGGGTAATGCCGGCGGCCTGGGCGAAAGCCTGGAACCACTCCTTGAACAGCTCCGTATCCATCTCTCCCAATTTCGGTTTGCTGAAATTCACCTTCCAGATCAGGTAGGGCCGGTTCGATATATCCAGATTAACCCGGCTCAGGGTTTCATCCATGGGAATGGTTGCCGAGCCGTAGCGGGTAATTCCCTTTAAATCGCCCAGTGCCCTGGATACGGCTTCTCCGATGGCAATCCCGCTGTCTTCCGTGGTGTGGTGAAAATCAATATGCAGATCACCCGTGGCCTTGACCTGCAGGTCAATCAGGCTGTGACGCGACAATTGTTCGAGCATATGATCGAGAAAGCCGATCCCCGTTGAAACTGCATAGTCACCGCGACCGTCGAGATCGAGGGATACGGATATTTCTGTTTCTTTTGTTTTACGCTCTACACTGGCTTGGCGCATGGACGGGGCCCCCACGTTCGAGTTATGCGGTCATTGCGCCGCTTTTTATCAGGAAGTTAGCGGCTTCACCAGTCTGCATTCGACCCGCAGGCCGTCAATCTTCCTTAAAAAGCGATTGCAGGGCTATAATCTGGCTCCTATATATGCTGACCTTGGTTAATGAATCCTTCAAAACAGGTGTATGCATATGAATGAGCAGCGACAAGGCTGGCGCGGAACGACCATATTGTCCGTACGCAAGGCGAACAAGGTTGTCATTGCCGGTGACGGCCAGGTCACCCTGGGTGACACGGTTGTCAAAGCCAATGCTCTGAAAGTCAGAAGACTGGCTGACGGAGATGTGATCGCCGGTTTTGCCGGCGCCACCGCCGATGCGTTTACCCTGTTTGAACGGCTGGAAGCCAAGCTGGAGCAATATCCCAAACAATTGACCCGGGCCTGCGTTGAAATGGCCAAAGACTGGCGTACCGACCGCTATCTGCGCAAGCTGGAAGCGATGATGGCCGTTGCCGATCGTAATGTGTCGCTGGTCCTGACCGGAAATGGCGACGTACTGGAGCCGGAAGACGGGTTGATCGGGATCGGCTCGGGTGGCAACTATGCCCTTGCTGCGGCCCGCGCCCTGATGGACGTGGACGGCCTGGACGCCGAAGCGATTGCCCGCAAGTCCATGAAAGTCGCCGCCGACATCTGTATTTACACCAATGAAAACGTGGTTATTGAACAATTATGAGCAGCTTTACCCCCCGTGAAATCGTCTCCGAACTGGACCGTTATATCGTCGGCCAGAACAACGCAAAGAAGGCTGTTGCCATTGCGCTGCGCAACCGCTGGCGCCGCCAGCAGCTTGACGAGACCATGCGCGAGGAGATCCTGCCTAAAAATATCCTGATGATCGGTCCAACCGGTGTCGGCAAGACGGAAATTGCCCGGCGCCTGGCAAAATTGACAAAAGCCCCGTTCATCAAGGTTGAAGCCACCAAATTCACCGAAGTCGGCTACGTGGGCCGCGACGTTGAACAGATGATCAGAGATCTTTTAGAATCAGCGATTCACATCGTCCGCGAAGCCAAACGCAAAGACGTCACCTCGAAAGCTGAAATCAACGCCGAAGAACGGGTGCTTGATGCCCTGGTCGGTGACAACGCATCAAAGGAAACCCGGGCCAAATTTCGCAAGATGCTGCGCGAGGGTGCCCTGTCCGACAAGGAAATCGACGTTGAAGTGGCGGAAGGCGGGGCGGGTAATATGCCAACCTTTGAAGTGCCTGGCATGCCCGGCACCAGTATGGGCATGCTCAATTTGAACGACATGCTCGGAAAAGCCTTCGGTCAGCAGACCAAGGTCAAAAAAATGCCGGTTTCCGAATCCTATGAAGTGTTGATGGCTGATGAGGCCGACAAGCTCCTGGATGAGGAAAGCATCGTCAAGGAAGCTATTGATTTGGTTGAAAACAGTGGCATTGTTTTCATTGACGAAATCGACAAGATCACGGCCAAGTCCGACCATGCTGGAGACGTCAGCCGGGAAGGCGTGCAGCGGGATTTACTGCCACTCATTGAAGGAACCACCGTTTCCACCAAACATGGACAGGTGCGCACCGACCATATCCTGTTTATCGGCTCCGGCGCCTTTCATGTGGCCAAACCTTCGGAAATGTTACCGGAACTGCAGGGCAGGTTACCCATTCGGGTCGAACTTAACGCCCTGACCCGCGATGATCTGGTCCGCATCCTGACCGAACCGGAATCCAGTTTAATCAAGCAATACATAGCTTTAATCGGTGTTGAGGATGTAACACTTGAGTTTACTGATGGGGCCATTGAAGAAATTGCCAATCTGGCGGCGGAAATAAATCAGGGTGTTGAAAACATTGGAGCGCGGCGCCTGCATACGGTTCTCGAAAAACTGCTGGAAGAAATCAGCTTCGATGCATCGGAACGGAGCGGCGATACCCTGGTCATCGACGCCGATGATGTGAAGGAAAAACTCAACGACCTGGTGCGCAATTCCGATCTCCGCAAGTTTATTTTATAATAGCATTAGCAAAGTTTCATAAGTATTTGTTATTTATGTATTTGTTATATTTACACCTGCATGCGCTGCATTCGGCTGCTGGTGCCCTGTTCTAAGCATAATCTTATGATATCAATGATGTAGACCGGTTAATTGATATGACTTATCAGTTCTAATGTGTAGGCCCTTCAAAGGGGCCATTTCTGCTGTCGATTTCAGCCAGTACCCACTCGATAGTTTCCTCATCCAATGTGCTAATTTTTTCCGATAACATATTGGCCAATAAGGTAGCATTTGCGGTCAGGCCTGCGGTATCGACAACCACCCGGGGGTGCGAGAGCTGGGCCAACCGGTCAAGTGCCTCCGCATCGTCCCACATCAGGTCAAAATACCCGCAGATCTGCTGAACAAGCCCGGAGCCCGGGCGCCCCCGGTGGCCATGCTCAAGCGCCGAGAAATAGGCCGAGGAAACACCCAGATCAGCGGCCATCCGCTTGAGCGAGACCTGTTTTCTCTTGCGAAGGGCCCGGATTTTTTGACCAAAGGGTGTCATCGCTTCCTCCTCAGCAGAATATAAAGAGCCCCTTCGCCGCCATCGGCGGGGGCAGCGTAATCAAATCCCCGGATCCAGGCTCTGATCGGCGGCTCATTCAACCATCTCGGCACAGCCTGGCGCAAGACGCCGATATCACCATGCCGGGTCAGGCCCTTGCCGGTGATCACCAGAACCGACCGCTTGCCGCCGGCATGGGCCCGTTCCATAAACCCGAGCAGGCTGCGGTGCGCCTCCACCTGGGTCATGCCATGCAGGTCGAGGCGGGCCTCAATTTCAACCTTTCCCCGGCGCATGCGCTTTTGGCTACTGCGGTCCAGCCCATCAGCACGGCCGTGTTCAAAGGCGGGCACAAAGGGAGCGGGCGTCTGTTCCGGCCGGCCAGGGCCGGGGGCGCGGCTTTTCGGTGTCTTTCGGGCCGGTTCGGACACGCTGACTGAAGGTGTTTTAATTGATCTTATATGAAGGTTCCGTTGTTCATCGATTAATGGCGTGATCCTGTTCGAATACTCGATCCACAATTCGCTATCGCTTAGCCTGGTTTTTGATGACTTAACGGTTCGCGGCGGGTTTCGGTTTTTCTGTTCAGGGTGTTTTGTCATCGACGATTACTATGTGTAAGCGTTGTGGACCATGGATTCCAAGTAAAAGGGTTTGCTGAATATCCCCGGTGCGCGACGGTCCGGTAATAAAATTCACCGCACGCGGCATAAAGTTATCTGACTGATCTTTATTTTTCAATGCTTCCCTGAGACGGACCCAGATATCCTCATAGGCACCGGTGATGTCTTTTGACTTGAGCACAACCACGTGTACCGGTGGCAGGAAATTGAGAGTTGTCGGATTTTCCGCTGCGGAATAGGTAACCAGGGTTCCGGTTTCGGCAACGCCACCGAAGGCCGATGTCACACAGACTTCATCAGCGGCATCGCCGACCCCCTGGGACACTGTCAGCATGGTTTCCGACCAGTCGAGATGGGCCAGCGACGGCGCCTGCTTTATGCGCGACGGCAGATTGTTGTCAGTCAGGAACCGGGCCACTTCACGGGGGATATCCGGGTTGCCGGCAACCCGGGTGACGGTCGCATTGACCCGTGTGGCTTCGGCCATGAACTGGGCGACCCGTTCGTCCGCCGGTCGCTGGCCACGCTCAGGAATAAGATTAGCGGAATGATCGCGAATTCTGGCCTGCATTGTTCCCAGGATATTTTTTGCCGCATTTGGGGACGTGCGGGTGGTCCGGATCTTACTGAGAATTTCACCTCTGGCTTCGCTCATGGCTGTTGCCTCCGGAGCCATTGGCCACTGGCATCACCACGTGCGCCGTGGTGATACTGCTGGATAAACGTATCTCCCATAGGGGCCGGAAAATCCCGTTTCGAGGTCCAGCCCGCCGCCAGGGGCAGCCACTTCAGACGACCTTTTTTACGACCGAAAGCGCCCAGCATAGCTATGATCAATCCATTGACTTTATGATACAACGCGGGCTTCCGGGCGATCCAGGCCCAGGCCGCCAAGGCCAGATGTCCCGGCGACCGCGCCGGTTGCATCTCGAAATGGCGGGTTCGCCAGCTGCGCAGCAGTTTCGGCAGGGGAATGCGGACCGGACAGACACTTTCACATTTTCCGCACAGGGTCGATGCATGCGGCAAATCGGCAGCGCCATCGATGCCCATTAAAGCCGGCGTCAGGACGGCACCAATAGGGCCCGGATAGACCCAGCCGTAGGCATGCCCGCCAATCGCTTTATAGACCGGGCAATGGTTCATGCAGGCGGAACAGCGAATGCAACGCAGGACTTCCTCAAACTCGGAACCGAGCAGCTCCGTGCGCCCGTTATCGAGCAGAACCACGTGGTATTGCTCGGGGCCATCCGGGTCTCCGGGGCGTTTCGGACCGGTACAGAAGCTGGTATAGACCGACATATCCTGACCGGTCGCCGAGCGCGCCAGGACCCGCAGGATTGTGGTCGCGTCTTCCAGGGTGGGTACGATCTTCTCGAGGCTGGCGATGACGATATGGACCCGCGGCAGGGCGTAGGTCAGATCCGCGTTGCCTTCGTTGGTGACCAGCACATTAGAGCCGGTTTCGGCGACCAGCATATTGGCCCCGGTCAGCCCCACATCGGCCTGCAGAAACTTGTCGCGCAACTGGCCGCGGGCTTCCTGCAGCAGAGAAGTCGGGTCGTCGAGATTGCGGTCAATGGGCAGGTCCGTATGGACTCGGCGGAAGTCGGCTTCGACCTGGGCTTTCGAGACATGAATGGCGGGCGCAATAATATGGCTGGGCGGCTCATTGCGGAGCTGAATGATATATTCACCCAAATCGGTTTCAATGGGGGCGATACCGTTTTTCTCGAGATAATCGTTGATGGCGATCTCTTCGCCGATCATGGATTTTGATTTGGTCACCGTTTTTGCGTCCACGGATTTACATATTTTCAGAATATGGGCCCGCGCCTCTTCCGCATTACGCGCCCAATGAACCTGGCCGCCCATGGCGATAACCTTGGCTTCGTAGGCTTCCAGATAGAGATCAAGATTGGCCAGCACATGGTTTTTAATGTCACGTGCCTGGTCCCGCAGGGCTTCGAATTCCGGCATGCGGTCAGCTGCCTGCTGGCGACGCTGGGGGAAACCCTGACTGAGCCGCGCCAGCTCAACCTGCAGGGTTTCGTTGGCCATAGCCCGGCGGGCGTTGGCCGTAAAGGTTTCGGTTGTCTGTTCCATAGTCTAGTTTTCCACCTGTTCGGGGGCACCAATGGCCGGCAGGTCGGTCATCCCGACCAGCACCTCGGCAACATGGCGCACCTCCGTCGCCACCCCGCGCCGGCTCAGGCGCCCGGCAATATTCATCAGGCAGCCGAGATCGCCGCCGGTGACCAATTGCGCCCCTGTGGCTACGATATCGGCGATCTTCTGATCCAGCATACTTTCTGAAATATCAGGATATTTCACACAGAACAGCCCGCCAAACCCGCAACACACTTCGGCCTGTTCGCCTTCAATCACTTCCAGCCCGACAACCGCCGACATGAGATCACGCGGTTGATCCTTTATTTCCAGTTCGCGCAGACCGGAACAGGAATCATGATAAGTGGCTGTTGATTTGTATACAGCCTTGATATGAGACGATTTTATGATATCTGCTAAAAAAACGGTCAATTCAAATGTCTTATCTGCAAGAGCCTCGGCCCGCTGTTTCCACGGATCATCGGCAGCAAACAAGGACGGATAATGATGGCTGATCATACCCCCGCAGGACCCGGACGGGACGACAACATACTCAAAAGCCTCAAAGGTCGCGATCACCTGTTGGGCGATAGCGCGGGTATTTTTCCGGTCACCGGAATTATAGGCAGGTTGCCCGCAGCAGGTCTGAGCGGCGGGTACGGAAACCTGGCAGCCGGCGTCTTGCAGCAGTTTTACGGTTGCAAAGCCGATAGCAGGACGCATCAGGTCAACCAGACAGGTGACAAATAATCCTACATCCGGTGCAGCGGACGGGTGGTTTACCGGGGTTCGGGAGCCCGCGGATCCAGGGTGTTCAGCCATAAGTCGTTGCCATCCTTGTTTCCGTACTGCCAGATGTGATCAAAATTTCGGATACTCGCGGGCCGCACTTTGCGGCAAAAGCAGATAATATTCGCCTTCTTCCTTCATGGTTCCCGCTTTCAATGCAGCCTCCGGTCCGTAGCCCCAGAAATAATCCCCGCGCACCGGGCCTTTGATGGCACTGCCCGTGTCCTGGGCGATGACAAGGCGCGACAGTCTGTCCCGACCCCGGGTTCCCGGCTCGGTCGTATCCAGCCAGATCGGCAGACCGAGAGGCAGAAACGCCCGGTCGACAGCCAGACTGCGACCTGGCGTCAAAGCTACACCCTGGGCGCCAATCGGGCCGGCGCCCTCGATAACCTGAAAGAAAATGAAAGATTTGTTTTTACGCATCAATGCCAGAGCGGCGACGGGATGGGCTTCCATCCAGCTGCGGATGGCCGGCATGGTTACATCATCCAGCCGCATCACCCCGGCAGCAACCAGTTCGCGGCCGATCGCCGTGTACCGATGGCCATTGCGTCCCGCGTAACCGACACGGATGTGGGAACCGTCGGGCAGAATGACCCGGCCCGAGCCCTGAATATGGAGAATGAAGGCGTCAATGGCATTGTCGACCCAAACCGTCTCCAGTTGCCGGCCCGACAAGGCACCATCCTCGATTTCGGCGCGACTGAAATAGGGAACAAATTGATTGCCTGCAATCCGCCCGCCAATGGTGCTGCCTTTGAATTTATCGTCAAAGGCACCGAGATCTGCCTCGATTAAATCCCCGGGCTTGGCATAAATGGGAAACCGGTAGGTGTTGTCAGGACCGAAGGCACCGCGCAGATCGGCTTCATAGTAACCCGTGAACAAACCTTTATAGCGGTCGCCATTTCGAACCGAATAGGGAAGGAAGCGGGATTCAAAGAAATACTGGGCTTCTATTTTGTTGCCTGGCCGAATCAACCGGGCTGACGCGCACAAGGGGATCCAGTCGGCTATTTTTCCCATGACCAGAAAACTGCCCATGGATTTTTCCTTCGGCAGCTTTTCAATCTTGTCGCAGGATTTGATAAAGGCCGGCAGGGCCTGTGCATGATTGTCCCCGACCCAGCCGGGCAGCTCTTTAAAAGGCAGCGGGAACAGGATCATCTTCGAAACGGGGGCGGGTGATTGCTCGCGCGCAGGTGTCGGCAACACGTCGGCCAACTGCGCACAGCCGGCAAGCCCCAGTACCGCCGTCATGAGCGTCACCATAAGGCAGGCCGAGTACGGCTGCGTTGATTTAGTCAAGGCTCCGGGTGGCAACCAATGTCCAGTTCGGGTCCGCTGATTTGGTATCATGGGCAAATGTCCAAAAATCGGTGACCGTTAACACGGTCCCCGGATCGCCTTCGACGACGTCACCATTTTCATCGTGCACAGCGTTTACCTGTTCGGATACAAACTTGACCGTTACGTGGGCGACTGTGCCTTCCATAAAGATTTCAACCAGGTCCGACTTCATAATACCGACCAACGTATCTTCCATCACGTGCCCGGCACGCTCACGATCCTGGATGGCTTTGGCAAAATTACTGTAGACCTCGTTGCTCAGCAAAGCCCGCAACGTGTCGGTGTCGCCCGAAGCGTATCCGTTCAGGATCATCTCAAAGGCGACGCGGGCGCCGACCAGAAAGTCTTCCTCATTAAAACCCGGATCCAGACGCTGGATTTGTGCGTAGCCTGCGGCCAGCGGGCCGTCATCGGCTGCAGGTTTGGCCGTCACGTCATTGGCTGCTTCCAGGTCGTGCTCCGGATGGGCATCGTCCGCCAGACCCGGTTTCGGGTTGCGTTCAGCCAGATTGACAACATTGTTTTCCTGTGCCGATTCACCTTCCGGCGGCTCGGGATTAAACAAGTCGCGGAAATTCGCGCCCTCATTGCCGTCGCGCTTGCCAAGCACGCCGCGCAGTCGCAAAACCAGAAAGATCGCGATCATCGCGAAAAAAATGATATCAATAAATTGGAAACCGTTGCCCATAGTTTTTTTTGGCTTATTTTTAAGGGAGTTCACACCGGGTTTAACCGCCAAACTCCTCAGGTTAAAAACGACCGTCAGGCCCACAACCTTAAACCTAACGGTAATCAACGCTCAGGTCTAGGAAGCAATTGCCTGCTGATCTGTTCAGTAAACGAAAAACGCCTATAACAATACACTGACTGCTACATAGGCTGAGAAAGGGAAAAGGGCAAGTATGGGACTGTTTATTCTTTTGGCGCTAATCGTCATGCCAATCGTCGAAATCGCGGTTTTTATTGAAGTTGGCGGTCGCATCGGCCTGTTCAACACCATCGCCGTCGTCTTCATTACCGCCGTCGCAGGCACAGCCCTGTTACGCTGGCAGGGACTTTCGGTTCTCGGCCGCGCTCAGGAAAGCCTGCGTGTAAACCGGTTTCCCATGGAAGAAGTGTTCGACGGACTGTGCCTAGTCTTCGCCGGCGCACTCCTGTTGACGCCGGGTTTTGTTACCGATGGCATCGGGTTCCTGTTGTTTTTACCACCCGTGCGCCAGATTCTGAAGCGGTTTGCCATCCGCCATATATCCCTGCGCGCTCAGGGGCGGGGTGCCGGCGCGCGGCCCGACGGCGTGATTGATGGAGATTACGTAGACATTACGGAAGCCCCCGAACAGGGCTCGCCAAAGGCGACCCGCCTTGAATCCAAGAAACAGGACGACGACACCTAACAGCGGAAATCCCGGTCGCCCGGGCCATGTGTCGTGATCCCGGTATTGAGTTTGTTCTCAAATGGCTTTTTAATGGAGCCGCCAAGTCAAGCCGGGGAGGTCGAAATGCCACCATCAGACGAACGCCGCAAGGCCCATATCAAAGACATCGCCGACAAGCATTATGTCTTCCGCGAGCACGAGACCGGCCAGGAAGCCTATATCGTTAAATCGGGTCAGATCGAGATTTTCAAGACGATCACGGAAGACAGTGTCACCCGTGAGCATTCGCTGAGCATATTGCAGGCGGGAACGATGTTTGGTGAAATGGCCCTCATTGACAATAAACCGCGGATGGCTTCCGCCCGCGCCTATCGGGGTCCGGCCTCCGTGTTCGTGGTTTCGCAGAAACAATTCGCGTCGATGCTGGATCCGGTAAATCCCTTTGTCAAAAAACTGCTTGAAATTCTCGTCAATCTGGTGCGCGCCAATGACCTGACCAGCTCAACGGCTGGCCATTCCGACAGACCCGCCAGCACAACAACCGATGGTGTCAGCGCCAACTCCGGCGTCACCGACAAGAGTGAGCAGCGGTAAAACGGCTCACTTGTATCCAACGCCATCAAGGCTCTATGCTGGAGCTACTGTCTTCTTGGGGGGTTCGATAAAATGGCACGTAAATCGAAAGTAAATCTGGCTGACGATGCAAAGGGTAAGTTCGGATCCCTGGCCCTGATTATGGCCGCACTTTGTCTTGTCGGGTCGATCGCCTTTTTTCTGTCAGACGACGGCTCTGTGCTTGGCATGGATATTGGAAAAAACACCGATATTTGGGGATGGCTGCTGATGCTGGTTTCCATGTTTCTGGCGGTTACCGGCCTGTCCATTGCCGTTACCATGTCGAAACGTTAATCCAGACCCAGGTATGCTCACTTGTTTTTCAGGGCCCGGACCACATATTTGGCAATAATACCGAATATGATTCCAATAATGCCGGCAATCAGCAGGTTGTCGTTGAGCCAGTCCATAACGTTCATATCGGTCAATCCCTAAAGATTCTTACCAACATATGATCAGGTATTCATCGAATCAAAAAAGTCGGCGTTGTTCTTGGAGTGCTTGATCTTATCAAGCAGGAAGTCCATGCCATCGGAAACACCCATGGGCATGAGAATGCGGCGCAACACCCACATTTTAGAAAGTGTACCCTTATCAACCAGCAATTCTTCCTTGCGGGTGCCGGATTTGGTGATGTCGATTGTCGGCCAGACCCGTTTGTCGGACAGTTTACGGTCCAGGATAATCTCGGAGTTACCGGTCCCCTTGAATTCCTCGAAGATGACCTCATCCATGCGTGAGCCCGTATCAATCAGGGCTGTCGAGATAATGGTCAAAGAACCGCCTTCCTCAATATTACGGGCGGCACCGAAAAACCGCTTCGGGCGCTGCAGGGCATTGGCATCAACACCACCGGTCAGGACCTTGCCGGAAGAGGGCACCACGGTGTTATAGGCACGGGCCAGGCGGGTGATCGAATCAAGCAGGATCACCACGTCGCGCTTGTGCTCAACCAGGCGCTTGGCTTTTTCCAGAACCATGTCGGTTACCTGCACGTGGCGTGAGGCGGGTTCATCAAAAGTCGAACTGACAACTTCACCCTTAACAGACCGTGACATGTCTGTGACTTCTTCCGGACGTTCATCAATCAAAAGCACAATCAGATAGCATTCCGGATGGTTGGCGGCAATCGACTGAGCGACATTTTGCAACATAACCGTTTTACCGGTCCGCGGCGGTGCCACAATCAGGGCACGCTGACCCTTGCCGATGGGTGTGATCAAATCCATGACCCGTGAGGTCGGGTCCTTAACATCCGGGCTGTCAATTTCCATGAACAAACGTTCGTCAGGATACAGCGGTGTCAGGTTGTCGAAATTAATGCGGTGACGGACATCGCCGGGGTCAGCAAAGTTAACCAGATTGACTTTCAGCAAGGCAAAATAACGCTCGCCTTCCTTAGGTGCCCGAATTTGCCCTTCGACCGTATCACCGGTGCGCAAACTGAAACGCCGGATCTGGCTGGGCGATACATAAATATCATCGGGGCCTGGCAGATAATTGGATTCCGGGCTCCTCAGGAAACCAAATCCATCCTGTAAAACCTCCAGGACGCCTTCGCCAAAAATAGCAACTTCGTCATCGGCCAGATGTTTTAAAATGGCAAACATCATATCCTGTTTACGCAGGGTGCTGGCGTTTTCAACTCCCAGTTCTTCCGCATAGGCGAGAAGGTCTGGTGGGGTTTTGGATTTCAAATCTTTAAGATTCATTGCCGTAATTCCGGTTCATTTTTCTGATTTTGGTGGAATGCGTCACATCGCCAAGATAAATAAGGAGGGGGGATAAAGTCATAAAACCGCGAATGCGGAAACATATACGAATGGGAAATAGTCCCGCAGTTTTCTGGTCTCTGATAATCTTTTTGATTTAAATCGCGTGAACACGCTGTTGTTTTTGTAAGAACGGCGAAGATGTAGCGCAAGCCACATTACAAGTCAATTACAGATTTGCACTGTTAACCCATACCGGGATTTAATAAAAGCGTGGTTTTTAGAGGGGCTTCATAACAACCATAATCACGATAACAATCATTAACAGGGTGGGGACTTCATTCATATAGCGAAAGAATTTTTGCGATTTGGTATTGCAGTCGGCCTCAAAGGCTTTGCGCCATTTTCCCATCAGATCATGCATTGCCATGAGCACTACCAGACAGACAAGTTTTACCTGAAACCAGATTTCGCTCCATATATCAGGGCTGAGTTCGATGATCAGAAGAACCCCCAGCACCAAGGCGACTATCCGTGCCGGATTCATGATTGCCCGATACAACCGGCGTTCCATCACTTTGAAGGTTTCGGATTTTTCAGATCCCGGTACCGCTTCACAATGATAGATGAATAACCGGGGCAAATAGAGCAATCCGGCCATCCATGAAATAACCGCAATAATATGAAACGCCTTGATCAACAGATAGACCGTCGCAGACATGTCCATGTCAATTTGCCTGCAGGTTTTTCAGGGGACATTCACCTTGAACAGCGGGGCATAAACGCGCGCCGTTGATTTGACAACTGCTCAGAGAAACTTTTCGGTCGAGCGCTGTTCTTACCATATCTGCCAAGCCATCGATAAAGGCCGGCATCGCGGCAACGGCTGGTACCCGATGATATTCCGGAATTTTTAATTGCCGGGCCATTGCAGAATATTCAATATCCAGTTCAACCAGGGTTTCTGAATGTTCGGAAACAAAGGCAATAGGGACAATAATCAAGCCAACTCCGTCTTCGGCTGCCCGGTGAATTTCATCGTCCAGGGAGGGACCGATCCATTCCAGTCGCCCAACTTTGCTTTGATAGCAGACGGCCCAGTCAGTGACGGGAAAATCAAGATTTTCAATGACGGCACTGACCGTTTTTTCAACCTGAAACTGATAGGGGTCACCGCCATCGATAATTTTTTTCGGCAGACCATGTGCCGAAAACAGCAATCGGATCTGATCGCGGTTTTTAACCTGTTCAAACTGTGCTGCGATTAATTGAGTTTGTGCATCAATCCATCCGGCCATCGTCGGATAGCAGCAAATTCCATAGCTATCTGCATTCAGGCCAACAAATTTTGCGGCCCGCTTCCATTCCTTGAATGAAGATCCTGTCGTTGTACTTGAATACTGAGGATACAGAGGTAACAGAACGATGGAATCTGGATCAAACTTTTTCACCTGTTCCGCCGCCTGCAAGGTCATTGGATGCCAATAACGCATAGCAACAAAACATTTTATATCGGTATCATCGCCCATTGAGACTTCAAGGGCCCTGGCCTGGTTTTCGGTCAGCTCCAGAATTGGTGATTTACCACCCAGATGATCATATATGTCGCGGGCGATCGGCGCCCGGCGTTTGGAAATAAAACGGGCCAGCAACCAGCGCAACGGCAAAGGCAGGCGTATAATCGCCGGATCAAAAAACAAATTAAACAGAAACGGTTGTACCGCTTCCGGAGAATCAGGTCCTCCCAGATTAAATAGAACAATGGCGATCCGTTTACCCATTACTCCTGAACTCCACTCCAGTTACGAATTAACTCGGCAACCCGCTCGACATTTTCCGGTGGTGTCGGCGGTAAAATACCATGCCCTAAATTAAATATGAAAGGCCCGCCCGAAAGCGTTCTCAATATATCATCAACTGCCTTATCAAGCGCATTTCCGCCTGCCATCAATACATGATTATCCAGGTTTCCCTGTACACAGACCTGGGTCTGTAAATGATCTTTAGCCCATTGCAGGCCAACGGAATGATCGATACTGACCGCATTCATTCGTGTTTCCCTGGCAAAATCCTCATATTTACTTCCTGCATTACGTGGAAATCCGATAATCGGAATATGTGGATGAGCAGCCCGTACATTTTCAACAATCCGTCTGTTCGGCTCGATAACCAGACGCCGAAATTGATCTTCAGACAACACCCCCGACCAGCTGTCAAACAGCTGCAGAACTTCAGCACCGGCGATAACCTGCTGGATCAGATACTGACTGACGGCATCAACCAGAAGATCTATCAGTTGTTTGAATCCTGCCTGATCTTCATAATCCCACAAACGCGCGGTTCCGCATTCGGTACCACCACGCCCTTCAACCATATAAATAGCCAGCGTCCAGGGCGCGCCGGCAAAACCAATAAGTGATGTTGTCGCGGGAATCTCCTTAGACAAGCGACTCAGAACTTCATAAACCGGACTCAAATGATCATGAAGACGATCTATATTTAATTCAGCCAGCTGACGGGTATTGCGTATCGGTTCAAGAACCGGTCCTTCCCCCTCCTTGAATTCAACCTGTTGACCCAGGGCATCTGGAACCACCAGAATATCGGAAAACATAATTGCCGCATCCGTGTGCAGACGTCGGAGCGGCTGCAGGGTAACCTCCACCGCCAGATCCGGTGTATAACAGAAATTCAGAAAATTCCGGGCGGTTGCCCGTATTTTCCGATACTCCGGTAAATAACGGCCAGCCTGGCGCATAAACCAGAACGGCGGGGTCGCCAGAGTTTCTCCGTTTAAGGCGCGAATAAGTTTTTTCTGTGTTTGCTGACTCATCTGTGTTTTCACCGATTTTTCAAAGTTATCCCATACCCCTCATAATAAGTATTTATATAAATAAAAAGGTAGTTGTTGTAGTAGTAGGGTGGATAACGGGGATTATCTGTTATCCAGAAATCTGCACACAGCCCTGTAACAGCAGTCCGGGTTCGCGATTTTCTGTGGATATTTTCGTTTTGACAGAGAGTATTTTTCCCGCAAACCCTGTCAGTCTGTCTTTCGGTTTTTGATTATTTACAGCGTGTGTAACGAGGATAAGTTTTTCAATGGGCATCTGATTTGGTTTCTCCCCAGCCCTATATAAGTTTACCCCCAGCGTATAAGCACAGGTGCTGAATTCGGATGAAAGTGCATGAAACGGTTGATCCGACTTATTCAAGTGTTTATCCACATCTTATACAAACCTCTCTTTACTGATTTATCTCGGGACAAAACCACAGCATGAAAGATTTTCACATTCATTTGGTTTCTGATTCCACGGGGGAAACAGTTATTCTGGTTGCACGGGCGTCGTTAGTTCATTTTGATGATATTGAACCCGTTGAACATCACTGGATGATGATCCGGTCTCCGGATCAAGTTAAAGATGTTCTTAAATATATAGCAGAAAAACCGGGTTTTGTCATTTTCACGCTGGTTAATCAGGCCAACCGTAAAATACTGGAAGAAGGCTGTCGGCGGCTGCAATTGCCCTGTATTCCAGTTCTTGATCCGGTTGTTGCCGGATTGGGAACCTATCTGGGAGCGGAAACCCATGCCCGCCCGGGCGGCCAGCATGTTCTGGACGATGAATATTTTGCCCGCATTGAAGCCATGCAGTTCTCCCTGGCCCATGATGATGGGCAATCGACCTGGGATATAGATGATGCGGATGTAGTGCTTTTGGGGGTTTCACGAACTTCAAAGACACCAACCAGTATTTATCTGGCAAACCGGGGTATCAAGACGGCAAACATTCCGATTGTTCCCGGCTGTCCGATTCCGGACGAAATATTTCATGCAAAGAATCCGTTGATCGTTGGTTTGACCAAGGACCCGAAACGCCTGGTCGAGATCCGGCGACAGCGTTTGCGTATGATCGATCAGGATGAAAATACAGACTATGTCGATTTGGAGATGGTTTCGAAAGAAATCAACGATGCACGGCGATTGTTCAATAAACACAACTGGACAACTATCAATGTCAGTCGAAAGTCGATCGAGGAAACGGCTGCGACGGTACTTAAATTGTATTACGAGCGGACGGAGAGTTCACTCTGACTAAGTTGCCGCCTTTTATTCTGGCGTCAGAAAGTGCGTCGCGAAAGGCGTTGCTGGAGGCGGCTGCGGTACCTTTCATGGCGGTCGCATCAGATGTTGACGAGAGTCTGATTAAAACGGCAGAGAAGACGAAAAAATCCTCCTCATCCGAATTGGCCCTGATCCTGGCGCTGGCGAAAGCAAGGGCTGTCAGTAAACGGTACCCTTATTCCTATGTGCTGGGGGCCGATCAGATCCTGGAATGTGACGGCTTTTTTTTCGATAAACCCCAAACCCTGAACGATGCCAGGACCCAATTGATAGCTTTGCGCGGTCGTGATCACCAATTGATAAACAGCCTGGTGGTGGTCAAAGACAATCAGCTGCAATGGCAGCATACGGCGATTGCCAGATTAACAATGCGCAATTTTTCGGAAAGCTTTCTGGACACCTATCTGGCAGCAGTTGGCGATGCTATCCTCGGCTCTCCGGGCGGTTATCATCTGGAGGGGATGGGTAGTCAGTTGTTTGAGACAATTGATGGCGATTATTTTACCATTCTGGGTTTGCCACTGCTTCCTTTGCTGGCTTATTTGCGGCAAATTCACATACTTGCGGATTAAAGGTTGAATGACGGGGGCGAGGTCAATGGGTGAGATCAAAAAACAGGCATTGGCCGGCGTCATGGGTTGGCCGGTCAACCATTCCCTGTCGCCGAACCTGCATGGGTTTTGGCTGGAGCAATACGCCATTGACGGGGCCTATGTGCGTTTGGCGGTGTCGCCGGCTAATCTGGAAGCGGCCGTGCGCGCCTTACCGACCTTGGGTTTTGCCGGAACCAATGTGACGGTTCCCCACAAGGAAGCGGTTATGGGCTTTGTTGACAGGATTGATCCGGTGGCCGCGCGCATTGGTGCGGTGAACACGATTTTTGTTGAGGACGATGGCTCTCTGACCGGCACCAATACCGATGCCTACGGATTTATGGAAAATCTGAAAGATAAAGCACCGTCATGGCAGGCCAGGGCCGCAACCTGCGTTGTTCTCGGCGCCGGCGGTGCGGCGCGGGCCGTGGTGGCGTCCCTGGTTGACGCCGGCGTGGCGGAAGTCAGGCTGGTAAACCGGACGCGGGCACGGGCGCAACAGCTGGCGCAATCGATTGGTGGCCCGGTTTGTGTTCATGACTGGTCGGCTGCCGCCGCCGTTCTGGACGGTGCCTCTTTGGTGGTTAATACCACCACACTTGGCATGCATAACCAGCCGTCCCTGGACCTGGCTTTGGATGCATTGCCCGCCAACGCCGTGGTTGCAGATATCGTATATGTGCCGCTGGTGACGCCGTTGCTGCGGCAGGCTGAAGCACGGGGTCTGGCAACTGTTGACGGATTGGGGATGCTGCTGCATCAGGCGGTACCCGGGTTTGCCGGCTGGTTTGGCCGGTCTCCGCAGGTTACCGAAGCCCTGCGCGACCATGTCCTGGAAATTCTTGCCGGGCGAAGCCGCTAGGCGATGATTATTCTTGGTCTCACCGGTTCCATCGGCATGGGCAAGTCGACGGCTGCCGGAGATTTCAGGCGGATGGGTGTGGCGGTCCATGATGCGGACGCGGAGGTGCATCAATTGATGGCACCTGCGGGTGCGGCTTTTGCGCCTCTGTGTCAGGCCTTTCCTGATATGGTAACGGCAGGGACCATCGACCGGCGTCGGCTCGGCGACCGGGTTTTCGCAGACCCGGCTGCCCTGCGGCAACTTGAGGCGATTTTGCACCCGCTGGTTCGCCAGCAGAAGCTATGGTTCCTGAAGAAAGCGGCAGCGCGGGGGCGGAGGCTGGTTGTCCTCGATATCCCGCTGTTGTTTGAAACGGGCGGTGAAGCCGATTGTGACGGTGTCTGTGTTGTTACGGCACCGAAATTTGTGCAGCGGGGGCGGGTTCTGCGCCGACCGGGTATGAGTCTTGGCAAATTCCACAGAATTCTGGCCAGTCAGGTGCCTGATGCCTTAAAATGCGAGAAAGCCGACTTTGTCATCGATACGAGCCGGGGCCGGCTTGTGAGCCGGCGCATGATCCGTCACATTGTTGACGAGGTGCGGCTTTGGCATCCTTGCAAGTGGCCGTCGAAGCGGGCGCTGTGAGGCTCAGAAATCACAGGCGCTGGACATACATATACAGGTGGGAAATGGCATGCGGGAAATTGTTCTAGATACGGAAACTACGGGCCTGGACCCCAAGTCGGGTCACCGCATTGTTGAAATCGGCTGTGTCGAGCTGGTCAATCATGTGCCGACCAGCCGGACCTATCACCAGTATATCAATCCCGAGCGCGATATGCCGGCCGAAGCCTTTCGGGTGCATGGCCTGTCCGTCGAGTTCCTGGGTGAACATCCGGTCTTTGCTGAAATTGTCGATGCCTTTGTCGAGTTTGTGGATGGTGCAACCCTGATTATCCATAATGCCGAATTCGACATGGGTTTTATAAACGCCGAACTTGGTAAGCTTGACCGACCCCGTCTCGCCATGGAAAGCACCATTGATACGGTCCGCATGGCCCGTAAAAAGTTTCCCGGCGCTCCGGCAAACCTGGATTCATTATGCAAACGGTTTGGCATTGATAACTCAAACCGCGAACTGCATGGGGCACTGCTCGATGCCCGGCTTCTGGCGGATGTCTATCTGGAACTCATTGGTGGGCGACAGACGGATCTGGGGTTTTCCGGCGACCGCAACCGGGCAGACGGCGGTGAAGTGGACAGCACCTCGGTAGCGCGCGCACCGCGCGCACACAGCCCGTCGCCTGAGGAAGAAGCCCGGCACAGGGCGTTTCTGACGAAACTGTCATCGCCCCTGTGGCTGGCGGATGATCCCGCATCGTAAACAGGATGCCGGTTCAGGCTGAAGCCTGATTGATACGGAGCTGATCGGGTCAGACGTCGATGGTGGTTTTGTCGCCGTCTGCATTGTCAGCTGCAGCGGCCGCTTGCTGGTTTTGCATTTCGCGCTGGAACATGGCGACAAAATCAACGGTGCCCAGCATTAATGGCGGAAAACCGCCTTCACGGGTGGCGTTTGCCAGAATTGCCCGGGCGAAGGGAAACAACAGGCGCGGGCATTCGATATAGGCCAGCGGATGAATATGCTCCGGTTCCGCATTCAATGTGAATACACCGGCATAATCGAGCTCCAGCAAAAAGGCCGTATCGTCATCGACGGTGGCGTGGGCGGAAATACTCAGAATAATCTCGAAGACATTTTTATCAAACCCGTTGGCTTCCACATTGACGGTTACGTTAATGTCCGGCTGCTTTTGTTGCATGATCTGGAAAATACCGGGTGCCGCTGGTGCTTCAAAGGACAGGTCCTTGATGTATTGGGCGTTGATTGTGATTGGTGGCGGGGGGGCATTGTTTTCAACGGCATTTTCGGGTGTATCGGCCATGGGTGATCTCCTTAATTGCAAGCGAGGGAACGGCTATCATGGAAAACCCGGTTCGACAACTGTTTCCCTGATTTGCGAGAACAAAAAAAGCCGGCGGTCCATTGGCGGGTCCACCGGCTTTTTCGCAAAGGTTTTGGATGGGCCTGGCTTAGGGCAGCAAGACCGTGGAGCCGGTGGTTTTTGAAGCTTCCAGATCGTCATGGGCCTGTTTTGCATCGCGCAGTGGGTAGGTTTGCCCGATATTGATCTTAACGGCGCCGCTGGCGACCACGTCAAACAGCTGGTTTGCACAATCCATTAATAATTCCCGTGTCGCGGTGTGGGTAACCAGGGTTGGGCGGGTGACAAACAGCGAGCCACCAGCGGCCAGCCGACCAAGCGCCAGATCGGTAATCGGCCCCGATGAGTTGCCATAACTGACCAGCATGCCGAACGGGCTGAGCGAGGCCAGCGAGGTATCGAGTGTCGCCTTGCCTACGGAATCGTAGGAGACAATGACGCCCTTGCCGCCGGTGATTTCCTTGACGCGGGCGGCCACGTCTTCGTCGCGGTGGAGGATCGCATGGTCAGCACCGAGCGCCTTGATCATTTCAGCTTTTTCCGGGGTGCTGACACATCCGATGACGGTTGCCCCCAGATGCTTGGCCCATTGCACCAGAATCTGGCCGACACCGCCGGCGGCGGCCCACACCAGGATCGTATCGCCGGCTTTCACTTCATGGGTCCGGCGCAGCAGATACATGGCCGTCATTCCCTTCAGCATCATGGCGGCGGCTGTCTGGTCTTCAATATTTGCCGGGGTTTTGACAATATGGCTGACATTGATCACCCGGGATTCGGCGTAGGATCCCATGCCCGAGCCGTAGGCGACCCGGTCGCCGACGGCAAATTCGCTGACATCTTCGCCGACCTGTTCAATAACTCCGGCGCCTTCATTTCCCAGAATGACGGGAAACCCGCCGCCTGAATACATGCCACTGCGCTGGTAGACATCGAGAAAATTCAGGCCGACGGCTGTATGACGGATCAGGACCTGACCGGGACCCGGTGCGCCAACCTCAACGTCTTCCCATTTCATTTCGTCTGAGCTGCCGGTCTTGTAAATGCGAATGGCTTTGGTCATTAGGGACTCCTGTGTGCGTAAATTGGAAACAGGGCGGTATTTAAGGGAAAGTGAGACATTTCCGCAAGGCTCATTTGAGCGGAACAATTGTGCCCGCTTGTATCTAATTCGCTGCCGGACAGGGGATAAACAGTCAGCTGTGTCCTTATTTTTTATGGTGAACCGCAGAAGAACGGGTTATGGCTGGCAGATGTCAATGGTAATGGATGATAAGCGTGCGTTTGCACGGGGATTCAGGGAAATCCTGCCGCTCAGTATGGGTGCCGGCATTTATGGCCTGGCTTTTGGTTTGCTGGCGGCACAGGCCGGGTTGGATGACCTTGAAGTGGGGTTCATGGGGACTTTGGTTTTTGCCGGGGCGTCACAAATTGTTGCCGTCGAACGGATTGTCGCCGGTGCCGGCAGTCTCGTTGCGGTCGTTGCCGGCATTGCCCTCAACCTGAGGCTTTTGCTGATAACCGCGTCCATTCGCGATGTTTATGCGGGGCGCCCGTTCTGGCAGGTGGTCCTTGGTGCCCATCTGACAACCGATGAAAACTGGGCCTTGATGCTGGCGGCGCGGGCCCGTGGTGAGCAGGCCGGTTACTGGTATCTGGTCGGCGCCGGCATTAACCTGATCCTTGTTTGGGTGGTGGCCACTGTCGCCGGTGTTTCCTTTGCGTCGGAGATTGCCGACCCCCGGGCCCTGGGCATGGATTTTGCCTTCACCGCTGCTTTTATTGCCATTGCCCGCAGTCTGTGGGCGGGCCGCCCGGACCTTGTGCCCTGGGCAACATCGTTTCTGGTGGTTGCGCTGCTGATGCTGCCCGGATGGGTCGATGCGTCCTGGGCCATGATCGCCGGTGGCGTCGCCGGGGCGGTGGTGGCGGCGCTGGGACCCGGTCGCCATGAGTGATACCTGGCTTGTCATTTTGCTTTTGGCTGTGGCCACCTTTGCCATTCGCATGTGCGGTGCCCTGCTGGGTCAGCGATTGCCGCAGCAGGGCAGCTGGGCGCGGGCCCTCAAGGCCCTGCCCGGTAGTCTGATTGTCGCTCTGGTTTCCGTGTCCCTGTTGGCGGGGGGTCCGGCTGAATGGGTTGCCGGGGCCATCGCTCTGGTTGTTGCCACCTTGACGCGTAATCTGGTGCTGACAATGGCGGTCGGGATCGGCGCGATCTGGCTGCTCAGATTTTACGCATGAGCCATGGATTGTCACGGATAGGGGTACGGTTTTAATGGATCAAAAAGTAATCGGCGGTGTTACCGGTCTATGCTAAGGTTTTCAGGCTTTTGTGGTTCTATGTGGGGGATTGAAACATGTGTCAGATATTTGCCGGTCAGGAGCCGGACAGTTATGCAACCGAGCATCGCTCTTTGCGGCTCAATGGTCAGTGTACGTCGGTGCGCCTTGAAGTTGCGTTCTGGCAGTTGCTTGATACCATCGCCGCCGAAGAGGGCCTGAGCACTCCGCATTTCATATCCCGCCTGCATGGCGAGGTTTTATTGCTGCACGGAGAGGTGCGTAATTTTACCTCCCTGTTGCGCTGCGCCTGCCTGAAATATCTGAGTCAGCAGGCCGGGCGCAACTCGCCGTTTTCCGCGGCAGCGGCGTAGCACAGGGATAACACCCGGGTGCTGGACGTTCCTTTATAGTGATGGTCAGTCAGGGCTGAGGAAAGGACAGAAAGCGTGGCCAAAGCCATCCATACCATGATCCGGGTGCTGGACGAGGCGCGTTCCGTTAATTTTTATGATCAGGTTTTTGGCATGGTGGTGGTGGACCGCTTCGATTTCGAGACCTTCACCCTGGTTTACCTGCGCAGCGGGGACGCGGATTATGAGATTGAGCTGACCATCAACAAGGATCAGACGGAGCCTTATGACCATGGCTCTGGTTACGGGCATATGGCCTTTGTCGTCGATGATCTTGAGCAGGAACATAACCGGCTGCAAGCGGCAGGATACAGCCCGCGAAACATAGTTGCCTTTGCGCCCGACGGGGTCCTGATGGCCCGGTTCTTTTTTGTTGCCGACCCCGATGGCTATCAAATCGAGATTTTACAAAAACACGGCCGTTACAAATAGGAGGAGGAAAGTATGTTATTTCATCTGGAATTCAGTGTTGGTTACAGTGCCGAGATGAGTCAGCAGGACCTGTTCAAGATCTGGGCCGAGGAAGCCGGCGCCGCGCTGGGGGCCAAGGAAGCCGGTGTCGTGGTCGATCTGTGGAAAGTCGTTGGCACCAGAACGGTGTTCGCCGTTGTCAACGTTGAAAGCGCCGATATGCTTGATCAGATCAGTTTTGATCTGCCGATCATGAAACAGATGGGGCAGCATGTGGAGGTCAAGGTCACCGCGATCCGTCGTTACGAGGATTTTGCAACGGATGTGAAAGCGCGCCTGACTTAGGTCCTGGTCAGTTGACGCAGAATGTGGCCAGCGCCTGGCGGTCGATTTCGATGCCAAGGCCGGGACCGGTGGGGATCTGCACGATGCCGTTCACATGTTCAATGGGTGTTTTCATAATCGCCTGACGGGCCGGATGTTCGGAGCGATCAAACTCCAGCATCGGCTCCCAGGGCCGGCGGCCCGGTGGATTGTGGGGCAGTACGGCCATCAGGTTCAATGAGGCGGACAGCCCGATGCCGGTACCCCAGACGTGGGGAATCATGCGTACCCCGAAGGCGTTGGCCATATCGGCAATTTTCTTACATTCGCTCAGGCCGCCAGCGGCGCAGGTATCGGGTTGCAGATAGTCAATAGCCCCTGCTTTCAGAATTTCACGGAAACCAAACCGGGTATATTCACATTCACCGCCGGCCATGGGGATCGAGGTCGACGCCTTGACGGCGAGGTAGCCGTCCAGGTCTTCCGGTGGCACCGGTTCTTCAAACCAGATGATGTTGAGGTGTTCAACCGCCTGTGCCAGGCGGATAGCGTCGATGGCGTCGTAGCCGTGGTTGGCATCCATCATCAGCCCGAACTGGGGGCCGACGGCGTGGCGGACGGCGGCGACCAGGGCCGCATCTTCGTCCACCTGAAACCCGACTTTAATCTTGCAGGCTGTAAAGCCTTCGGCCTGGTAACCGAGCACTTCCTTGACAATATAATCGAGCGGATCGCCGCTGCGTTTACGGTAGGTGCCGGTTGCATAGGCGGCCACCTCGGTCCGGATCGGACCGCCCATCAGTTGATGAATGGGGGCATTGAAATGTTTCCCCTTGAGATCCCAAAGTGCGATATCGATACCGCTGATGGCACAGATGGGTACCCCTTTCTGCCCCTGATCACGAAAGGCCCCATACAAATCCTGCCAGATTTTGTCGGTGGCCAGAGGGTCGGCACCGATCAGCCAGGGCTTGTAGGCCTCAACCATGGCGGCAGCGGGCCGGGCCGGGCCAAAACATTCGCCCCAGCCGGAAACCCTGTCATCGGTAATCACTTCGACCACGCAGGAACCGCGTTTGACGGCCTCGCCGATCGCCCAGTGAAACGGCTCGGACAGGGTTGTTTCCAGGATATAGGTTTTGACTTCGGCAATTTTCATGATCGGCCTTACAAAATTTGGGAAAGGACTTTATCCAGGTTTTCCACGGTGCGGTCGATATTTTTTAGTTTATCGAGACCGAACAAACCCATGCGGAAGGTTTGGTAATCGTCCGGCTCATCGCACTGCAGGGGCACCCCGGCGGCAATTTGCATACCCAGAGCCGCGAATTTCTTGCCGTTTTGGATGTCCGGATCGGCGGTGTAGAAAACCGCCACGCCCGGCGCTTCAAACCCTTTGGCGGCGACGCTTCGGAACTGTTTACGGCCCATTAGGTCGCGCACCCGCGTACCCAGTTCCTGCTGGGCGGTGCGAATGGCATCGAAGCCAAAGGCCTCGGTTTCCTTCATTGAGCCATGCAGCTTGACCAGGGCGTCGGTTGGCATGGTCGCGTGGTAGGCATGACCGCCTGCCTGGTAGGCTTCCATAATCGACAGCCACTTCTTCAAGTCGATGGCGAAACTGGTGCTGGTTGTCTGATCGATTGCGGAACGGGCAGCCTTGCTGAGCATGACCAGGCCGCCGCAGGGTGAGGCACTCCAGCTTTTCTGCGGGGCACTGATGAGGACATCGATGCCTTTGTCCTTCATGTCGACCCAGAGCGTGCCCGACGCGATGCAGTCGAGCACGAACAGGCCGCCATAGGCATGCACGGCGTCGGATATGGCGGTCAGATAAGCATCCGGGAGCAGCATGCCGGATGCTGTTTCCACATGGGCGGCGAACACCACATCCGGCGTTTCGGCGTTAATGGCCGCGACCACCTCGTCGATGGGGGGCGGGGCAAAAGCGGCCTGTGGGCCCGCGCTGACCGGCCTGGCTTTGAGGACGGTGGAACTGGCCGGAATCGAGCCCATGTCGAATATCTGAGTCCAACGGAAACTGAACCAGCCGTTGCGCACGACCAGAGTCTTTTTGCCGGTGGCAAACTGGCGGGCGACGGCTTCCATGGCGTAGGTGCCGCCGCCGGGAACGATAGCAACGGCCTCGGCCTTATAGACGGTTTTTAGGGTTGCCGAGATGTCTCGCATGACTTCCTGGAAGGACTGGGACATGTGATTGAGCGAGCGATCGGTAAAAACCACGGAATATTCCAGAAGGCCGTCCGGGTCGACGGTAGAAATCGGGTTAGGCATGTAAAGCTCCAGGGAAATGAACAGGGTTAATTTTCTTTAGCATCATCTACCGGTGGAGAAAACGCCTATTGGTCGGGTGCAAACAAATCCGGTTCGCGGGGTTGCCATCCCTCGAGGATCAGTAACTGGCGTTTGGTATGGATACCACCGGCTCCGGAAAAGCCGGTCATCTGATCTCCCGCTCCCATCACCCGGTGGCAGGGAATGAGGATCGGCAGCCGGTTGCGGCCACAGGCTCCACCAACAGGTTGGGCGCTGGATTTGAGGTTTTTCGCCAGCTGGCCGTAGGTCCAGGTCTGGCCATAGGGGATTTTAAGCATTTCGCGGCAGACAGCCTGCTGAAAATCACTGCCGGCTACTTCTAATGGCAAATCAAACCGGGTCAGGCGGCCGGCAAAATAGGCGAGCAACTGCCTGCGGGTTTCCTGTAACAGGGCCGTGGCAGGGCCGGCCGGCTGCTCTTCCCAGACAAGGGCAACCAGCCTGTCGCGGCTCTCGATTACCGTCAACGGTCCGACCGGGGATGACAGGGAGATCCGGTTGTTCATGTCATCAAGCGGTCTTGCTCATTGTGTCGCAGGCCAGTTAATCAAACATGCTGTCGATATCGTCCTGGCTCATGGCCGCGGCCTCAGTTTGCGGGCCGTGCAGCAAATCCTTGTCGGCGCGGGCGTCGTCCTTGGGCAATGCCATTTCCTGGGAATTGGCGGTTCCATTTTCAATGTTCCAGATCTCGATCATCTTGTTGAGGCGTTCTTCGATGTAATTAAGGGAGTTGACGACCTTGGTGATGCGTTGGCCGGTCACGTCCTGAAAGCTGCAGGCGGTGAGCAGCTCCATGCTGATGAATTCTATTTTTTCGATATCCGGGACAATGCCGTCCGGGTCGCCGTCGGCAATTTTACTGCGCAGATCGACGATGATCTGATCGAGCTGTTCGGTGTTCTCCAAAATTGAGTTGGCGGCGATTTCCGTGCTGCGGACGACTTCAGCCAATTCTTCCGTGGCAATTGACAGGGTTGTATTGGCGTCATCGACGGGCTTGAGGGCGGCCACTTCCTGTTTGGTTATGGTGATATGGTCATTCATGGCCTGGATTTCGGCCATAATGGTCTCGACTTTTGTTGCGCCGTCATCTTCAACAATCAGGTCCAGACGGTCACAGAGTTTTTTAAACTGTTCTGTAAAGCCGTCACTTACGGTTTTTTCCAGAGAGGCGACGCGGGCGATAACATCAGCCAGGGATGCGGCCTGAACAGCTCTTTGCCGTTCGATGGAAAACGGGCGCTCGTTGGTTTGGCTCATCCTGTCCTCGATCCATTTTTGCTACCCCTATTTCCGCACCAATTGTCGTAAAGGTCAATTTTTCGGTTGGTATTGATGTTAAGGGGTGTAAATGAAGGCTTCTGTAAAAGCCGCCACCATGGGGTGTCCGGGTGGGCTAGGGCCGTTGCCGGACGAGTGCCGCCTTCAGATCCGCCTCACCTGTAATGGGCAGTCCACAGGTCATGGCGCGGCAGACGAAGGCGGTGGCGGCGCCATTCACCTGGGTTTTACCGGCCGCCGGATGGTCGGCCGGCAGGACTTCATCAGGGGATCTCACACTGACGATGAGGTTCGGGTCGGGTGCCAGCAGCGCGCATTTGTGCAGCGCCTTGAGATCCGGGTCAGTGAAATTGCCAATCAGAACCACCTGGGTTGCGTTGCTTAACAGCTCGAACCCGCACATCAGCGTTGGGTGATTTAGGGAAGCGCGCGGGTCGGTGGGGGTCAGGGCCCTGATAAGGGCGCTGGCACGGGTCTCATAGGCGGTGGTTCCGGTGATATGGAATAGCCGGGCCAGGACTTCGCATATGGTGCCATTACCGGGTGGAACCGCGTTATCGAGGGCGGTTTTCGGACGGACGATGGTATCTTCCGTGTCGTCGGCGCTCAGGAAGTAGCCGCCGGCCTGGTTGTCCCAGTAATGGCTGTCGAGCAGATCGACCGTTTTTCTGGCATCGTCCAGGTAGCTGGCTTCGGTGGTTATTTCGTACAGGATCAGTGCAGCGCGTGCCATATTGGCATAGTCATCCAGGGTCGCCGGGTGATCCGCGGTTCCGGCGCACCAGGCATGGTACAGGCGTTCTCCGTTGCGCATATGGGACTGCACGAATTGATAGGCGGTTTCTGCTTCGTTCATCCATGTGGGCTGCTCGAACAGAAAGGCGGCTTTTGCCATGGCGGCGATAATCATGCCGTTCCAGTCGGCCAGGACCTTGTCGTCGCGCATGGGCTGGATGCGTTTTTCCCGCGCCTCAAACAGTTTTTCCCGGCTTTCCCTGAGGGCTGTTTCACGGGCGTCGCCGAGATAATCCATCTGTGAAGAGCGGTTGAGAATGGTATGGCCGTCCCAGTTGCCGGAATCTGTGACGTCGTATATGGCTTTGAATTCAGCTGAAGCCTGGCCCAGGATCTGGTCAATTTCCGTTTCCGACCAGACGCAGAACTTGCCCTCCTCGCCTTCGCTGTCGGCATCAAAGGCGGCGGCGAAGGCGTAGGTTTTTCCGGTCTCGCCGGCCGGACCGTTCTTCATGTCGCGGCGCAGCCAGGTTATGGTCTCAGCAATGCGTTGGGCTGCGGCTTTGGGTTGCTTTCCAGACGTCGCACAGCAGGTCGATAAGCTGGGCGTTGTCGTAAAGCATTTTCTCAAAATGCGGGGCAAGCCAGTATTCGTCGGTCGAGTAGCGGGCGAAGCCGCCGCCGAGATGGTCATAGATGCCGCCCTGGCAGATGTTATCAAGGGTGATCAGAACGCCGCTCCTGTAGGCATCTTCAGCGGTTCGCTGATAGGCGTTCCAGAGGAACCGGAAAAACCCTGGCTGCGGAAATTTCGGTGCACCCAAGGTGCCGCCGTTGCGGCCATCGACGGAACCAATGAGGGTGGCGGCTGCCTCGTTCAGGGTCGAGATTGTCAGTTCGCCGCCGGCCCGGGGCTGGGCGATCTTTTTCAGGGCATCGGACAGGGCTGTTACATTGCCGGTGATCCGTTCCGGGTCGTTGCGATAGGTTTCTTCAATATGGCGGAGGATCTGCGGAAAACCGGGGTGACCATATTTCGGGGTCGATGGAAAATAGGTGCCACCCCAAAATGGCTTTCGGTCCGGTGTCAGGAACATGGTCAGGGGCCAGCCGCCCTGCTCGCCCAATAACTGCAGGGCGTTCTGGTAAATATAGTCCACATCTGGACGCTCTTCCCGGTCGACCTTGATGTTGATAAACAATGCGTTCATCAATTTGGCGATGGCCTCGTCTTCAAAACTTTCATGAGCCATGACGTGGCACCAGTGACAGGCGGCATATCCGACCGATAATAAGATGGGTTTGTTTTCTTTTTGGGCGGCGTTGAAGGCTTCCGGTCCCCAGGCGTACCAGTGTACGGGGTTGTCCTTGTGCTGGCGCAGATAGGGGCTGGTTTGTTGAGAAAGATGGTTATGCGTCATTGGGAATCCCGGCGGCTAAAGAAAAACGGTGGCGATCGTTGCCAGTTGGCTTGTATCTGCTTAGTTTGGGATCATAACCGGAGATAACAACTGCTAATTTGAAATCGTTGCTGTAAATGGAGGCCCCCGATGAAAATCAATTTCGATATTGAATGTACGCCTGAAGAAGCCCGGACGTTTTTTGGCCTGCCGGATGTTAAGCCGATGCAGGAAAACCTGATGGCGGAAGTTGAAGAACGTATGAAAACCAATCTGGCGGCGATGGACCCGGAAACCCTGGTCAATACCTGGATGCCGGTCGGCGTTCAGGGTTTTGAGCAACTGCAAAAGATGTTCTGGGCGCAAATGGGTCCGGGCAAAGCCGATGACAAATCTAAAAAATAAGAGAGGGAGCCTTTCTCAGTGAACGATCATGTGCCGGCAGATAATCTGTTTTACGATACCCATGTGTTTTTTTGTACCAATGAACGCCCCGCCGGTCATCCCCGGGGGTGCTGTAAAGCCAAAGGTTCGGAAACATTGCGTAACTATATGAAAGCCAAAGCCAAGGAGCTGGGGTTGGACCGCACCCGAATCAATAGTGCCGGTTGTCTGGACCGCTGTGAGCTGGGGCCGACCCTGGTCATCTACCCGGAAGGGATCTGGTATCGCTGTGCGACAACGGAGGATGTGGACCGGGTTCTGGTTGAGCATGTTAAAAATGGGAATCCTATCAAAGACTTAATGTTGGGTCCTGATGAGTAATGGCTACTAGGTTTAGTATTTATGTTCATTTCGTTCTGAGTCAGTAATGAAAGCCGGAACCATCTTTGCCGTGGCCAGTGGTGTTGGCAAAGCCGGTGTTGCGGTGATCCGTGTATCTGGTGACGCAGCCGAATCGTTATTTACAACCCTGAGGGCCCGATGCCCGCAACCAAGAACCGCCACGCGAGTCTCCCTGTTTGAGCCCCTGACCGGTCGGCTGCTGGATGAGGCCCTGGCGCTGTGGTTTCCGGCGCCGAAAAGTTTTACCGGAGAGAATGTGGTGGAGCTGCATGTGCATGGTGGCCGGGCTGTCATTGACGGGGTTATGGCGGTGCTTACCGGTCTGCATGGTTTTCGTCTGGCTGAACCGGGTGAGTTTACCCGCCGCGCTTTCGAGAACAACAAGATGGACCTAACCGCGGCAGAGGGTCTGGCGGACCTGGTGGATGCGGAAACCTCGGCCCAACGGGACCAGGCCCTGCGCCAGATGCAGGGCGCACTGGGTGATCTCTATGAAGACTGGCGGCATCGTTTGTTGCGGGCCAGTGCCTATCTGGAGACGACAATCGATTTTGCTGAAGAGGACATTCCGGTGGGCCTGGAAGCCGATGTGCGGTCCCAGGTTACAACTCTTAAACAACAGATTGCGGCCCATTTGTCTGATGGGCATCGTGGTGAGCGGCTTCGTGACGGCGTGCGTGTAGCCATTGTGGGGGCGCCCAATGCCGGTAAGTCGAGCCTGCTTAATCAGCTGGCGGCACGGGAGGCGGCGATTGTTTCTGCGCGCGCCGGGACCACACGGGATGTGATTGAAGTGCATCTGGCGCTGGCTGGTATTCCGGTGGTGTTGTCGGATACGGCGGGTATCCGCAAGACATCCGACGAGATTGAAAGCGAAGGGGTTCGTCGTGCCCTTGCGCAGGCGGCGCAGGCCGACTTCCGTGTGCTGGTGGCTGATCCCGGTCAGACTCCCCTGCTCTCGCCTGATCTTCTGGCTTTGATTGATGTACAGACGCTTGTCGTTTTAAATAAAGCGGATTTGAATTTACCGGTTGACGGGCATTTTCCCTGTGAAGCGGTGTCGGTGTCTGCCTTAACCGGGCTTGGTATTAAGGAGCTGCTGGAGACCCTGACGAGCAAAGTTCGGGATCGGTTTGACCTGACTGATCAGCCCAGTCTTACTCGGGCCCGCCATCGCACTGCGCTGGACCGGTGCCTACAGGCGCTGACCCGGTTTGAAGAGGTTCCCTCCTTGATTGATCGGCCGGAACTCGGTGCTGAAAACCTGAGATCTGCCTGTATGGCCCTGGGGCATATTACCGGGCGGGTCGATGTGGAGGATGTCCTGGATGTTATTTTCCGGGATTTTTGTATCGGAAAGTAAATTCCGTTGTTTCACGTGAAACAGTCATCCCGTCGTTTTCCTGTTTTTGGCTATCAGTTGTTTCACGTGAAACAGTTTCGGTTCTGTTTGCCGTCGGGTTGGGGCCGGCGGATATGTTTCACGTGAAACAACGCAGGTTGCCGATTGACTCCGGATCAATCCGTCCCTACATTCCGCGCCATGGCGACAAATGATAATTCCTATGATGTCATCGTAATTGGTGGCGGTCACGCAGGCAGCGAAGCTGCGGCCGCGGCGGCGCGTCTGGGCGCGAAAACCTTGATGCTGACCCATAACGTCAAGACCATTGGCGAGATGTCATGCAACCCGGCCATAGGCGGCCTGGCAAAAGGCCAGCTGGTGCGCGAAGTGGATGCCCTTGATGGTTTGATGGGCCGTGCCATCGACAAGGGCGGTATCCAGTTTCGGGTGCTCAATCAGAGCAAGGGTCCGGCTGTCCGCGGGCCGCGGGCACAGGCCGACCGTAAACTATACCGCAACGCCATTCAGGAGTTGCTGGCCGCCCAGGAAAATCTGGAAATCCGGGGTGAGCCTGTTGATGACCTGATCCTTGACGACCGGGGTCATGTGGTCGGTGTGCGCACGGAAGCCGGCAAGGACTACCGGGCTGGCGCGGTTGTGATTACAACCGGCACCTTTTTACGCGGCCTCATTCATGTGGGTACCAGACAGATCCCGGCCGGCCGGGTCAACGAACGCCGCGCAGTGGGTTTGAGCTATACTTTTAAGCGCCTGGGTTTCCGGCTGGGCCGGTTAAAAACCGGTACCCCGCCGCGCCTCGATGGGCGGACTATCAATTACGCGGGTTTGGCTGAACAGCCCGGCGACACACCGCCCCTGCCCTTTTCTTATCTGACAGACAGAATTACAACCCCGCAAGTGCCCTGTCACATCACCCATACAAATCCGGCCACCCATCAATTGATTGCCGACAACATCCATTTGTCTGCCATGTATTCAGGCCAGATCGAAAGTATCGGTCCGCGCTATTGTCCGGCTATCGAGGACAAGGTTGTGCGCTTTGCCGACCGTGAGCGGCATCAGATTTTTCTCGAGCCGGAAGGCCTGGATGACCCCACCGTATATCCCAATGGAATTTCAACATCCCTGCCGAAATCCGTGCAGGAAGCTCTCCTGAAAACCATACCGGGCCTGGAAAAGGCGACCATCATAAGGCCGGGATATGCCATCGAATACGATTTTGTTGATCCGCGCGAACTTAAGCCCTCATTGGAAACCGAAAAGGCTCCCGGGCTGTTTCTGGCCGGACAAATCAACGGCACCACCGGCTATGAAGAGGCGGCGGCCCAGGGATTGATGGCGGGCATAAACGCTGCCCGCCTGGTGGCCGGTCAGGAGGCCTTCATTCTTGATCGGGCGGACGCCTATATCGGTGTGATGATTGATGATCTGGTGACCCTGGGAACCAAGGAACCCTATCGGATGTTTACATCCCGGGCGGAATATCGCCTGAAATTGCGTGCCGATAACGCCGATCAGCGTCTGACCGCCATGGGTGAAGCCATCGGCTGTGTCTCGGCGCAACGGGCGGACTCGTATAAAGCGAAATTCAAGGCCCTTGTCTACTGGAAAGATCATTTGGATAATCTTATTAAGTCACCAAGTGAGCTACAAGGACTCGCGATTGATGTTAAGTCCGATGGTAAACGCCGTTCCGCCACTGAATTGCTGTCCTATCCCGATATTTCGTTCACCCGATTAATCGAAATTTGGCCGAGCCTGCGGGAAACCCCGGAAATAATCGCCAGCCAATTGGAAATCGACTCTCTTTACGTGCACTATCTGGATCGCCAGAATGCCGATATCAAGGCGTTCCGGCGCGACGAGGCCTTGAAGATCCCCGACGGGCTTGATTACATGTCAATACCCGGCTTGTCTAACGAAGTGAAGGCCAAACTTGATCTGTCCCGTCCTGCCACATTGGCGGCGGCGGCGCGCATATCGGGAATTACCGCGGCTGCGCTGACGGTCCTCCTGGCCCACGTCAAACGCCGCCATACAAGATTAGCCAGTTGATCGATTTAATAGCAGGCCGGAAATGAAACCCCATATATGACCCTGACCGAAGAATTTATGACATTCGAGACCTTCAAGGCTGAAACTCAGTTGCCGGAAGATCTTCTTAATGATCTTAAAACCTATGTGAGCCTGTTGGAAAAGTGGCAAAAGCAAATCAATCTGGTGAGCACACCGTCGCTGGCGGATGTCTGGAGCCGTCACATTCTGGATTCTCTGCAAATCTACCCGCTTATACCCGCTGGCGCCCAAACAGTTGTCGATTTGGGGAGTGGAGCCGGATTTCCGGGAATGGTCACGGCACTTTTCGCCAAACACTATGGCGGTCCCCAGGCTCACCTGGTGGAAGCAGACAGCCGCAAATGCTCGTTTTTGAACGAAGTGAACAGCCAGACAGCTGCAGGCGCCCACATTCATTGCTGTCGGGTTGAAGCGGTCACTGATTTACAGGCCGATGTGGTAACCGCCCGCGCCCTGGCGCCTTTGCGGAAACTGTTGAAAATGGCTGTCCGCTTCGAGACCGGCGACACAACTTATATTTTTCCAAAAGGCGAAAAAGCCCGGCAGGAATTGACCGATGCCCGAAAAGAATGGACAATGGACGTCCTGGAAACGCCGAGCAAAACCCTTGCTGCAGCAACTGTCCTGACTTTAAAAGGCGTATCGCGTCGTGCTTGAATCCCAGCCACCGGCAAGCCCTGAAAATCCGGCGCCGCCACGTCGGGCCGCCCGCATCCTTGCGGTCGCCAACCAGAAAGGCGGCGTGGGCAAAACCACGACGGCCATCAATTTGGGCACGGCGCTGGCGGCCATCCGCCAGCGGGTGTTGATTGTCGATCTGGACCCGCAGGGCAACGCCTCGACCGGACTGGGGATTGCCCATAATGATCGCCAGATCAATGCCTACCACATCATGATCGGACAGGCACAATTGTCCGACGCCATTCATAAAACCGAAATACCGGCCCTTGATATTGTCACCTCCGGTCCGGATTTATACGGCGCTGAAGTCGAACTGGTGAGCGCAACCGGCCGCGAGTTCCGATTGCGCGAAGCCCTCGTGCAGGTCAGCAGTGCCTATGATTATATCCTGATCGATTGCCCGCCGGCCCTGAGCCTGCTGACTGTCAATGCACTGGCTGCGGCCCAGGCCGTCCTGGTTCCCCTGCAGTGCGAGTTTTATGCGCTGGAAGGAATCAGCCAGCTGGTGAAAACCATTGAACGGGTGCGCCAGACCCTGAATCCGGGCCTGGAAATTCAGGGGATTGTCCTGACCATGCACGACAAGCGCAATAATTTGTCTGATTTGGTCGCCAACGACGTACGCGCGCATTTTGGCGACAAGGTATACAATACGGTTATTCCGAGAAATATCCGGGTATCGGAAGCGCCATCGCACGGCAAACCGGTGTTGTTGTATGATATGAATTGCCCTGGTTCCCAGGCTTATTTGAGCCTGGCCGGGGAAGTGATCCACCGCGAAAAACGGATGATAGGATAATGGCTCAGAAACCCAATCAGCTCGGCCGCGGCCTGGCCGCCCTTCTGGGCGAAAGCAATGGCGCGGATCTTCAGGATCTGGACAAGGTGCGTGCCTTGAAACCGGTACCGATCGCACATTTGCATCCCGGCAAGTATCAACCGCGCCGGATCATTAATATGGACCATATTGACGAGTTGGCCGCATCCATCCGCGACAAGGGCATAATTCAGCCGATTGTTGTTCGCCGCCATCCCGACAAACCGTCGGAGTATGAAATTATTGCCGGAGAGCGGCGCTGGCGCGCCGCCCAGCGCGCCGAACTGCACGAAGTGCCCATTGTCGTTAAGGAATTCAGTGATGTGGAAGCCCTGGAAGTGGCACTCATTGAAAACCTGCAGCGCCAGGATTTGTCACCACTGGAAGAGGCGGAGGGCTATCAGCGACTGATCGAGGAGTTTGGCCATACCCAGGAAGTTATGGCCAGGTCGATCGGCAAAAGCCGCAGTCATGTGGCTAACATGGTTCGCCTGATCGCGCTGCCGCGCGAGATCAAGGATATGCTGGATGATGGACGACTGAGCGCCGGCCATGCCCGTGCCCTGCTGGCTGCCGAAGACCCGGTTACGCTGGCTGAGAACATTGTGGCACGGGGCCTCAACGTGCGTGAAACGGAACAACTGGTTAAGGCCCGGAACCAGCCGGCGCGCCCGCGCAAATCCCCCAATTCAACGAAGGATGCCGATACTGTTGCTTTGGAACGTAGCCTGACCAATCAATTGGGTTTGGGTGTGACGATTGAATCAAAAGGCAAGGGCGGCAAGTTAACAATTTCCTTTGGCAATCTTGACCAGCTCGACGAATTGATCGCCATTTTGCACCGCTGAAGACCAGCGTCAACGCCGCCTGGCGGCCTGGGCAATGCGTATCAGGGTACGGCTGCAAAGAATTTCGGCGGGCAAACCGGTGGTTTTGCTGTCGATTTCGCTGTCTGTCGCCAACTGCAGGGCGCGGCCCAGATTTTCCGATGACCAGTTACGGGCCTGGCGTTGAAAATCGTCCTTGCGTTTGAAAAAAACCGGTGGTCGCAGGCGATTGAGGGCTTGATCCAGACTGCTACCGGCCTGGATCTGGCCCCGGATAAAATGCAACCGCTGAAAATGCCGCTGGATGGCCCGAATGGCAGCGACGGGACTGATCCCTTCAATAAACGCCTTGCTCAACGTCTGGTCAATGGCGGCCTGATTACCGTCCCCGACAGAATAGACAAGATTATCCAGCGAGGTTTCAGATGAATCGCCAATACAGGCAACCACATCTGATTCCGTTACACGGTCGGCGGCGGTGTCTTTGGCGGAGGAATAGAGAGCCAGTTTTTCAAGCTCGCGGCGGACGATCTGGCGGTCACCGGCGAGCGACGCGGCCAGGAAGATCAGGGCTGCGGGTTCGATGGTTAAATTTTCACCGGCCAGAAAGTCGCGGATAAACGCCTCAAGAGCGCGCCCCTCTTCAGGATAGCAGGCAATAATCGCTAGATCGGCTTTGCTTTCATATAATTTACGAAGCGATGAGCGCGGTGTCAGGTCTCCGGCTTCGATAAGTATCGGCCAGCACCGCGTGGGCTGGTCAAAAATATAGTTCAGCGAATCAGTGATAACATCTGCGGCCTCGCGCACCAGGATAACACAGTCGCCTCCGCCCAGAGACATGGAGAAAGCCGCATCGGTCAGCGGGCTTGCGTTCTGTTTCAGGGACGATCCGGCAAATTCAGTGACAGAAAAGGGGTCATCCAGGTTGGCGACACATTTTTGCGCGACAATTTTCGTGCGCTCGCGGACAAGACCCTGATCCGGCCCGTATAACAAAACCGAACGCACAGCCAGTTTCGGTTGGCTGAGCAAATCATTCAATTTTTTGCCCGTAAATTTCACGGCAATTATGGCGACTGGGGGTTATTCTTGAAAAAAGCACCCAGTTGCAGGCGTAAATCCTGGGCCAGCTCTTTAACGGCCCGGCTGCGTGCGTCTTTTTCTGCCGCTATATTTGCATATCCAGCGGAGAAGATGTTGTAACCAACGGTAATTTTATTGCTTCCCGAGGTCAGACGAAGACCGGTTTCCGTCACATAAAGATCGTAATCAACCGTGGCAATCAGATTTGCCCGTGTCGCCAGCGCCGTTTTCTTGACCGCAAGAGAGGTGGTCGTTTCGTCAATGACAGAGGTTAGACGGTATTTGGGCCTGTGCAGTTCGCGTAGCGGGTTTAACAGGTATTTAAGCTCGTTGGTGAACAGCTGGCCAATGCGGTCTTTACCGGGCGACACCTGAATTTCTGAAAAATCAGAGATAATCCGGTTGTCCAGTTTGGTGCCGTAAAGCGGTTGAAAACCACAACCCGCAACAACCCCGCATATAAAGATTGTCTGCACCCATCTAAATAACAACATTGACGATCCTGTTCGGCACGACAATTACTTTCCTTGCCGGTTTTCCATCCATGGCACTGATCACATTAGGCAATTCTAGCGCCTGTTGCTCGGCAATGTCACGGGGGCAATCCACCGGCAGCTCAATGGTGCCACGTAGCTTGCCGTTTACCTGGACGCCGATGGTCTGCATGTCGTCAAGGACAAGGGCCTGATCGGCTTTCGGCCAGGGTGTATTTGCCAGAATGCTATCGTGGCCAAGCCGTTGCCAGGCTTCTTCGGCAATATGCGGAGTCATGGGAGCTATCAGACAAATCAGCGTTTCCAGACCAAAACGCATGACCCAGTCAGCCCCCGCCTGTTCGGGTTGCAGGGTTTCCAGGGTGTTTGATAGCTCCCGTATGCGAGCCACCGCCTTGTTGAAATGAAACCGATCAAGATCTTCCGTCAGGCCACTGATGGTTTTGTGAACCGTGCGATAAACATCGAAAACATGACCATCCATCGCCTCCGGCCGCGCCGTATCCAGGACCGCAAGGGCTACTGACGGTTCGGAAATCATACGCCAAAGCCGGTTCAGATACCTCCAGGCCCCTTCAACGCCGGAATCCGTCCAGTCCAGATCGCGGTCCGGCGGGCTGTCGGATAACATAAACAAGCGCGCCGTATCGGCCCCGTAGGAGCCGATTATAAATTCCGGATCGACCACGTTCTTCTTGGACTTGCTCATTTTTTCGGAGCGGCCAATGGTGACAATAGTGCCAGCACTGGTCCGGGAGCTGCCATTGTCATCAATGATCACATCATCAGGCAGCAGCCAGTTCCCCCGCTCATCCCGAAAAGTGGCATGACAGACCATACCCTGAGTCATCAAGCCGGCAAATGGTTCCTTGAGCGACAGATAACCGCATTGTTTCAGTGCCCGGGTGAAGAACCGGGAATACAACAGATGCAGGACAGCATGTTCAATACCGCCAATATACTGATCGACAGGCAGCCAGTAATCTGCTGATTCAGGAGAAAATCCCTTGTCTGCGTTGGCGGGATCGGCAAACCGGGCAAAATACCAGGAACTTTCGAAGAAAGTATCGAAAGTATCGGTTTCCCGTAGGGCGGCTTTACCGCAGGCCGGACAATCCACATGTTTCCAGCTGGGGTGGCGGTCCAGCGGATTTCCAACCACTGATAGATCTACATCCTCCGGCAGAACAACCGGTAACTGTTCTTCCGGGACCGGAACGATTCCGCAATCGCCACAATGAACAACAGGAATCGGGCATCCCCAATACCGTTGACGGGACACGCCCCAGTCGCGCAGCCGAAAATTGATGGCCCGTTTACCAATATTGCGTTCCTCAAAAACATCAATCACCCGGGTTTTTGCCGTCTTAACATCCAAACCGTCAAGAAAATCGGAATTAATGAGAACGCCGTCTCCGGTCGTCGCTGTGTTCTCAATGAGGATAGAGTCCGCCTCTGCGCCCTTCGGTGCGACGACGGCAATTACCGGCAAGTCATATTTACGGGCAAAATCCAGGTCACGCTGGTCATGGGCCGGACAGCCGAAAATCGCTCCTGATCCATAATCCATCAATACAAAATTGGCCACATAGAGGGGCAGCTCAAGGCCTTCCACAAAAGGATGTTTACAGGTCAAACCCGTATCAAAGCCCTTTTTCTCAGCTGTCTCGATGGCAGCCTCGCTGGTTCCCATGCGGTTACACTCGCTGATAAACAGCGCAAGCTCGGCATTTGTTCGGGCCAGTTCCTGGGAGATCGGGTGATTGGCGGCGACCGCACAGAAACTGGCTCCAAAAATGGTATCAGGCCGGGTTGTATAGACCTCGAGCTGGTCGCTCCGATCGGATACCTGAAACCGGATATGGGCCCCTTCGGAACGTCCGATCCAGTTTTCCTGCATGAGCCGGACCTTGTCGGGCCAGCGCTCGAGCTCGGCGATGTCCTGGAGCAACTCTTCGGCAAAAGCAGTGATCTTCAGAAACCATTGTGACAACTGGCGTTTCTCGACTTCGGCGCCGGAACGCCAGCCCCGCCCATCAATGACCTGCTCATTGGCCAGAACCGTATTTTCAACTGGGTCCCAATTGACCCAGCTTTCCTTTCGGTAAACCAGGTCGTTTTGTAGAAAATCCAAAAACATTTTCTGTTCGTGGGCGTAGTAGGCGGGCTCACAAGTGGCAATTTCCCGGGACCAGTCATAGGAAAGACCCATGGATTTAAGCTGGCCCCGCATGGTTGCGATATTTTCACGCGTCCATTTTGCCGGATGCACATTATTTTCAATGGCGGCATTTTCCGCTGGAAGGCCGAAGGCATCCCACCCCATCGGGTGCAGCACGTTAAAACCTTGCGCTTTTTTATAGCGGGCGACCAGGTCGCCCAGCGCGTAATTGCGCACATGGCCCATGTGTATGCGGCCGGATGGATAGGGAAACATCTCCAGCACATAGTATTTTTCTTTGGCGGGATCGATGTTAACTTCGAAACATTTGTGTTCCGACCAATGAGACTGCCATTTCTGTTCGGTTTCTTTGAAATTGTATCGGGACATGGCGGGCGGAACGCTCTTAGGTAAGGGTTGCTGAAAGGCCAAGAAATACGCGCAGTCTTTTAAGGGCGCAAGCGTAAAGCGACCACCCGTCCGGGCCTGTTATCCGGTCAATGGGAGAATCTAGCTTTTATCCTGTATAAGGGTTTGATTACGAATTTGCCTGGCTTTGGTAAGGATTGCATCTTCAATTTTGATTTTGGATGATTCCGGTACTTGCGCATCCCGCCAAACCTGGTCGCTGCCAAGCACCTGGCGGAACACCGAAACCCGGATAAAATCGGCTCTCAGAGTCCGGCCCAGTATATATACGTTCAGTTTCAACCGTTCATTTGGTGACTCCGGCGGAGCATACCAGTCCGTAATAATGACTCCGCCAAAGGGGTCTGCGGAATTAACCGGCATAAACTGAATGGTATCCAGAGACGCACGCCACAGGAAACTGTTGACGCCGAGGGCACCGCCCTCGGTATTGCCGCCTTTACTGCTGAACAGGTTGAGACCACCCTCGCCAAATATGGTAGACCGTTTGCTGTGATCCAAAAACGGGTCGTTCTGCTTTTCGTCTTCCGAGCGCGTATCCAAAGGCACAGCGTCCGTGCAGCTGGTCAGCAGAACGGCCAGCCCAATCGCATATAACAGGTTACCAATTCGCTTGTTCCGGATCATTCATCCCACTCCACTAAAAAATTCGCATGCCTTCCGAGGGGTTCATTAATCTGCCCCTTTGCGCACGACCCCTTCTTTTATAGTAATTTCTCCGGTCTTTCTAGAGTCCTCATGAATTTCCGCAGTGGCAAACAGGCTAATTCCGGCGACGCCATAGACCCCGGCCCCTGCAACCCTGTTCAGGGTGTCCGCTGTTATGCCGCCGAGCGCGAATACAGGGCATTGAAGATCACGAATAATCTGCCGAAACCGCAGGATACCCAGGCCTTTCGCCGCCGGATGGCTGGGCGTGGAAAACAGCGGTGAGACGAACAGGCCGTCCACGCCAAGACGCACCGCCGACAGTGCCGCCGCCCGCGAATGGGCCGCTGCCGTAGGCCATCCACCGCGGCGGCGAAATGTCTGCAGCCCAGCCAGCGAACCCTGCATCATCCGCTCTGGCAGATGGACCCCATCGGCGCCGAGGGCGAGGGCGAGGCGGATATCGCCAGCGATCAGGCAGAAAACCCCCTGTTTCCGGCATTGATCAAGCACCCGTGCCGCCAACTGATAGCGGTGTGGGTGGCCATAATGGCGAAAAACAAGGCCCGCGCCTGTCGGCAGGCAGGCGACCAGGGCTTCCGGTTCCGGCCCCCGCTGGGCGTCGGTCATGGCAAAAAGCCGAGGTAAATGCGATGACGAATTTACCAATCGGAAATTGAGGCGCTGCCTTGGCTCTGCTAGTCTGTTCACTGAACTCTCATTAACCGGACGGGTAACCATAAGTGTCGCACCATGGCAACATCTAGTGAAATTTCCGAAAATTTAAAAACCGTCAGTGAAACCATACAAATGGCGGCGGAAAAGGCAGGCCGCAGCCCGTTGGACGTCACCCTGGTGGCGGTCAGCAAAACCCATCCGCCCGAAACCGTTCGCCAGGCCCTGGAAGCGGGACACCGGATTTTTGGCGAAAACAAAGTGCAGGAGGCGGAAGACAAATGGCCGGCCCTGAAAGCCCAGTATCCCGATGCCAAGGTTCATCTGATCGGACCCCTGCAAAGCAACAAAACCAAACGCGCCGTTCAAGTTTTTGATGTTATTGAGACGGTGGACCGCATCAAACTGGCCCGCGCTCTGGCCCGTGAATTTGATTTACAGGCAAAACGACCGGATTGCTATATCCAGATCAATACGGGAGAGGAGGCGCAAAAGGCCGGCATTCTGCCGACTGAGGCCGATGCCTTTATCGCTCAATGTCGCGATCATCTGCATTTGCCGGTGGTCGGACTGATGTGTATTCCGCCGGCTGATGAAAACCCGGCACTGCATTTTGCCCTGTTGTCGGAAATTGCCAAACGCAACGGGTTGCAGAAGCTCAGTATGGGGATGAGTGGCGATTATCCCGTCGCCGTTGAATTCGGGGCAACATCCGTGCGGGTCGGTACCGCCATCTTCGGCAGTCGGGCTCTGGTCACAGACCGTGGGGCATAATGTCCATATGGGTTTCAGGCCCGCAATTGGCTAGAACCTCCAGTAAATCCGCCTGATCCACGGCAACACAGCCTTCTGTCGGTTTCCCCCGGGGATCCGCAACATGCAGAAAAATGGCACTGCCCCGGCCGGCGACAGGCGGGTTGTCATTATAGCCCAGATCGACAATCAGGTTGTACAGGTTGTCGCTGCGCCACAGGGTCTCGTGAGAGGCTCCGAAAGGCAACGGGACCGGTCGGTTGTACTGCGCATGATCAGGGGCGTCGCACCAACCGTCATGCAGGGTCAGGGCGCAGGTGGTCAACCGGGTTTCTGGCTGCTCCAGGCGGTCCGCACGGTAGCGTAACTGGCGCAGCCGAAAGCGGCCGACCGGGGTGGCGCCATCGCCTTCGTGTTTATGGACGGTAAATCCACTGCGACCGACGGCACAGCCATAGGATTTTCCCAGGAAATGCAGTTCCGTCGGTGATGTGACGATAATGTCCATTTAATGAAGCGAAGAATTTGCTGTTAATGGATCAGCCCCTTCCGGGTTGCTTGCGGTGACGGCCTTATATTTACCCAGGGCGTCAATGACCGATGCTGAAAACCAGTTGCTGTCTGCGGAAAGGGCTCCGGATGGCAGCGCCGGCGCGGTCATGGAAGGGGTTGGTGCCTGGCTGTCTGTAACGGTCGGCGATGTTGCCGGCGTCTGCCGGTCGCTGGCGGGTACCGGTTTTCCACGCGGAAAATCAATGGTTTTGTAAGCGGTTGTTGATTGCTTGAGGCGCAGCAGGGTGGCCGGGGATGCCCTGTGTTCGGCCTGAAATTCGTTAAGGGGTAAGAACGCAGGCTGCGCGGCGATCGCTGAGTCGGCGACTTGCTGTGGTGGCGCCTGATCCGGGACGAAAACGGGCTTTTCCTCTGGCAGGGGCTTCGACCATTTCGCTGGCGGGACAATGGCGTCGACGACGGTTTGCAGGGCCGGGGCTGCGTTGTCGACCAGCGCTGTGTAGGAGCGAACGGGCGGCGTGATTCCCTTGGCTTCCGCCAACGCATTGCGATAGCTTATTTCACCTAACGCCCAGGCGGTTACCGGGTCCATGCTGTCGGTACCGGCGGCCGTCGGTTTGGTGCTGGCGGCAGGGGTTTCTTGGTGGCCGGCATCGAGCGCAATGGTGGTTTCCGGTGTGGGTGTGGCCGGCGACTTCAACAGCGCCATCATATGGCCACCGAAGTCCCTGCCGGTAATTTCCTGTAGCGCCACATTGGCCGAGGAAACAGCAGTTCCCAGAGGCCCGAAGAACAATGTGCTGCCGGCAACCCGTGAAAAGGGATCCAGTGTGTCGCCGGTCAGTTCCCGGTAAACGGTACCGACAAAGGGGATGTGCTGGAGCGGATTGACGATGTCAATGGCATCCAGCAGCGTAAAGCCGTCGGCGCCAAAAGCCGAAAATTCATCGTCCTTTTCGGCCGGGCTTTCCGGAGACAGGCTGAAGGCTTCCGTTTCCATCGGTTGTCTCAGGGCCTGCGTCGTAAAGCGGGGCTGCCAATCGGCACCGGTTTGAATTGTATTAACCATTATTTGTTTTCCCGTTCTCACATTTTGCAGATATACAACGCAAGCGCCGTGCCAGTTTTTTCCTGTTATATATCAAAGCCTTACTAGGCCGATACGGGCGGTTTTCCGGGGCGGCGGGAAACTTCTGCCGGGGACGGGGGACAAAGATTCCGACTGGATTGCGGTTATCCGGTTACAGCATTTTGTACATGATGGTTGTTGGTTCCAGGCGATTTTCAAAAACATGGCGGGCATAATTGGGGATCTCTCCGGCCCGTTTGAAGCCCAGCGACAGATACAGCGATTCGGCGCTGCTGCCCGATATGGTATCCAGGGTCAGCAGCTTGCGTTCATGCTGACAGGCCAGGTTCTGCAGCTCTTCCATCAGGGCCCTGGCGATGCCCCGCCGCCGGAATTGCGGATGAACCATGAGTTTGGAAACGTCGGCCCGGTGCGTCTGGTTAGGAAACATATCCGAGATCAGTTGAACAGATCCAGTGACGCGGCCATCGCATGTCGCAACAAGCAATTGCCGGGTTCCGAGAAGCAGTCCCGGGCGGACTCGCTCGCACCAGAAAGCCAGGCTTTCGCTTACTGGATGCGGGATAATGAAGCCGATGCTGGCACCCTCCTGGACACAGGCATTCAACAGGTCCGCCAACTCTTCTGTATATGCATCAAACCGGCTGGCTGTTACCAGGCATATGGCAATGGGTTTGTTCATGGCAGTTCAGACGATAACCAGCATATAGGTGGCGGACTGGTTGGCGGCGGTGGCAAACAGGCTGGGGCCAAGTAACAGGTACCGAAGGCAGTCACCCGGGTAAAGTTGATATAAATGGCCGCCAACGGTCATTTCAAGATAACCGTCAAGCATGATCAAATGATGTTCCAGACCCGGGCGCGGTGGGCTCGCATAATCGATCCGCTGACCGGCAGCCAGTTCGCATTCAATGACCTCGGCCCGCAGTGTTTCTGCTGGCGGGGAAACAGACCGTCTGGTAAATCCGGATGCGGGATCGGTCCAGACCGGTTGATTGTGGCGGATAAAATGCGGCAGGAACGCGGTTTCCGCCATCGCCATCAGCCGGGACATGGGCAGCCCATAGGTGGCGCAGAGCTTGCCGAGAATGCTGGCCGTGGGGCTCACTTCCTGCTTTTCCAGTCCGGACAGGGTCGACCGACTTACCCCGCAGCGGTTTGACAGTTCATCAAGGGACCAGTCCTGTTCGTGGCGCAAGGCCTTCAGGCGGCTCGCGAGCCGCTCGTCCAGAGTCTGCGGGGCGGTGATTAAGGATGCCATTTAAGAGAAATATTCCCATATATGGGAGAAGTAAAGGGTATACAGCCATTCCGTAAATTGGTAAAGATTTGTATGTGTTCAATGCAGGGCGAATTTGACAGGTCAAGACCTTGGATGCATACAAAGAAATCTGCAATAGGGAGAAATATTGTGAAATTACTAAAATATGCGGCTTGTGCCGCAGCGATTACAATGGCGACGGCGGGATATGCCAACGCAAAGGATTTTGTACTGAAAGTACAGACGCATCTGAGTGCTGAATCTCTGAACGGCAAAAATGCCGCGCAATTTGCAAGAGATGTTGAAGCCATGTCCGGCGGACGTCTGAAGCTTGAAATGTTTTATTCGGGCTCCGTTGTCAAATCCACAGAAACCTTTGATGCCGCCGCAAACGGCATTCTCGACGGTGATATGACTGGCGCTGCCTACCAGACCGGTAAAAACCCGGCCTTCCAGTTCCTGGGTGATATCATGGGTGGCTACAATACCCCATGGGAACAGCTTTCCTGGCTGTATTACGGCGGTGGTCTGGAAGCGGCTCAGCCCCTTTACAATAAGTACGGCATGCAACTCATCGGCTGGTGGGTTGGCGGTCAGGAGTCCATGAGCTCGTCGAAGCCGCTTGCCGGACCTGCTGATCTCAAGGACTGGAAATTCCGCTCTCCTCCGGGAATGGAAACGGAAATCTTTGCTGAAATGGGCGCCTCGCCCATCGTTATGGATTTTGGCGAAGTGTTCACGGCCCTCGAAACCAAAATCATTGACGGTGCCGATGCCTCAAATATCAGCACCAACAAATCGATCGGTATCTACGATCTGGTCAAATATACGACCTATCCCGGATTCCACTCCATGCCTTCCGATCATCTGGCCATCAACAAAGGTGTTTATGACTCCCTGCCGGCCGATCTGAGAGCGATTCTGGAAGTGGCCATGCAAAAGCTGTCCTTCCAGCATGGCATGAGCCAACAGGTGGACATGAGTGAAGTTGCGACCCAGCTTGAGAAAGACGGTTACACACTTCATGACTGGTCTGTGAAAGACCGTCTGGCGTTCCGTACCGCTGCCCAGAAGAAATGGCAGGAATGGGGTGACAAGACTCCGGAAGCCCGTGTGCTGGTTGACAGCCACGTTGCTTACATGAAGCGTCTTGGTATTCTGAAGTAATTCAGGCTGAACCGGCGGGCAGCAACAGTTGCCTGCCGGTTTTTTCTTGTGTTAAAGAATCTGTAAAGTCGGGGTCACCATGCCACAGCTCGAAACCTCCACTCTGATCTGGATCAGTTGCCTGGTAACGGGCGCCGTTCTCTGGATGATATTTATCGCGCCGCGTCTGCTCCCCATGCTGGAGATGACCATCCACCAGACCGCCGATGACGAAATCCGAAAAATTACAATTGTCGATAAAATCACCCTGTATATGTCGTCGATCCTGATGTTTGTGGTCGCCTTCATCATGTTCATCATGTTTTATGAAGTGGTCATGCGCTATCTCTTCAATTCGCCCACCCTGTGGGTGGAGGAAATGTCGCGCTGGCTCGGCGGGGTTATCTTCCTGCTGGCGGGCCTTTATGCCATGCAGCAACGCGCGCATATTCGGGTGGTTATAGTCTATGACATGGTTTCCCGGCCGGTTCAGCGCATCTTTGATCTGATTGCCACAGCCTGCGTTGTGTTTTTCTGCTATGCCGCGGCGACGGGCTATGCAAAGAACGCCCTGACAAAGTTTACCACCTGGGAACTGTATGGTTCCGCCTGGAATCCACCCATTCCGGCAACTATGAAGCCGCTGATCGTTATCGCCTGCACATGGATGGCCATTCAGGCAATCAACAATCTTATTATGGACTGGTCAAAGCCGAAAGAGCTGCATGACCCGGCCGACGATCTTAAATAGAGGGGACTTCCTGTGGGTGTAGCTGAAGTATCAATGTTGTTGTTGTTGGGTATCGTCGGAGCCCTGGCGCTGGGCGTGCCGCTGGGCCTGGCGTCAGGGTTTCTGGGCGCCTGTGTTGCCTACTGGAAATTTGGTGAACGGGGTTTCTTCATCCTGGGGCAGCGGATGTATGACATTACCGTTGAACATGCGCTGCTTGCCGTGCCTTTGTTCATTCTCATGGCCATGCTCCTGGAGCGCAGTAATATCGCCAAGGATATGTACAGTTCGCTCAATATCTGGCTCAGCAAAACCCGGGGCGGAATCGCCATTGTCACCTTGGTCATGGCGATCATCATGGCCGCCATGTCGGGGATTATCGGCGGCGAAGTGGTGTTGCTGGGACTGATTGCCCTGCCGCAGATGCTGCGGCTCGGCTACGACCAGAACCTGGCTGTCGGCACCATCTGTGCGTCCGGCTCACTGGGAACAATGATACCGCCATCTATTGTCCTGATCATTTACGGGGTTGTTACCGAAACCTCCATTCATGCCCTGTTTAAGGCGGCGATCATTCCGGGGCTGATGCTGGGTGGTGCCTATATTATCTACATCATCATCCGCACCCGTCTCAATCCGTCACTGGCCCCCCTGCCCGAGAACGAAGTGGAAGTGACATTCAAGGACAAGCTGATCGCCACAAAAGGTATCTTGCCGCCGGTATTGCTGGTGACCGCGATTTTAGGATCGATTTACGGCGGCATTACGGGCATTACCGAGGCGGCGGCGATTGGTTGCCTGGGGACTTTGCTGATTATCAAACTGCGCGGCGAGTTCACCGGATTTCTGTTGTTGGAAGCCCTGCAGCGAACCATGCGCTCGACCGGCACAATCATCTGGGTGACCTTCGGCGCGACGGCGCTGGCCGGTGCCTATTCCCTGATCGGCGGACCGGCATTTGTCGCCAGTTCAATTCTCGGATTTGATTTTCCGCCCATGGGTGTGATCTTGATGATGATGCTGGTGTTTCTGTTTCTTGGCGCGGTTATGGACTGGATCGGCATCGTTCTGCTGGTCATGCCCGTCTTCCTGCCGATTGTCGCTAAATTCAGCGCTGCCGATATGGGTCTGCTGGGTAACCTGGAGCCAAAACATATGGCCGTCTGGTTTGGCATCCTGTTCTGCGTCAACATGCAGGTGAGCTTTCTCAGCCCGCCGTTTGGCCCGGCCGCTTTTTATCTGAAATCGGTCGCTCCGCCACACATCAAACTGACAGATATCTTCAAGGGCTTTCTTCCGTTTATTGCGATCCAGTTATGCGTGCTGGCCGTGATGATCATGTTTCCGGAAATCACATCGGTGTTTCTTGACTAGGAAGTGATCAGACACAGTGTCCTATGATCTGGAAAGATATCAGGAAAACGGAATTGCCACCCCGATCCCGGTGATCGGGAACGCACAGGCGGCGGATATCTGTGCCCGTGTTCAGGCGTTCCGGGCGTCCGGCGACAGCCGTGCAGACCTTGCCCTGCAGGCCAGCCCGCATCTGCTGTTTCCGTGGCTGTATGCGTTGGCAACCGGCTCCCGGGTGCTGGATGCGGTTGAACAGATCCTGGGCCCGGATCTGTTGATCTGGTCATCCCAGTTTTTCATAAAGGATCCCGGCGATGGTGGATTCGTGAGCTGGCATCAGGATTCCACCTATTGGGGGCTCGAGCCCCTCACCATAGCCTCGGCGTGGATTGCCCTGGCACCATCAACGCCGGAAAGTGGCTGCATGCAGGTTGCGCCCGGCTCCCACAATCTCGATCAGTTGCCCCATAAGGATACCTTTGCGCCGGGCAACCTGTTGTCGCGCGGCCAGGAAATTGCCGTCGATATTTCCGGGATGGAGACCCTGGATGTGGTTTTGCAACCCGGAGAAATGAGTTTGCATCACGTCGCTCTGGTTCACGGCTCGCAAGCCAACCGCTCGACCTGGTCACGCATCGGATTTGTCGTGCGCTACATTCCCACATCAGTGCGCCAGCTGGGCGGGCGTACGCGGGCGACTCTGGTCCGCGGCGAGGACCGTTACAATCACTTTCAACTGACCGAGCCGCCGGTCGGTGAACTGACCGATCAGAGCTGGGCCATCGCCATGGATGCAAAGGCGCGGATGGCGGCGATCCTGATGCAATCCGCCGCCCAGAAAAGCCGCTATGCGAGTCACCATTTGGCACCGGCAACGGATTCCGAGGGGTAGCGTCAAACCGGAGCAAATAGTAATATTTGCGAACGTGGCTTTGCAGCTCCGTCTGCGCAGGATAATCCGATTTAACTGACCTGCTGGCGGCAGCGTATCCAGGGCTCGATTTTTTCCGGTTGCGTGCTCAGGGTACGATGGGCGAGCTCTTCATGCTGTTGGCGCATGGCGGCGGTTGCCCCGGCGCCGGGCTCGCCGTCGGGAACAATATATTCGATCCCGTGGCGGTCATAGATGGCGGTGGTCTTGCTGCCGCCCGGCGTGGTGATGTTCGGACCCTCTATAAACATTCGCTGCAGACCCAGGCACCAGGCACCGTCAATGGCATCGGCGCGGGCTGCGGTGCCGGCGACCGAACCCGATAGGCAGATAAGGAATCCCCAGACAAATAAACGGATCATCATTTGCTCCTAATAACTGAGAAAATCGATCGATTATACCAGATTTGTCGCCCGGAATGAAGCCGTAGGCTCCGGTTTTATGTTATTTGACTTTCTTCATATCGCTCAGAAACTGTTTTTTGATTTGGCCGTTCTGTACCCGGGAAAACACCAGAGACAGGCCGTCGTCGGTGAGCGTCCTTTTGTAGGTCTGGATTTCATAGCCGCCATTTTCAGAAACCAGCAGGGAGTTTACGGTCAAAGTATCCCCGTCGATAAATGCCCAGACATAGGGATCCCCGTTGAGCGGGTCCAGGGGCTTTTCATGGCCAAATACATCCTTGACCATGGCGGAGCCGTAAACGCCGGGCTGCTTGCTGGCCCGAAAATTAATGGAAAATGTGGATTTTTTCAGGCTGTTGTTGGCGCGGGTCGATGTTGTACTCCAGGTAACATTAAACCCGCCTTTATGGGGCTTGATCGTTACCTCGCTGGTGCGGTCATCGGTTTCGTCCTCGGGATCACTGGTAGAGGTGCCGACATAGTGGCCGTAAAATTTCTCAAATTCGGATGCCGCAAGGCCAGGCTTCGCCGCAAGGCCGAAAACAGATACCGATAAAACCAGGAGGGCGACTGCAAGTCTCATTTAACACCTCAACATTTAAACACCAGCACGGGTATCAGTGTACGCTTTCCCTTTGCTTTTCCAACAGCAAAAATATCATCACAACAGCTTGCGCGGCACATCTGCGACCGGGACTGTTCCCGGCCGCAACGGGTGGCAGCTGCCATTGGCCGTGTCGTTCAGCCGCGCGAAATTTTAATTGATTTCGCCTTGGAATCTTCCGGTGCCGTTTTTGCAACTTTGATTTCGAGGACACCGTCTTTATGGGTTGCCATGATGTTATCGGCGTCGGCGTCGGCCGGTAAACGGAAGTCACGGCGAAAACTTCCGTAGGTCCGTTCGGAAAAGTAAAAACTTTTACCCGCCTCTTCGTGGCTGGATTGTTTTTCGCCGGTCACCGTCAGGCGATGATCGTGGACCTCAATGGAGATCTGGTCTTCGCTGACCCCAGGGAGCTCCACGGAAATCTCGTAATAATCCTTTGTCGTCGCCGCTTCCGAGTTCGGTTGAAACAGCTCGGCAACACGCTGGCCCAACTGCCGCATGGGGCCATAGAGATGTGACCACCAGTCATTGGCCGCGGTCGCGCTCGATAGCTCAGACTTCTCTACCATTTTCTTTCTCCTTTCGCCTTTCGCTTATGGGCAATTGTCAGTGTCAGGCACCCCAGAGCCAGGGTGAAACTTTACCGAAATGGTCGCGCACGTTTTTGACGCCCTTGACCTCGCTGGCCGCCAACAGCAGGGCGTCACGTTCGGCCTCGGATTCAACCCAGCCCCAGAGTTCAACAACGCCATCGACAACGATGACATTCATGGTTCCGTGGCTGGCAAAATCCAAATGGCTCAAAACGTCATAAACCTGCTTGCGAAGCTCCAGGTCTCCCGGTCCGGCGTCCGGCTTGGCCTTGGTTTTTTGACCGGCAACAAGCTGCAGTAAATTGGAGCGGCTGACAATGCCGACCACTCTGCCGTTGCTGGTTACCGGAACCCGCTTGATATGATGGCTTTCAAGCAACCGGGCGACTTCAGAAATTTCTGTATCTTCTTCAACGGTAACCACGTTCCGGGTCATTATTTCCCGCGCGGTCCGCCCGTGTGATTTGATGAATTCGCTGGCATCCTGCGACTGGCTGGATATCATTTTCTGCCACCAGCTCCGCTTGTCGTCAGCCTGGTTATTAATGCGCCGCATCAGATCGCCTTCGCTGACGATCCCGCACAGTTTGCCGTCGCCGTCGATTACCGGGAGCGCACTTATTTTCCTGTCCATCAGAACTTTTGCAATCTCACTGACAGTGGCCTGGGTTCCAACGGTTATAACAGCTGGGGTCATGATGTCTTTTACGCGCATGATATTCTCCATTCGATTCATATATATCTGTACATAGTGTGCAAAACTAGGGCGTCAACCGGTCGTCGTCGTTGACTTGAATCAATTTAAATGGGGGACTTGTTTTGACCGGGATGGGATTCTGTGGCTGTCGGATGAAACCGGCATTTGAAAAAATGGTGTGGATTTACAGGCGATTTTCCAGCGCGGTGACGAGCCGCTGAACAACCGAGTCCCAGTCGCCAATGGCCGTTTGGCGGAATAGCCGCATGGTGGGGTACCAGGGACTGTCATCGCGGTCCAGTTGCCAGCGCCAGTCCGGCATATAGGGCAAAAGCGTCCAGACCTCAGAGCCCATTGCACCGGCTAGGTGGGCCGAAGAGGTGTCGACCGATATCATCAGGTCCAGGTTCCTGATAGCGGCCGCCGTATCCGACCAGTCCCTGATCCAGGGTGCCAGATCGACAATGGCGTCACCAAACAGGGCCTTCGCCTGGTTTCCGCTGCCGATTTGCAAACTGTGCAGGGTGATGCCGTCGATCCGGCTCAGCGGTGCCAGTATGCGGGGGTCCATGGAGCGGTTGCGATCATTCTCATGGCCGGCATTGCCGGCCCAGACCAGACCGACCCTGAGGCCGCGATCGGCGCGTATCCGGTCTGCCCAGACGGCCGCCTGCTTTTCGCCGACACCCAGGTAGGGGCCGGACCAGGGAATGGTGTCCTGATCGGTTGCAAATATTCGGGGCAAATCCAGCAGCGATGCGTGCACATCAAAGGTTTCAGGTCCCGGCTCGGTTTCCAGAACCATGCTATCAACACCGGCCAGGGATGTTAACAAGGCATCGAGATCGGCGGGAACACGGAGTATGATTTTACCACCCCGCTGCGCCACCAGGGGTACGTAGCGACAAAACTGGATGGTATCGCCAAGCCCCTGTTCCGGATAAAGATACAGGGTCTTGCCGGAAACATCACCGCCGTCCCAGGGTGGCTGACTGAATTGCCGGGCGGCAGGCGGGCCGCCGGGGATCTGGTGGCGCCAGCGATAGCCCTCCCAACCCGCCGCAAAATCGCCGGTCAGCAAAAGCGCCAGCGCAAGATTATAGGGCGCTTCCGCCAACTCTGGATCTAAATCCCGGGCGCGTCTGAAGGCGGCGATGGCCTTGTCCAGCTGGCCCAGGTCGCGCAGGACATTTCCCAGATTGTTGTAACCCAGGGCAAAACCGGGGGCGCTGATGATGGCTTTGTTGTAGAAGGCGGCGGCTTCCATGGGCCTGCCCTGGCGCCGCAGGACATTGCCCATGTTGTTGAGGGCGTGGGTGAAATCCGGTTTCAGCGCGATGGTTCTGGTGAGATATGCGATGGCTTTTGCATCGTCCCCAAGCATCATATAGGTCAGGCCCAGATTACCGCAGGCTTCGGGAAAGTCCGCGAGTTGGTCGATGGCTTTCAGATAACTGGCTTCGGCCCGGAGGTATTGCCTGGTTTCAAGAAAGCCGTTTCCCCGGTTGTAATGGGCCAGGGGAAAAACCGGCTGCAGCGTGACAGCTTGAGAAAAACAGGCTTCCGCGGTCTGGTAATCCTTGCCGTTCAGCGCCATCAGACCTTTCAGATGCAGCGCGTCCGGTTGATCTGGATCTATGGCAAAGATTTTTTCAATGGCCGCTTCGGCAGCCGCCGCATGGCCCTGCCCATAACTGCGCAGGGCCGCTTGTGCCGCTGTCTTCAGGGCCGTCTGTTGCTGAGCCGTGGCCAGCTTATGGGAGCGGGTGATCTGATGTTTGATGATTGATTTGGATGCCATGGCGAGAAATCTAAAAGCAATAGGTTAAAACATCGTATGCACCGGATCCGTTGCACCACCAAAGACAACAGCTTGCCGGTGCGGCACCGGAAAATAGTGCTGCCGCTGTTCAGGGCGGCGTTGCATGACGGCCATCCTTTGCGGCGGCATTGCTGTCCGCATAGCGAAACTGCAGGCGGTACTGTTGCGGGCTGGCCCCGACATGCTGGCGAAACTGATGGCGTAGGGCGTTGGCGGAACTGAAACCGGCGGTCGTTGCCACCTGTTCAATGGACTGGCCGGTTTGTTCCAGCAGCGCGCGGGCGAAGCGCAGCCGCTCCATCTGTACCCAGACACCCGGGCTGTAACCGGTCGCTGAATGAAAGCGGCGCGACAGGGTGCGCACACTCATGCCGGCGCGGTCCGCCAGGCGCTCAATGTCGATATGTTCATCGAGATGAGCCCGGGCCCATTCCAGAACAAAGGACAGGCTGTTTGTTTGTGCGGGAACAGGCCGGTCAATGAACTGCGCCTGGCCGCCTTCACGGTGGGCGGCGATGACCAGCCGTTTTGCGACACGGTTGGCAATCCCCGGCCCCCAGTCGCGGCGGACCAGATGCAAACACAGATCGAGACCGGCAGCACTGCCGGCCGAGGTCAGGATCTGTCCTTCATCCACATACAGAACATCGGGCTGCACATCAATTTCGGGATAGGCCGTCTGCAAGGCGTCGCAATAGCGCCAATGGGTGGTCGCCCGGCGCCCCGCCAAAAGCCCGGCGGCGGCGAGCACAAAAACCCCGGAACAAATGCTCAGCAGCCGCGCCCCCCGACCATGGGCGCGGACCAGGGCATCCAGGAAATCGGCGGGTGGCTTTTCCGCTTGGCTGCGCCAGCCGGGTATCAGGATCGTGCCGGCGTCTTCCAGCGCGGCCAGATTGCGCGGTGCAGAAATTTCCAGACCGCCTGTGGTGCGGAGAGGACGGTCATCAATCGCGCAGACCGAATAGCTGTACCAGGCCTCAAACTCAGGCCGCTCAAGACCGAAAACTTCGGCACAAATGCCATATTCAAAGGTACACAGGCCATCGTAGATAATGACACAGACCTTAGAATTCAGCGGCTGTATTTGAGTGTATGGCATAATATCGATGAATATTGGCATTTTGGCCACTGGTCAATAGCCTGGTTTCATGGGATCTTTCCGCCCCATAGCAACGACAAGGAGACCGCCGGTCATGTCAACCACGGTAAGCCATATTGCCGCCGCCAGTGCGGAACAGGCCCTGGCCCATTTTGAAGCCATGCTCAGTTTTGAAACCGATTGCTGGGATGTGCATTATGCCATCACCGAGCAAAAGCCGGATTTCGTCCTGGTTGATGTGCGTTCACCGGAGCTCTACGCCCGGGGCCATCTGCCGACGGCGATCAATATCATGCACGGTAAAATGACCAACCACCGCATGAAGGCCTTTGATGCCGGCACCCTGTTCGTCGTCTATTGTGCAGGGCCCCATTGCAATGGGGCGAACAAGGCGGCGGTTCGCCTGGCTCTGATGGGGCGGCCGGTGAAAATGATGATCGGCGGTGTTGAGGGATGGAAAGACGAAGGGTTTGATTTGCTGTCGGCGGTCGACTAGTCTGAGATTGCAGACGCCCTGATCAGCCAAGCCATGGCGGAATTCGCTTATGACCAACCCCGAAACCGCCAGCTCTTTCGATATCAATGCGATTGGACCGGCATTTATCAGAGACCCTTTCCCCACCTTCCGGGCCCTGCGCGCAGAGGACCCGATCCATCGCAATCGTGACGGATCCCTGTTCCTGACCCGCTACAGCGATGTCATGACCTGCTACCAGCATCCGGCCATGAGCTCGGATAAAAAAGTTGCTTTTAAAAAACAGTTTGGTGATGGCGCCCTGTATACCCACCATACAACGTCTCTGGTTTTTAATGACCCGCCCTATCACACGACTGTTCGAAAACTGTTGTCGAGTGCCTTCACGCCGCGCAAGCTGAAGCAAATGGAGCCGCTGATCAGCGGTGTTATTGACCGGCTGCTGAACCGGCTGGCAGAGGAAAAAGAGTTTGACCTGATCCCCTCCTATGCCTCTGCCCTGCCGACCGAAATCATTTCGTTCATGCTCGGCATTCCCGAGCCATACAGGCATCTGCTGCGTCCCTATTCCCTGAAAATTCTGGGTGCCCTGGATCCGGTGGTCGCAGCGGACCGGCTGGATGCGGGTCATCAGGCGGTCGAGGAATTCGGCGCCCTGCTCGGGGAACTGATTGCCAAGCGGCGGACTGATGCCGGCGGCGCCAGCGATGGTGAAGTGCTCGCCGGACTGATTTTCGGCGAAACGGATGGACGTCGGCTGACCGATGTCGAGCTGGTGCAGAACTGTATCTTTCTGCTCAATGCCGGCCATGAGACAACAACCAGCATGGTCGGCAACGGGATCGGCATGTTAATTCAACACCCCGACCAATTGCGCCGGCTGCAGCAAGCGCCGGAGATGATTGATACGGCCGTCGAGGAAATCCTGCGGTTTGCCAGCCCCCTGCAAATCGGCAACCGGTTGACCACCGCGGCGGTTGAGCTGAGCGGTCAACGGGTCCCCGAAGGCACCTACATTCACACCTCGATCGCTGCTGCCAACCGGGACCCGCAGGAATTTGACAACCCGGAACAGGTCGATATCGGACGCCGGCCGAACCGGCACGTGGCCTTTGCCCGGGGACACCATTTCTGCCTGGGCGCGACGCTGGCCCGCATGGAAGGTAAAATTGCCATCGGGCGTCTGGTTGAACGGTTTCCGAAGCTTAGGGAAAACGGGGCTGCCGAGTTGCTGCCGATTGCCCGCTTTCGCGGATACAGCCGGTTGCCGGTTGTGGTTTAACCGGTTTCAGACGGGGCCGGCAGAATGGTCGCTGCCGCTTCGCCAAAACCAATGCGATAGCCTTCGCCCTGGGCATAGCCGGTCAGGCTCAGCCGGTCACCGTCCTCGAGAAACCTGCGTATGTCTCCGTTTTCAAGAGTGAGCGGCTTTTCCCCATTCCAGGTCAGTTCCAGCAGGCTGCCCATGGAACCCGGCTGACTGCCGCTGATCGTGCCGGATCCGAGCAGGTCGCCGGTCTGCATGGCACAGCCGCCCGAGGTGTGATGGGCGAGCTGCTGGGCGGATGACCAGTAAATATCCTTGAAATTGGTCTCGGTTATGGTTTGTCCATTGAGCTGCGCCTGCAACTGGATGGCATAATTGTGGGGCGCTGATTGGCGCAGGTAGGAAAGCGGTTGCGGGTCCTGCTGCGGTCCGTCAACGCGGAACGGCTCCAGCGCCTCGCGGCTGATCACCCAGGGCGAAATGGTTGTCGCAAAGGCCTTGCCCAGAAATGGCCCCAGCGGCTGGTACTCCCATACCTGAATGTCGCGGGCACTCCAGTCGTTGAGCAGGACAAACCCGAATATCATTTCCTGGGCCTGGGCAACCGAGACCGGATCGCCCATAGGATTTGCGGTGCCGACGAGGGCGGCCATTTCCAGTTCCATATCGAGCTTCCGGCTGGCGGTAAAAACCGGCGTGGGTTTGTCCGCGGATATAATCTGTCCGCGGGGCCGTTTGATGGCGGTGCCGCTGACAACGACGGTACTGGCGCGGCCATTGTAGGCAATTGGCATGTGCAGCCAGTTTGCCATGAGCGCGTTTTCCGCCCCCCGGAACAGGGTGCCGACGTTTGTCGCATGTTCCCGCGATGCGTAAAAATCCGTATAGCCGGTGACCCGGACGGGCATGTGCAACTGAGCGTCAGCCAGCGGCGTCAACAGCTGGGAAAAAAGCCGCCAGTCCGATGTGGCCTTGCTCAACTCACCGCTGATGGTGCTGCGCACCGCCGACCAGACGGCCGGGCCGAGAGCCATAAAGGCGTTCAGGCTGGACCGGTTGAACACCGCAGTGGGTGTGGGCGACAGCCCATTGGGCACCAGTCCGGTGGGCAGTAGCCCGGACCTTTCGAGCACTTCCAGATCAAGGACCTGATCACCAATGGCCACGCCGGCCCGCTTTCTCAGGTTGGCTGATGTGCTGAATATGGCCATGGGCAGATTCTGGATGGGAAACGGGCAGAGCGGATCGTTGGCTGCCTCAACCCAGCTTTTCAGCTGCGCACTGTGGCTGGCGTTAAGGGTCACCGGAATAGGTTCCGTCGTGCATCCATTCCGCATGTTTGGGCGCGCGCCGGGTTTCCGCCCATTCGTTCAGCATGTCCCATTTCACGTCATCGAGCCGCCGGCTCACTTCCGGTAAATCGACGGGAACGGTGACCTCGAGGCGATGGCCGTTGGGATCAAAAAAATAAATCGATTTAAACAGGGTATGGTCGGTCACGCCGATCACCTCAATGCCGTCGGCCTCAAGTTTGTCACGCACCTCAAGCACCTCGTCCAGGGTCGCCACCTGAAAGGCAATATGCTGGACCCAGTCCGGGGTATTGCGGTCGCGATCCATTTCCGGCTGGGTCGGCAGTTCAAAAAAAGCCAGGACATTGCCGTTGCCGGCATCAAGGAAGACATGCATGTAAGGGTCCGGTGCCTTGGTCGAGGGAACGTGGTCTTCGGCAAAGGCCAGCTGGTACTCCATATTCAGATACTTACCGTACCATTCCACGGTCTGTTTGGCGTCTTTGCAGCGGTAGGCGACGTGATGGATTTTTTCTATTTTCATGCGCGTTTCCTAGTCCTTGGCGACGACAAAGCCGCGTTGAATCTGGTCGCGTTCAATGGATTCGAACAGGGCCTTGAAATTACCTTCACCAAACCCGTCATCCTTTTTGCGCTGAATAAACTCGAAGAACACAGGGCCAATCATTTCTTTGGAAAAGATCTGCAGCAGCAGACGGGGGTCGCCTTCCTGGGTCGAGCCATCCAGCAGAATACCGCGGGTCTGCAGCTCACCGACAGGCTCGCCATGGCCGGGAAGGCGGTCTTCAAGCATTGCGTAATAGGTATCGGGAGGTGGCTTCATGAAGTTGACGCCATTGGCTTTCAGCATGTCCCAGGTCTCCAGCAGATTGTCCGTGGCCAGGGCAATATGCTGGATGCCCTCGCCATTGTAGGCCATCAGAAATTCTTCAATCTGTCCGGACCCTTCGGAGGCTTCCTCATTGAGGGGAATGCGGATGCGGCCGTCGGGAGCAGTCAGGGCGCGGGATTTGAGACCGGTATACTCGCCCTTGATATCGAAATAGCGAATTTCCCGAAAGTTGAACAGGCGCTCATAAAAGTTGCCCCAATAGGCCATGCGGCCGCGATAGACATTATGGGTCATGTGGTCGATGGTTTTCAGCCGACAGCCGACCGGATGGGGGTCAACGCCGTCCAGGAAAACAAAATCAATATCATAGATCGACTGCCCCTCCGCATAGCGATCGATCAGATAAAGCGGTGCCCCGCCAATGCCTTTGATTGCGGGCAGGTGCAGCTCCATGGGTCCGGTTGGCATATCAATGGGTTGGCCACCCAGTTCTCCGGCCCGGCCGTAGGCATGATGCGAATCACGCACCCGAAAGGCCAGGCCGCAGGCGCAGGGTCCATGCTCCTGGGCAAAAAAGGCGGCATGGCTGGCCGGTTCGGAATTGATTATGAAATTAATTTCACCCTGTCGATAGAGATGCACATTCTTGGACCGATGACGGGCGACACATTTGAATCCGAGCATCTCGAAAACCGGCTCCAGGATGCCGGGTTTCGGCGAGGCAAATTCGACGAACTCGAAGCCGTCCAGGCCCATGGGGTTGTCAAATAAATCTGTTGCCGCCGTATAGTCAGGGACCGCTCGCGAGTCCGCCATCGTGCAAACCTCTCTATTGGCCGGACCGGCAGTGCAGGCGGACCGGCGGGGGGCACAGTGCCATGGCAAATCTTGCACCCCTTGGCCGCCGTCTTTCAACGCCTAATTTTCATGCATGGGAGACGGGCCTTTGGGGCGGCGGTTAAACGGAGACCCGGTTGCGGCCGTTATCCTTGGCCGTATAAAGGGCATTGTCGGCCTGACCGAGGGCGCGATCAATGGTCACGTCGTCTGCAGCACATTGTCCGATGCCAATGCTGACGGTGAATTTCAGGGTTTTGCCGTCGGCCATTGTCTCCAGATCCATCAGGTTCTGACGCAGGCGCTCGGCAGTGACCTTTGCTCTGTCCAGGTCAATCTCCGGCAGGATAACGCCAAATTCTTCACCACCCAGACGTCCCAGTGTATCCTGCTCGCGCAAGGTCCGGATACATTCATCGGCGAAGTTCTTCAGGACCAGGTCGCCGGCGGCATGGCCGTAGGTGTCATTGAATTTCTTGAAATGGTCGATGTCGATCATCAACAGGGACAGGGGCCGGTTGTAGCGGTTGGAGCGGGCCAGTTCACGATTGCCGATGTCGAAGAAACTGCGCCGGTTGCGGGCACCGGTCAGCGGGTCGGTTGCTGCCAGCAGGCGCATTTCCTTCTCGCTTTCCCGCAAGGCCGCTTCCATTTGCTTACGCTCGGTAATGTCCGTATTCAGACTGCCAACGCCGATCAGTTCGTCATCCGCAGAAAAAATCGGAAACCGGTCAGACAGAAAAGTATGCGTCTTTCCATCGGCCTCAAGCAGATTTTGTTCGTAGGTTACCGATGTTTTGCTTTTTATGACGGCTTCGTCCTGGGCGGCAATGGTTTCGGCAAAGTCCTCGGGGTATATATCAAAGGCGGTTTTGCCAATGACTTCATGGCGGGTAACGCCGCGGCTAATGCAGAAGATGTCATTGACCAGAACATATTCACCTTTTGTATTCTTGAGGGTGATTGGGGATGAGGTGTTCTCCATGATGGCCAGCAAATGGGCGTTGCTTTCCAGTAAACCGGCTTCCGCCAGTTTGCGCGGTGAAATGTCGGTGAGCGTCGCCACATAGCGGACCGCCCGGTTGTTTGCATCACGCGAGGCAACACCGTTTTCATTGACCCAGCGATAGCTTCCGTTGGCGTCTAAAGCCCGGAATTCGACGACCACGCGGTTACGGTGATTTTTGAAGTGGCTGACAATTGTGTCGCGGTAGCGGACCTGGTCATCGGGGTGGACGGTTGCAAACAAATCGTCCCGTTTGACCCATTGTCCCGGCAGGCCCAGCATTTTTACCAGATTTTCAGAGATGAAGATGTTGTCGCCCTTGTCCTCCCATTGATAGGCCAGGTCCATTGTTGATTTGATAAAAAAGCTGAGTCGCTCGACTTCTTCGAGCAACTCGGCTTTTGACATGGTCAGGGGGTCCTTGGATGGAAGCGCCGGTTTAAGCAATTGTAAGTACCCCTGATGGCTAAATCATTTGTCAATGAAGACGCATACTAAACGGTTTAATTTGAGTTTTGAACTATAATATGAGCCAGTTGCAAAATTCTTGTTTTCCCGCGTAACTTTTCTCTCTAAATAATCTTGCGCCGATACGATTCGTCCTTTTGCAGTTGAGATTTTCTAAAAAGGGAGTTTTGATGATGTTTTAGGC
>JABMNT010000220.1 GCA_013203595.1 Rhodospirillales bacterium
CTCTTCAACCGACCAAAACCGACGCTTCCAATCCCCCATGACGCCTCCGTAGTGTCCACCATCGTTAGTGGACACTATCGGACTAATCCCTACACCGCCGCCAGAGCTGGTTCACCGGACGGACACGGTTAAAAAAACCCGAAAGCGGACTCATTTCCTTGGAAGTCGCGACGGCTTCTGCCGGCCCGAAGCGAAATTTTTTAATTCTTATGCCGATCAGAGCGTCTGGAATGACCCTCTCAGACCGATTCCGGCAGCCTTAGAAAGGGACCAAACTCTTTTTTAAGCCTTTCGCCTGTGTTCTCGTCACGAAACCATGCCTCTACGGCATGTCGCTCAGCGAGGGCCGTATCTTTCTGCTCATTCTCTTCTATTGTCAGTGCGTCACCGGCAAAAAGCCCGCGCACGCAACGGTTCCCACATCACTGTCGCATAATAATGTTCAAAACTTTTCTGTACAATATCTTCAATGAACTGGGGCGGCTCCGCCGGAAACAGGAATTCAACATTGCCGGTGAAGTGTCGCAGTGTGAAGGCGGTATAGACAGACGGCTTTCCATCTCGCCAGAACTCACCAAACATATCTTCTATGGCGTTGAAAACATCCTAACTGAAATCAAGGCTGCGTAAACACCGCAGACCGGTGGCGAGGTCCAACAGATTGACCTGATTTCTGGCAAAACGGAGCCGCCAACGAAACACAGAGTTCTGAAAGCGGCTCCGGTTTGCATTTGAAGGCCTCATATAAAGCGATTAACGCGATGAGGCGATTTGCTCTTCCAGGGGTCTATTGCACGCATTGTGATTACGGAGATTCGTCCAGATGCTATGCGGTGCAGCACCTTTTGAATCGTCTCGTCTGTTTGTGCGTCCAGAAATTCGGTTATTGATGAAGTGTGGTATGATCGACTTAATAATAAACGGATAGAAAATATTCAGGGTCGAGGGCATGTCGATAACCAAACAAATTATTTTGAAGATAAATTCTTTTGGAAAATCTCAAACCACAAACGGCTTCAACCGGATAGCCTTCAGCGACGCGGACATGCAGGCGCGTCGGTGGTTACGAGAATTTTTGTGGTCAAACGGTATTATGTCGTGGATGGATCCGGTTGGCAATGTCATAGGGCGTTGGGGCCCTCCCGAAGGGCCGGTGGTCATGACAGGATCGCACATGGATACGGTAGCGGAAGGTGGCGCCTACGATGGAACCGTTGGGGTCGCAGGACTGATTTTCTCATTTAATGCATCCAAAAAGAAAGCCGTTCTCGAGTTATGGTGAAAGAACACCGGCTAGTCAGATACGGGAACCGGCTGCAGTTCACTTTTGCGGGTAACCACATAAATGCCGGGCGGGACCATGAGCACGACCATGAGCGCCGGTAATACCCAGCTTTCGGCCACGTAAAACGTCAAAAACAGAAAACTTGTGGTCATCATGGTAACCGCAAGAACCTTTGCCTTAACCGGGATCACCCGATGCACATGCCAGTTCTGGATGGACGGGCCGAGCCGGGGGTGGTTCCATAACCAGCTGTGGAACCGGTCCGAGCTTTTCGAGAATGCCCACAGGGCGATGATCAGAAAAACAGTTATCGGCAATCCGGGCACAAAAATCCCGATAACCCCGACCCCCACATTCAACCAGCCAAAGGCGAACAGCAGCCAGCGGGCCCAGCAACGGTCCGTATTCTTCAGGCTTTCATCCGCGGGGCACTGCATGTCACCAACCACTTCACCACAAACCGTTCAACAGGTTTGACAGAACCAATTTCCCAATAACGCTGTTCTAGAATATATATATGAAACTCAAAATTTCAACAAATCGGTTACAAAACGCTTATGAATAAATTTCAACACCCGGCCCTGCCCTTTGGCGCCCATATCGACGACGACGGCACTTGGTGCCAGGTGCTCAACCGGGCTGGTAACCGCCAGCCCCGCCCCACCCTGTTTCTCGACCGGGACGGGGTTGTGGTTGAAGAGGTGCACTATCTGTCCCGCCCCGAAGACGTCCAGCTCACCGCTGGCGCTGCCCGGGTGATCGCGGCGGCGAATGCAAAACATATTCCTGTCATCCTCGTCACCAACCAGGCCGGCATCGGCTACGGCAAGTTCGATTGGCAGGACTTCATCGACGTCCAGGAAAGGATTGTGGCGGATCTGGATGCGGAAAATGCATTCGTGAACGCCGTTTATGCCTGCCCTTTTCACGCCAAAGGACGCCCCCCCTACCAGCATCCGGATCACCCCTGCCGGAAACCAAATCCGGGAATGCTGGAAAAAGCAGCCCGTCACTTTGCCATTGATAAACAGTCCTCCTGGATCATTGGTGACCGGGCAAATGATCTGGAGGCGGGTAAGCGGTTCCAGTTGGCTGGCGGCCTGCATGTGGCCACCGGCCACGGCGCCAGCGCGGACGAAAGGCAGGCGGCAGCGGCCTTAACAAGCGAGCTGTTTCAGGTCGTTACCGCGCCCGACATCGGCATGGCTACTGACCTGTTGGATCTGTTTGACGCAAGTGAGTAGCGATAAAACAATCCGTTGATCCGGAAATCACCGGGACAGCAATAGCTGGCTGCTATGCACTGATGTCGGTGGCCTCTGCGGTCGTCGCAACCGCTTCGGCCATCTCAAGAATGGTCGCCTGATGCGCTTTGAAATTGGCTGCATTCACCCCGCCCTTGATATCCGTAAAGTCGGACAGGCGCCGGGCGACGACGGAAATTTCTGCCAGGCCGAATGTGCCGGATGATCCCGCCAGTTTATGAGCCGCCGCATGCAGGGCAGTCAGCGCAACGACCGCGTCATCGCCGATTATCGCGTTAGCGAACTGCGTGGCGTTTGATTTGATCGCCTGCAATTGTTCGGGTAAGGCATTGGTTATGTAAGACCACCGAATCGCCGCAAGTTTGGCCGCAAATTCGCTATTTCCGGCTGTCATACGCCCCCTCTTTCCTATCCAAAATCATTGCCAGCAAACAATATCGTCACTCAGACCAGACGTCGAGAATGCCTGATAATTTCCGAAAACAAAAAGGGAAATCAGATTAAATCCACGATTTTTTAATTATTGCCGAGCATAGGCGGTTCACCAAATCATGGCAAATGCCGGATTTTTCCTTATTTTGGGCTAGAGAAATCAGCGGTTTTAGGGTATTTGGCTTTGGCTTGAATGTAACTTCGCATTCACATAAAAAGATCGACAGGCGGGGACACTGCCGTCGGCACTAGGAGGAATAATGAAACTTTTAAGATATGGACCTGTCGGCGACGAAAAACCGGGGCTTTTGGATGAAAGCGGACGGATACGTGATCTGTCCAGTCATCTGAATGACCTGGACGGATCGGCGCTCGCCCCGGAACGGCTGGCCGCTCTCAGTAAACTGGACACCGATAGCTTGCCTGTCGTCGAAGGAACCGTCCGGTTTGGCGTTCCGCTTTCCGGAATTGGCAAAATTGTCGCGATCGGTCTTAACTATTCCGACCACGCCAAGGAAACCAACCTTCCCATACCGGACGAGCCGATTATCTTCTCCAAAGCCATCACCTCGCTGAATGGCCCGAATGACGATGTCATTCTGCCGCGCAACTGCACCAAGGGTGACTGGGAAGTCGAACTGGCTATCGTTATCGGCAGCAAGGCCAGCTATGTCGACGAAGCAAATGCGCTCGACTATGTCGCCGGCTATGCCGTCGCCAATGATGTTTCCGAACGTGCCTTCCAGATGCAATGCACCCAATGGGACAAAGGCAAAGGGTTCGACACCTCCTGCCCGCTCGGCCCGTGGCTGGTGACGTCCGATGAAATTGCGGATCCGCAAAACCTCAACATCTGGCTCGAGGTGAACGGTGATCGTGTGCAAAACGGCAATACCCGCACCATGATCTTCAGTGCCGCCCATATCGTCAGCTATGTCTCCAATTACATGAGCCTGGTGCCGGGTGATGTGATTGTCACCGGCACACCACCGGGCGTCGGAATGGGCTTCAAGCCACCGCGTTTCCTGAAAGACGGGGATACAATGCGGCTCGGCATCGAGGGTCTGGGCGAACAGTTCCAGAACGTCAAAGCCTACCGCCCGTAGGGGATTAGACAATCTGAAACGGGCTTCCAATTCCGTATATGGAAGCCCAATTCAGACCCTCGCGCGTATGCACCTTCGGGTGATATTCACAGCCGATCCAGCCCTGATAGCCAAGGGTATCCAAAAGCTCAAAAATCGGACCAAAATCGACATCCCCCGTGTTCGGTTCCGCCCGTCCCGGAACCCCTGCCACCTGGATATGACCGATTACTTCGAGGTTTGCACGGATCGCATCTTCCAGGTTTTCGCCACTCATTCGCGCATGATACAGATTGAGCAACAGATGCAGATTCTGGCTGTTCACAACGGCCAGCAGGGCCCGCGCCTGCAGGCTGTGATTGAGCAAATAGCCAGGCATGTCCTTTTCGTTCAAGGGTTCAATCAAGGCATTGATCCCGGCCTCGGCACAGGCGCTGGCGGCAAATTTCAGGTTTTCGGCCAGCACCGAAAGCGCCCCTTCACGGGCCGCGCCCGGCACCGCGAGTCCGGCCATGATATGAACATTCCGGCAATTGAGGCACGTTGCATAGTAAATGGCCTCTTCGATCGATTTGCGAAACTCCTGTTCACGCCCCCGCACGCCGGCCAAGCCGCGATCTCCGGCTTGCCAGTTTCCCGGTGGCGCATTTATCAGCACCAGTTGCAATTGATTTTCATCCAGGGCCCGGCGCAGGCGTGCTGGCTCCTCACCATAGGGAAATGGATATTCGACGGCCTTGAAGCCGAGCCTGGCGGCCGCCGCAAAGCGATCAATCAGCGGTAATTCCTGAAACAAATAGCGTAAATTTGCTGAAAGCTGCGGCATTGAAATCTCTGCTATCCGATCGCCAGGGGAATCCGTCTGCGAATCTCATCGGCGATCTGCCGTGCCGCATTCAACGGGCTGTAGGTCCAGGGCTCATAAACACCGCTCAGGGGGCGCGCATAGCCCATTTTGTACAACTCCTGATGAAAGCGATTATGCTTTTCTGTTATCAGCCCATCGGGGGCATAAATATAAACCGGTTTACCCGTCGAACAGGCTTCCGAGCACATCGATATGGATTCACCGGTAACGATAAACGCATCGGCCCTGGACAGATAGGCCCGATACGGGTTTTCACCGGCATCATCCCATTGATGCAAGTGCGCGGGGGCATCGACATGCTGAACCAGCGTGGTCGCCGCGGCCCCGCTGCGACGGCTTGTGGTGATCAACAGAGCGCCGCCACAGCCGTTTGCCATCGCCGACGCACTGCGTCCCAGGCCAATCGCCATGGCATCGCTGAACTGTCGGTTTTTGGTCGAACCACCACACAACAGGGCAATCCTGGGAGATGGCAATGCGTCAATATGGGTCGTCAGCTCAGGCCCCGCCGGCGGGCTGTTTGTGGTATTTACGGAACTGGGCGCCCCGGTCATTCGAAAGACATTCGGCAGGTCAGGCACAGCATCGTGGTTAGGCACACAGATCAGATCAAAATCGTCAACAGAATGATCCTGCGGCCACATGATCTGGACCAGCTTGGCATGCCCCTTCGAAAGTTGTTTTATTTTTCTGGCGACCGGCGCTGTCCGTCGCCCTGCTGCCAATACAAGATCCGGCCATGGTCCGGTAATGTCTCGTTTACAGGCGCCAGATAATCCGGCAAAAGACGCCCCCAACAATCGATTTGGCAGTTTCGCCCAGGGGGAATAGGCAAGCTCCTTTTTAAGGCCAGGGATAGCCAGGGCATCGGCTACACCCAGGCACTGGCTGCGGTTACCGGCCCGATCATCAAGCAACAGCCACAGATTAATCGGATTTGCATTCAATTTTATACCCAGCCCTGCATCGTCGGGGAAAAGTCGATGTATTCTGATCAGCAATAGCATTAAAGCCAATCGATCGAAAGGCCAGTTGATTTTTTTGCCAGACCGGCTTATCTGCCATTACCAACCCGGTTGCCGCTTGCCATAACAGGGAGCAGCAAATTCATTTTATGACCCGGTCATTGGCTTCTGCAACATCCATTCATATAGATTCAATTTGTATCCACATGATTCCATTGACTGTGAAGCGCAAGGGCTTCACCCTAAAAGAGATGCCGGTCAATAACGAGTGAACTCAAACTGCTTGTTGTCTATCTTGTTTGAAAAGGACCGTTTGATTTGTATGGTCGAATTGAATTTGGACAGACTCTTTAAGGACACGGTATAAAAATTGAGTGACGCCCAATCCCAATCCCTCCGCGCCCTGATCGTTGATGATGATGCGCATATTTGCGCCTTCATCAAAACCTTCACCGACGCCAGTAACTTCATTACAACAACGCTATCGGAATCAGAAAACTTTAGTGCCGTTTATCGCGATGATTATGATCTCATCAGCCTTGATCTTGACATGCCAAAAATCGATGGCATCGAACTGATCCGGTTTTTGGGCGAACATAAATGCCGCGCACAAATTGTCCTTATCAGCTCTTCGGATAAGGGCATCATTCTTGCCGCACAAGATCTGGCAACCAACCAGAACCTGTCCGTCCTCGGCGTTCTTGATAAACCGATCAACCCGTCAAAGCTTATCGATTTACTTGAGAAATGCCACCACCGGGTCGAATCACAAATGGCTCTGGCATTAACGGCAAGCTCTCTGACGGCGCGCGGAACCAGCGAACTGCCGTCCATTGAAGAATTGCGGGCCGCCATCGAGAACAATGAAATTGACGTCCACTTTCAGCCAAAAATCCAGTTGCCGGACCAGAATTTCATCGGCGCGGAAGCCCTGGCCCGCTGGACCCACCCGGAAAAGGGCGTCATTCCTCCCGATTACTTTATTCCCTTTGCAGAAGATTATGGACTGATCGAGCCGCTTACCGCACTCGTATTGAACAAGACCTGTGCCTATATTTCAAAATGGACAGAGATTCCCTGGGATTGCCAGATTTCCGTGAATATTTCAGAACTCAGCCTGGGAAGCCTGGATTTTCCCGACACGATTTCACGCATTGTGAAGGAAAATGGCGCCCATCCATCCCGGTTCATCCTGGAGATTACCGAATCAACACTGGCCATAAACCCGACGGCGGCGCTTGATGTTCTGACCCGCCTCCGGTTACGCGAGTTTGATCTTTCGATCGATGATTTTGGTACCGGCCACTCTTCACTCGCGCGCTTGCGGCGAATTCCCTTTCGCGAATTGAAAATCGACAAATCCTTTGTCGGCGATTCTGACAGTAACCAGGAATGCCGGATAATCATCAAAAACACCATCGATCTGGCCCGAAGTCTCGGCTTGAAGGTGGTTGCCGAAGGCGCAGAAACACAGGCACATATTGATTTGTTGACGGAATATGGCTGCGATAAGGTGCAGGGACACTTTTTCTCAAAGGCCCTGCCCAATGAACAGTTTTTACAATGGCTCCATAAGTGGCAGAACCGATCGAAAGATAACGCTTAGCCCGCAGACGGGACTTGAGTATAGGGCAAATAGCTGGCTGCCCGATCAACCGATGACCGGTAAACAGGTTTACGAACCTGCCAGTTGGACGCACTCCGTGAGTGGCCGCCGGCGGCATGAAAATTCAGGCAATTATCGTCCCAGTCCAGATCCAGAAAATCGATAAGCTGATGCGTCAGCCGTTCCGGGTCGGTGACCAGTTCCTCATAATCCATGGTCAGAATCGACAGATTTGATGCCTTTTTCCAGTGCGCCATCAATTTCTTTTCGCCATCCATGTAACGGTGGATGTCCGCTAAATCCGTCGCCCACACGTGGGAACTGATGAAGTTCTGAAAATAACAGGATATGGCCACATCATCGGCACCGCGCCGACAGTGAATAATGCGGGCCCGGGGGAAAACCTGTTCGATGGCTGCAATCGACAGAAAATGAAACGGCGTCTTGTCGACGATCCTTTTGATTTGATCATCGCCCGAAAACTGCCTGTCCAGTTCTTCTATAGCGTCCTGATCCATTGCCATATCGGCGGCTGTGCCCAGAAATGTCGCCGCTTCACCGAGACTTCGAACCTGCGCATGGGCGGCGACAATCTGTTCGACAAGGGTTGTTCCTGAACGCGGCATGCCAACGATAAACACCGGCGCCTCGTTATGTGAACGGGTTTGCGACAGCGATTCCTGAAACCCGGCCGGATAGGCCTGAATGATTGCCGTTATCTCATCATCAAATGCATCGGCATCAAAAACCACTTCGTTTGCATTCAGTGCCTGCCGGCGAAGGCTGTTGCCAGCTGTAAATGCGGAAAAGGCATTTTCGAAATCGCCACATTTATCCGCCACTTCACCAATTGCAAAATGCAGGGCGATTTGATCGGCAAGCGCCGTTGCCGGGTTCTCCACCCGGATTTTCATCTGCGCCAGTTCGTCATCTTCGATGCCAGCCCCCAGAGCGCAGGCCAAATTATAATAGGCATCACCAAGCCCTGGCTTGACGGCAATCGCATCGCGAAAAGCCTGAACGGCATCGTCGGTCAGGCCGCTTGCCAAAAGTGCCACACCCAGGCCCGCAAAAATCTCGCCGGGTGCCTTGCCGTCAACGATCAACTCCTGATAGGCGGTAATCGCGGCCTCAGGATTTCCATTCTTGAGCAGAGCCGCTGCCCGGTTATTGGCCGCTTCAAAGGACCCGGGTCTGAGGGCAAGCGCCGCATCGAAGGCGTCAATCGCTTCCGCAAAGCGATTTTGCGCGACCAGAGCGGTGCCCAGCGCGTTCAGACCCTCCGGATAGTCAGCATTAATGGCCAGGGCTTCGCGGGCATAGGTTTCCGCCGCGTCCGCTTCCTCCAGGCGCAACAGGGCTACGCTCATGTTGGCCCGGGCCGTCGGGTTGTCAGGTGCCTGCTCGATAACAAGGGCATAGGCTTCCACAGCACCGATCAGATCACCGGTCCGGGTCAAAAGATTACCCAGATTTATGCGCGCCTCGGGATAATTGGGTTGCAGCTCCAGAGCTACCTGACAGGCTTCCTTCGCCTCTTCCAGGCGGCCCTGCATTTCCAGGGCAACGCCCAGATTGCTGTAGGCGTCAGCCCGGCGCGGGTTGAGGGCGATCACATGCCGCGACGCCGCTTCCGCTTCCGGATAACGGGCCAGCATATTCATGATCGCACCGCAATTGGCATGAATTTCCGGATCGTCGTCATTGCGGGTAATCGCTTCCAGGATCATCTCGCCGGCCTTGCTCAGATGCCCCAGCCGATACTGAATCAGCGCGCGCAAATGAAATGGTTGTGCGTCGAGAGGCGCACTTGCCGAAACATCCTGGCACAATTCATCGGCTTCGTTGAGGTCGCCGGCTTCAAATAATTTTCGCGCCTGTTCGAACAAATCCCGTGCATCACCGGCAAGCCCCGGTGCGGTTGCTGAGCCCGATCCCCGGTTCAGCTTGTTCTGACGTCGTCGTTCTTCGCGGTTCATTGCGGTAAGGCCTTTAGTTCCATCACTGCCCGTGATCAGCTTGGTTTCATGATTTCGCGCTCTTTGCCGGAAAGCCGATTGTACGGCCCCGGGAATCCCATTAGAAATAAGGTAATCGCACAGGTAATGATACGCCAGAAAGGACCAGGAATGTCAAATCCAACCGCTTCTCCCGAAGCCGCGCGTGAAACGGCCAGATGGCTCCTCGATATCAAGGCCGTAAACTTTCGTCCTGAAGATCCTTATATGTTCACGGCCGGTTGGGCCAGCCCGGTTTATATTGACTGTCGCTGGATTATTTCGTTCACCGAAGCGCGTCGGCGGATCATCGATATGGGCGTCGACATGCTCCGTAAAAATGGCGCTTTGGATGGTGTTGACAAAATTGCCGGTGGCGAAACCGCCGGCATTCCCTATGCCGCCTGGATCGCCGAAGCCACATCAACGCCTATGCTTTATGTCCGCAAGAAGCCAAAGGGGTTTGGCCGCGACGCCCAGATTGAAGGTAATTTGCTGGCCGGGGAAAAGGTTCTGCTGGTTGAGGATCTGGCCACCGATGGCGGCTCGAAAATAAATTTCGTCAACGCCCTGCGTGGCGCCGGATCCGAAGTATCCGATATCTTTGTTGTCTTTTTCTATGACATATTTCCGGGCGCTCTCGACACCCTGAAGGATGCGGGTGTTGCGTTGCATTTTCTCTGCACCTGGCATGACGTCCTGCTGGCAGCAACAGAAGGCCAGGACTTCAGCCCGGAGGCCATCGAGGACGTGCGTAAATTTCTGGGCGACCCGATTGCCTGGTCTGGCGCCCATGGCGGCCGTGACGCCTATTGATCTGAAAACGGCAATTCAGGCACAGGGAATCAAGGCCCCGATTAGCAAGGCCGGTTTTTTTTGATATAGTCCGCAAACCCGTATTGGAGACGCGCATGAGTGGAATTCTTGAAAACCTGAAACGCAACTACCTGTCGCATATGAAGCGCCAGAAGAACCGGCCCTTTCTCGAGGGAACCATGGCCGCCTGTGCCATGGTTGCCACCGCCGACGGCGAGGTGTCGTTTGCCGAACGGGTCCGCGTCGATCAAATTTTGCAAAGCCTCAATCAACTTCAGGTCTTCGATCCGCACGAAGGCATCAATATCTTCAATGAATATACCGATATGATCCTTGAACATCCGGCGACCGGCCATGAAACGACCTTCCTGGCGATGGATCGCGTTGCCAGGGACCCGGAGAACGGGGCACTCATGTTACGCATCTGTGTGGCAATTTGCGAAGCCGATAGCGGTGACCATCTGGCCGACCAGATCGAAATTGTCTCGCTCTGCTCAAGGCTGGGCCTCGACCCCACGGAATTGGGCCTGTACGTAGATAAATCTGCCGAACAAATCGCCAATTCAGACAAAAGCTGACGGGCCTTCCATGCAATCAATCAGGCTGCTTCCATTTATTTTTGTTTTTTCCCTGCCGCAACCGGTTGCCGGGCTGGCTATGCGGGTAATTGATGGGTGCCGGCAACTGGCGGCACCCGAAAGCCCGCACACTTACAAGTCATTATTTGAATGAATAGGACAGTTGCCATGTACGCCCTGACACGCCTGCTCTTCGCCCTGTTATGGATATTCTGTCTGAGCGTCACGCCGGCCAGGGCGGCCCCGGATAAACTGGTTATCGGCATTACCCAGTTCCCGTCGACCTTCCATCCGAATATCGACGCCATGGCGGCCAAATCCTATATCCACGCCATGGTTGCCCGTCCGTTCACCACATTTGATAAAGACTGGCAGCTTGTCTGTCTGCTGTGCACGGAATTACCCACCATCGAGAACGGCATGGCGAAAACGGAACAGACACCGGAGGGCAAAAGCGGCATTGCCGTCACCTACGCCATCCATCCGCAGGCAACCTGGGGGGACGGGGTGCCGGTTTCAACGCGCGATGTCCTGTTTACCTGGAAAGTCGGGCGCCATGAACGGTCCGGCGTCGGCAATATCGAGCTTTATCGCAGCATCTATAAAATTGATGTCATTGATGCGAAGTCCTTCACCCTGCATTTTGATAAACTGACGTTCGACTATAACGCCATCAACGATTTCATTCTGGTGCCGGCGCATCTGGAGGAGCCACATTTCAGCGAACCGGATAAGTACAAGAACCGGACCGCATACGATACCGACAGTCTGAACAAAGGACTTTATTTCGGCCCCTATCTGATCAGCGAAGTCTCGCCGGGCTCGCATGTGGTACTCGAGCCCAACCCGACCTGGTACGGCAAAGCCCCGGCTTTCAAGCGCATCGTGGTCCGCGCGATCGGAAATACGGCAGCTCTGGAAGCCAATTTATTGTCCGGTGGCATTGACATGATTGCCGGCGAACTGGGGCTCAGCATTGACCAGGCCGTATCCTTCGAAAAACGCCACAAACAGGCCTATAACGTGATCTATAAGCCCGGCCTGACATACGAGCATATCGATCTCAATCTGGAAAATCCCCTGCTTCAGGATTTGCGGGTGCGCAAGGCCCTTGTCTACGCCATTGACCGAAAGGCCATTTCCGAGCGGCTTTTTGACGGCCGCCAGCCGGTCGCCCATACCAGTGTCAATCCACTGGACTGGGTCTACACCAAACAGGCGCCGCAGTATGACTATGCCCCGCAAACCGCGGCGAGGCTGCTGGACGAGGCCGGTTGGACGGTTCGCAAGGGCGGCATTCGCCACAATGCCCAGGGCGATAAACTGGCCTTCGAAATCATGACCACCGCCGGCAACCGAACCCGGGAACTGGTTGAGCAAATATTGCAGAGCCAGTGGAAAGCCGCCGGTATTGAGATAAAGATCAAGAACGAACCGGCCCGGGTGTTTTTCGGTCAGACCATGACCGAACGCCGGTATACGGGCATGGGCATGTATGCCTGGATGTCATCGCCTGAAAATGTGCCTAGAACAACGCTCCACTCGGACCATATCCCAACCAGCGCCAATAACTTTTCCGGGCAAAACTATACGTCCTTCCGCAACCCCGAGATGGATGCCCTGCTGGAACAAATCGAATTGCAGCTGGACCGGTCCAAACGCCGGGAATTGTGGCAACGGCTGCAGGTTATCTATGCGGAAGAACTGCCTGTTATTCCACTCTATTTCCGGGCCAATGCCTTTATTCTTCCGAAATGGCTGACCGGCGTTGAGCCCACCGGTCACCAGTATTCAACATCCCTCTGGATCGAAAACTGGGGATCCCGGTAAACGCCGCTTGTCTTCAGACAGGACCGAATAACCAGGTACTCAATCGCTTATTGAGTTCAAGTTATTTTCTGACACTATGTCCAGAAAACAATCACTGGATTGAAGCGCAGTAACCACAGGATCAGGCAGTAGGTGTAGCCTAAATGGACTTGTTTCAACCGGTAAATACCCTCGCCCTGCGCACCCGAAAGCGGAGCCGGTTACCACACCTGTTGATTTCCATATGTGTTGCCCTGCTTTATTCCTTTGGCGTCCTTAATGGGCTTGAACACAAGCTCATGGATTTGCGGTTCAACTCATATGCGCATACCACGACCACGGACTCGGTGCTTGTCGGAATCGACAGCAAAAGCCTTCGCGAACTCAATAAATGGCCCTGGCGGCGCAGCCTGCACGCAGATTTGCTTCGAAAACTGACAGCTTCCGGCGCCCGGCGCATTGTTCTGGATATTGATCTCAGTTCGTCTTCAACGCCTCTGGATGATTCCGATCTGGCTGCGGCCATCAGGGACGCAGACGGAAAAATTGTGTTGCCGGTCTTCAAGCAGCGGATAATGCGTGATAAAAAATCCCTGTCCTATACGGAACCCCTGGCGATATTCGCGCAGCATGCGCAGACCGCTTCCGTCAATATACAGGCAGAAGCGGACAGTCTTGTCCGCCGTTACAATCGGGTCGAGCCGTGGAACGGTGGCCTCGTTCCAGCTCTGGCGACGCAATTACTTGGTCTGTTGCCGGACTATTTTGATCCGTTTTATCTGGACTACAGTCTTCGCCAGGAAACCATTCCCTATCTCTCTTACGTTGATATTCTTAACGGACAATACAACGAGGGGGAGATCAAGGGACGGACCGTTTTTGTCGGCGCGACGGCTGTGGAGTTAGGCGACATGTTACCGGTACCCGTTCTTGGCTCGCTGCCGGGCTCGCTTGTCCAAATTCTGGCCTATGAATCCCTCAAAGCCGGCCGCGCCATTGAGCGAACGAGCCCGCTATGGAGTTTGATTTCAATCTTTCTTCTGTCGGTTTTTCTGGGGCCGCGTATTTCTGCATGGAGCTGGAGGCGTGGCTTCTGTGTGACGTTGGGCGCAATTGGATTGGTTTATGCCGCTGCCACAGCGTTGCAGGCCGCCGCGCCACTGAGCGCCGACATCTCACCTCTATTGCTGGTACTCACCCTGTCCTATGTCTGGAGCCTCATTCAGCAGATCGATATTCAGTCTCTCGGATTGTTCAGACAGCATATGGCCGCCGTGCATAACCGGGCGCTTATGAGTTCCGTCGTCAGTGAAAGCTTTGACGGAATCATTATCACCAAGTCCTCCGGCGAGATCCGGTTTGCCAACCCTGCGGCCTGCTCCCTGCTGGGCGTAGACATGGACGAATTGACGACTAACAACATTAGCCGGTTTCTCCAGGTTGACATTACTGAAGAAACTGAGTCTTTCGAAAACAGTATGACCGGTTCGCAAGCCCAGGTATTGGTAAAGTCGGCCCCTGTCGAGGTCCGGACCGCCGGTGGCTCACGAATTCCGGCGGAATATTCCGTGACTGTTGTCCCGCTTGTACTGGGCCAAAGCCCTTTCGAAGTCCGGACCGACAACCGCTCAGCCTATATTTATACACTGCACGATATCCGGGAAATCCAGAAAGTCGCCACCCTGCTGCGCGAAGCCCATGATCAACTGGAAATAAAAGTGAAGCAACGTACAATACAGCTTGAACAAGCCCGCGACGAAGCAGAGGCCGCAAATCGGCTGAAGTCTCAATTGCTGACGACCATGAGTCACGAACTCAGAACTCCCCTGACGTCAATTATCGGCTCCTTGCGGCTGGTCAAGGAAGGGGTCATCGGCACAGTTGCCGGTGATGCCCGCGATTTGGTTGGTGTTGCCTGGAAGAACAGCGTTCAGCTGGCAAAACTTGTTAATGATATCATTGATACGGAACGCTTTGAGGCCCAGGAGCAGAAACTTCAACTGGAACGCCTGAACCTTGCCGTGTTGGTTGGGGACGGGATTGATCTGAACAATGGGTTTGCCAAGGAATATCAGGTGACTATTGTTGCCGATGGCATTGTCGCGGATGCCTATGTCCTTGGGGACAGGGATCGCCTGCTGCAGGTATTGGCAAATTTGCTTTCGAATGCCATAAAATTTTCTCCGGTCGATGGGGCTGTTGGTGTGACGTTGAAACGCAGTGAACTTGGCTTTCGAGTTGCCGTCAGCAACGCCGGTGAAGCGATTCCCCTGGAAATTCGCGGAACGATATTTGACAAATTTGTTCGCGGCAACAACACGGACAATCGCAATGTCGGCGGTGCCGGGCTCGGGCTTGCGATTAGCCAGGCCATCATCGTCGAACACGGCGGCCAGATCGATTTTACGACGAGCGACGAAAAAGGAACCACTTTCTTTTTCGATCTGCCTAAACCATGACGCGTTTCATCTTCAACAGGCTGCTGCAGTCGGCATTGGTCCTTGCCGTCATGTCCTTTGCCATTTATGGCCTGATGGGTCTGATGCCGGGCGATCCGATCGATCTAATGATCACGTCCGATCCGAAAATCACCTCCGAAGATGCCGCCCGCCTGCGCGCCCTCTACGGCCTGGATGCGCCCATCAGCGAACGCTACTGGCATTGGCTGAGCGGCGCGCTCAGCGGCGATTTCGGGTTTTCCCGGATGTTTGCCCGGCCGGTCTTCGAGGTCATCTGGCCGGCGCTGGCCAATACATCAATCCTGCTGGGCCTGAGCTTCATCATTGCCCTGATGATTGCCCTGCCGCTCGGCATCATTGCCGCCGTCCGTCCCTATTCCGGGCTGGACTATGGCATCAACCTGTTTGTGTTCGCCGGCATTTCGGTGCCGCCGTTCTGGCTGGCCCTGCTGCTGATGATGTTGTTTGCCGTGGTTCTTGGTATTTTGCCGGCCGGGGGCACGGCCGAGGCGGCAGGGGCAAGTGGCTTCTGGCAGGGTCTCAAATATCTGGTGCTGCCGATCGCCAGCCTGACCATCGCCAGCATAGGCGGACATACCCGGTACATGCGGGCATCCATGATCGAGACCCTGCGCAACGACTATATCCGCACCGCGCGGGCCAAGGGGCTGAGCGAACGCCAGGTCATTACCGGCCATGCCCTGCGCAATGCACTGATACCGGTGGTCACCATCATCGCTCTGGATTTCGGCTATCTGTTCTCCGGCGCGCTGGTCACCGAAACGATTTTTGCCTATCCGGGCATGGGCAAGCTGATCTTCGATGCGATCATGGGCAACGACTACAATCTGGCGATGATCACCCTGTTATTTGCCACCGCATTCACCCTGTTCGGTAACTTTCTCGCCGACGTGGCCTATACCTGGCTCGACCCCAGACTGAGCTTCGGGGAATCGGACCAATGACCGAGACCGTGCACCGCCCGCAGGCCCTGTTGTGGGCGCGGTTCCGCCAACACCGCCTGGCCATTGCCAGTGGCAGCCTGCTGCTGATCCTCGCCTGCATTTCCGGTGGCGCGCCCCTATGGCTGCATCTGCTGGCCCTCGATGGCCAGACCGTCGATCTGTTCAACCGCTTTCAGCCGGCATCGGCAAGCCATCCCCTGGGCACCGATGAGCTGGGCCGGGACCTGCTGGCCCGGCTGATCGAAGGCGGGCGCATATCCCTGCTGGTCGGCCTGACGGCGGCCCTGTTCGCCTCGGCCATTGGCACCGCCATCGGTCTGGCATCCGGTTATTTCGGCGGCCGGCTGGACGCTTTTCTGATGCGCTGCACCGACGGCATCATATCCCTGCCGTTACTGCCCCTGCTGATCGTTCTGGCAGCCATTGATTTATCAAAGCTCGGGCTGCCCGAGGCGGTTGTCACTTCCGAGAATGCCAGCCTTTACCGCATATGCGTCATTGTCGCCCTGGCCGGATGGACGACGGTTGCCCGCCTGGTCCGGGCGGAAACCCTGGCCTTGCGCGAACGGGATTTTATCCGCGCCTCAACGGCCCAGGGCGCCACCTCCCTGCGGATCATGCGCGTCCATATTCTGCCTAATCTGGCCGCTTCCATCATCGTCGCGACAACCCTGTCGACCGGCAACATCATTCTGCTGGAATCTGTTCTCAGTTTTCTGGGGCTCGGTATTCAGCCGCCGATTGCCAGTTGGGGCAACCTGTTGACCAACGCCCAGGAACTGATCTGGGAGGCGCCGCAACTGGCTTTTTATCCGGGTGCGCTGATCTTTGTGACCGTTATCGCGTTTAATTTTCTGGGTGACGGCCTGCGCGACGCCCTTGATCCGAAATCCTGACTGTTCGTCTGTATATTGCGGCAACCACGATCCTTATCCGTTGCAATCATCTTGTGGATAAGTCTGTGTATAAGTCTCTGAATTAAAAGGGATAATAAATTTTCTAAGAAATTTAAGTATTTATTTTCAAATAGATAGCATTAAATACTTTTATATCTTTTTACACACAGCCTGTCTTTTGTTTAAAACGGAACCAGGCCCTTTCTGTCTGCAATCACCGGATTTTTATGTTTGCCCCCTAGACGCTGGGATATAAAGGTGTATCTAAGATAAATGAGTCCAATTGGTTTTAGGGAACGGTCATGAACAGCGGAGCCAATTCAGCGGCAGCACGCGATATTGCCTATCATGTGCATGGATATACCAATCTCAAGAAACACCAGGATGTGGGGCCGCACATTATTGAACGCGGCTCCGGCATACGGGTGTTCGATGACAATGGAAATTCCTATATCGAAGGCCTGGCCGGCCTGTGGTGCACATCACTGGGCTTCAACGAGGAACGCCTGATTGAGGCGGCTGTCCGTGAATTCAGACGTCTGCCCTATTATCACGGATTTGGCGGCCGCACCCCGGACGTGACCATCGAGCTTGCCGAGCGGCTGGTTAAAATGGCCCCCGTTCCCATGTCGAAAGCACTGTTTGCCTGCTCAGGTTCGGAAGCCACGGATTTGACGGTAAAGCTGATCTGGTATTACCACAACGCCATCGGCAAGCCGGAAAAGAAGAAAATCATTTCCCGGATCAAGGCCTATCATGGGGTCACCGTCTGTTCGGCAAGCCTGACCGGACTGCCGCATCTGCATGCTGATTTCGATTTGCCCATTGACCGCATCCTGCATACCAGTTGCCCGCACCATTACCGGTTTGGTGGCGTCGGCGAAAGCGAAGAGGATTTTGCCAGTCGCTGCGCCGCCGAGCTTGAGGAATTGATCGAGCGCGAAGGTGCCGACACCATTGCCGCGTTTTTTGCAGAACCGGTCATGGGTGCCGGCGGCGTTATCGTGCCACCGTCCACCTATTTTGAAAAAATAGATCCGATTCTGAAAAAGCACGATATCCTGCTGGTCGCCGACGAAGTGATCTGCGGCTTCGGGCGGACCGGAAACATGTGGGGCACGACAACCTTCAACATGAAACCCGATATGCTGACCATGGCCAAACAGCTGTCGTCAGCCTATCTGCCCATTTCAGCCCTGCTGATCAATGACAAGATATACCAGGCCATGGTCGGACAAAGCGAAAAGCTTGGCCTGTTCGGCCATGGCGGGACCTATGCCGGACATCCGGTCTCCGTGGCGGTTGCCCTGGAAACACTGAACATTTACGAAGAGCGTGATACCATTTCCCATGCCCGGGCCATGGCGCCACATCTGCAGAACGGATTGCGCGCCCTTGCCGACCACCCGCTGGTCGGCGAAGTACGCGGCGTCGGACTGGTCGCCGGTGTTGAACTGGTCGCAAATAAGGAGACGAAAGAGCCGTTTGACCCAAAATTGACAGTCGGGGCCGTTTGCCAGGCAAATACTTTGGGAAATGGACTGATTATTCGCGCCGTTGGTGATACACTTGCATTCTGTCCGCCACTCATCATTGTCGAATCCGAAATTGACGAAATGATTGCAAGTTTTACAAAGGGGCTGGACCAGACATTGACCTGGGTCAAGGAACAAGGGCTGCAGACCTGACACAAGGGGCTGACCGTCAGAGGAGCATCATAGTGGATTACGAAAGTTTTTTTGCCGATCGCATTGACGATCTTAAAGAAGAAGGGCGTTACCGGGTATTTGCCGATCTCGAGCGCCGGGCCGGTGCCTTTCCCGCCGCCGTCAATCATACGGAAGATGGCAAGCGCGATGTCATTGTCTGGTGCTCCAACGACTATCTGGGGCAAGGTCAGAACCCGGTCGTTCTGGCCGCCCTCCATGCCGCCGCCGACAAATGTGGCGCCGGAGCCGGTGGCACCCGTAATATCGCCGGAACAAACCATGCCCATGTGCTTCTCGAACAGGAACTCGCCGAATTGCATAACCGCGAAGCCGCCCTGCTTTTAGGGTCCGGCTGGATGGCCAATATGACCGCCCTGGCGACGCTGGGTGAAAAAATACCGGATCTGGTGATCCTGTCTGATTCCAAGAATCACAACTCGATGATTGAAGGTATTCGCCACGGTAAATGTGAACGCATGGTCTTTGCCCATAGTGATCTCCAGGATCTGGAGGCCAAACTGCAGGCCTACCCGGTGGAACGGCCGAAACTGATCGCCTTTGAATCCCTTTATTCAATGGACGGAGATATTGCGCCCATTAAGGAAATCTGCGACCTGGCGGACCGTTACGGCGCCATGACATTCATTGATGAAGTTCACGCGGTCGGGCTTTATGGCCCGCGCGGTGGCGGTGTCTGCGAGCGTGAAGGGCAAATGCATCGTCCGACAATTATCCAGGGCACCCTGGCCAAGGCCTTTGGTGTGGTTGGCGGCTATATTTCCGGTTCAGCGGCACTCTGCGACTTTATCCGCAGCTATGGCAACGGCTTTATATTCTCGACCTCCCTGCCGCCGGCCATTGCCGCCGCCGCACAGGCCAGCGTCGCTTTTCTGAAAACCCACAATGAAATCCGTGAACGCCACCAGGAGCGCGCACAGACCCTTAAAAACCGGCTGCGCGACGTGGGCATCGACGTGATGCCATCGGAAAGCCATATTGTCCCGGTATGGGTTGGTGATGCTGTGCTTTGTAAAAAAGCCAGCGATATGCTGCTTGATGACCACGGCGTCTATGTTCAGCCGATCAACTACCCGACGGTTGAACGCGGCACTGAGCGCTTGCGGTTTACACCGTCGCCGTTGCACAGCGATGCCGATATGGATCATCTGATTACGGCGATGAAGGATGTTTGGGGTTGCCTCGGCTTGAAACTGGCAGCCTGAGGCTTAACCCGTTATTATCAGTTACGAGCCATAATACAATTAGACAGGAGACTTGCATGTACGCCGACAAAACACTCACACCAAAGGAAACCGTTCGCTTTTGCGCGCTCGGCACCCTGGCGGGTGGTGCGGTGTCGTACAGCCAGTTGGCCATCGATGTGCGCCATTTCATTGATCGCGTGCAGGGCCCATCGCTTGATGTGCTGGGGACATCCATTGAACTGCTGAAATACGAGGGGCTGGTCGTTTCCTCGGCAGATGGCGGCAGTGACGCCAGGCTGGAGATCACCGATAAAGGGCATGAGGAACTGATCGGCCTGCTGACGGCCCCCATTCGCGCAACGGATTCTGACCACAATAAGTTGATCGAAGCCCTGAAATTCAGATACATGCATCTGCTGAGTCAGGCCGAGCAGCAGCAGCAGGCTGAACTGCTTGCTGAACGGACCGAAACCGAACTGGTGCGGCTGCTTGATCTACGCGATCGCTATGCCCAGGATACAGGCCATCTGGTCGACTGGCTTGACCGCGAAATCAGAGAGCTGGAAAACCGCCTGTTGTGGCTGGAAAACTTTCAGAAGACGATTTCCTGACGACCTGACCGGCAACAGGCAGGCAGGCTTACGCCTGCAGACGGATAGCCCGGCTAGAGCATTTCCTATTGATATGGAAACAACTGAGATTGGAAATGCACTAACCCAGTATTTTTTCGCAGACCTTCTGCAGGCCGGCCAGCATCAATTCGCCATCACGGCCGCCATCGCCCTTGAGCCGGGCGGCAATAATCAATTTCATGGCATCCACATGCACATCGATCACTTCAATAAGGTGCGGGTCGTCGACGTCTGCCTTATCAATTAACCGGCACATCTGATTGCCGATTGTCGTCATCAGATCAAAGCCGAAGCTGCCGCCCTGCCCCTTGATATCATGGGCAACGTGGAATACCGCCCGCAATTTTTCACCCCGGTCTTCCTGGCTGCCCTTGAGTTCCTTGCAGGCCAGCTCGATCCGTGAAATATCCTGATAAACCCATTCCAGGTAATCATCAGTCATTCCGGCGATCGCTTCTTCGGCCCGTTGAATCACGCTTTCGTCAACCGCACCAACGCCACCGATTGAAACCTTTGCCTTTAGGGTGTTGGGTGGTGTTATGAATTCCAGATCGTCGTCTGACATGTTACTCCGTTTACTCTCAAGGTAGAAATTCACCTAAGTTTTTTTATTTCGGACATTTTAAACCCCAAATCACAATTTGAACAATGGAAATACCATTTGGTATACCCGGCCCGTCATGAATGGATGTTAACCCAATTGCTCTCGTTAAGCCCTTGATTTTTCAGGGACCAGCGCCATCCCGTTCAGAAACGGCTCAGATCAGGCCCAGTTCCCGCAATTCATCGGCCATCAGTTCGGGGATAGGATCCGTCATATCGTATCCAGGCGGCAGGTCGGGCGGCGCATCCGTTGGTGCTAAATACCGCCAGCCCTGAAACGGGCGAAAACTGCGTGGCCGGACCCGCACCAGGTCGGGATGCAGGATAAGGGCACAGGCCGGTTTGCCGTCTTCACGCTCGACCGCCCGAAACTCGGTAATACGCTGCCTGACCCGGATGACCCGGCGAATCACCCAGTACAGGGAGCCTTGCCCATCCAGCAGTTCCTGCGCACGTTTCGGCCTGTTGCGTGTCACATGTCGGAGTTCCGGGCTTTCAACGCCAGCCGCAAAGGCCGCATCAAGCCGCGCCCGCTGTGCCAGCGCCAGCTGTTCGACGTCATCGATGCCGACACACAATTTGATCAGATTAACACTCACCGGGTTTATGCCAACGAACCGCTCAACGCTTGCGCAACTTTGCTTGCCGGCTTGCGATTCAGTTTTGAACAGATAAACGTCGATGCTTCCATAAGACCTGCCATATCAACATCCGTTCTAATTCCCAATCCCGTCAGCATATATAAAACATCTTCCGTTGCAACATTGCCCGATGCGCCTTTGGCATAGGGGCAACCGCCCAGACCGGCCACCGAGCTGTCAACCGTCGCCACGCCGAGCTGCAAAACCGCGTGAATGTTGGCCAGGGCCTGGCCGTAGGTATCGTGAAAGTGAACGGCGATCCTGTCCACAGAAATATCCCGCCCAACCCGCTCGACCAGAGCCATGGCCCGCCCGGGCGTACCGCGCCCAATGGTGTCACCCAGCGACACCTCATAGCATCCGGCCTCGACCAGACGCAGCGATACATCAGCCACCACAGCCGGGTCTATGGCGCCTTCATAGGGACAATCGAGGACACAGGACACGTAACCGCGCACCTGAACGCCGGCCTCCCCGGCCGCCTTGCAGACCGGTTTGAAGCGCTCAAAACTTTCCTCAATGGAACAGTTGATATTTTTTTGCGAAAAACTTTCCGACGCTGCGGCAAACACCGCCACTTCTCCAACCCCGGCGGCCAGCGCCGCCTCCAATCCTTTCAGATTGGGCGTCAGGGCCGAATAGACAACCCCCGGTTTGCGATGAATGGCGGCAAAGACTTCCGAGGCATCTGCCATTTGCGGCACCCACTTAGCCGAGACAAAGGCAGCCGCTTCAATCATCTGCAGGCCACAATCGGCAAGCTTTTCAATCAGCATCACCTTGGTTTCTGTGGGCACAATCCCCGGTTCGTTTTGCAGGCCATCGCGGGCGCCCACTTCAACGATTTTGACAAAATCCGGATAACTCATTTCGCGGTTTCCATGGCCAGCAGTTCGGTCGCTTCCTCGACCTGCTCGTCGAGGCTGACAAACAGCTGTTCGACCACCCCGTCGACGGGAGCAACAATAGCGTGTTCCATCTTCATGGCTTCCAGCACGACAAGCACATCACCGGCTATGACCTGTTGACCGGCAACAACGTTGACGACGGTTATTTTACCGGGCATCGGCGCGGCAAATGAACTGCCGGACAGGCTCGCCGACGCTGCCGCCTGCAAAGGATCATAAACCTCAACCACAGCCGGCCCGCCACAGCCAAACACATGAAGATGCCCTGGGCTTTTGACAACCTGCGGCCTGTCCGTGCCCGCAGGTTCGATCTTGCGGCCATCGATTTCAAGGGCGTAGCCGTCCGGCTCCGGGCTGCCAAATACCTGATAGGCGACCTTTTCAAGGATCAATTGCAGCCTTCGGCGCTGCGAACCGCCCAGTCGCCAGCCACTGGCGTCAGCCCAGGGCGAATGCGGGTCGGCTGACTTGCGTGCCTGTGCGGCCTGCAGATCGTCATCGGCTGCAAACCGGTACCGGGCCGCTGCAGCCAGAATCTGTGTTCTTTGCGCCTCGGACAGGGCAAAGGCTTCCGGTGTAAGACCGTCGACAAAAGCCGTATTGGCAGTGCCTTCCACAAACGGTTTGGCGGTGAGCAGGTGCATGAGAAATCGCAGGTTCTGGCCGGGTCCGGTGATCTCGATTTTATTCAGCGCCCCGACCAGGCCGGCAATAGCCTCGCCCCGGGTTTCCCCGTAGCTGATGACTTTTGCGATCATTGGATCGTAATGGGGAGAAACCACGTCACCAGCCTCAACGCCGGTCTCGATCCGCAGACAGGGTTCATCATCCGGCCATTTCAGATGCGCGATGGCTCCCGGAGCGGGGAGAAAATTATTGTCCGGATCTTCCGCATAAAGCCGGACCTCGACCGCGTGTCCGCGCAGGCTGATTTCCGACTGCGCCAGCGGCAGCGGCTCGCCATCGGCAATCCGCAACTGCCATTCGACAAAATCCTGGCCGGTGATCAGTTCGCTCACCGGATGCTCGACCTGCAGGCGGGTGTTCATTTCCATGAAGTAAAACTGCCTGTCCGGAGCCAGCAGGAACTCGATGGTTCCTGCCCCTTCGTAGCCGACGGCCTGCGCGGCAGCGATCGCTGCGGCGCCCATTTTCCGGCGCAGCTCAGGGCTCATTCCCGGTGCCGGGGCCTCCTCGACGACTTTCTGATGACGCCGTTGCAGGGAACAGTCGCGTTCGAACAGATGCACTGCATGGCCATGGCGGTCGGCGAAAATCTGCAGCTCCACATGGCGGGTGTCCGTCAGATAACGCTCGATCAGCAAACGGTCATCACCAAAGGCCGAGCGGGCTTCGCGTTTGGCGCTGTCAATCGCTGCGGCAAGTTCGCCGGCCTTGCGGACAATCCGCATGCCCTTGCCGCCGCCGCCCAATGCGGCTTTCAGCAGCACCGGAAAGCCGATGTTTTTGGCTTCCTCGGTTAACCGGCTGACAGACTGATCAGCCCCGTAGTAGCCAGGCACAATCGGCACATTGGCCGCCGCCATAATCGCTTTGGCGTTGTCCTTGGCTCCCATACTGCGGATCGCCTGTGCCGGCGGGCCGACGAATATCAAGCCGGCCTTGCCAACGGCCTCTGCAAAATCGGCATTTTCAGCCAGAAACCCGTATCCCGGATGGATCGCCTCGGCCCCGGTCTTTTTGGCAGCATCCAGAATCGCCGCACTGTTCAGATAACTCTCGGCTGCCGCGGCGGGCCCGATGCAGACGGCCTCATCGGCCTTTCGCACATGCAGGGCCCGGGCGTCGGCCTCGGAATAGACGGCCACCGTTGACATGCCCATGGCTGTGGCGGTGCGCATGATCCGGCAGGCAATTTCGCCGCGGTTGGCAATCAGTAATTTTTTAATCACATCAATCCGATCCGGTTCGGCCAAGCCAGGACGGCGGGCGTTTTTCAAGAAAGGCTTCCAGCCCTTCCCTGCCCTCCGCAGACGCGCGAACCCGGGCAATCCGGGCCGAGGTATCGTCCATCACAGCGTCATCAATGGGCCGGTTCATGACCGCCGCGATCAGTGCCTTGCATTCACGCATCGCGTCCGGACCATTTTTCAAAAGCCCCGTCGCCATCCTGTCAATTGCGCTGTCCAGTTCATGTTCGCCAACCACCTGATGCAAAAGCCCGATGCGGCAGGCTTCCTTGGCATCAAACCGTTCGCCGGTGATCATGAACCGGCTGGCCTGGCGCTCGCCAATGGCACGAATAACGAAGGGGCTGATCACTGCGGGGATCAGACCTAGCTTGACTTCGGACAAGGCAAACAAGGCGTTGTCGGCACCGATGGCCATATCGCAGGCGGAAACCAGTCCCACACCACCGCCAAAGGCCGCACCCTGCACGCGGGCGATCACCGGTCTTGGAAAGCCGGCAATCAGGGCCAGCAACTTGGCCAGGTTTCTGGCATCGGCAATATTGTCAGCCTGCGAATAGTCAGCCATCCGGCGCATCCAGTTAAGATCGGCGCCAGCAGAAAAGCTTTTCCCTTCACCGGCGACAACAACAACCCGCACTTCCTGGCTTGCAGCAAGCGCCTCGAAGGCGGCAATCATGTCAGCGATCAGGCGGTCATCAAAGGCGTTGTGAATGTCCGGTCGTGACATCGTCACTTCAGCGATGCCGTTGGCCTTGATGTGGTGGCGTATGCAGGGCGTATCAGTCATTCATTTACATCCTAAACAGACCAAATTCGGTCTTTTCAATGGGCGCGTTAAGGGCCGCAGACAGGCCAAGACCCAGCACACGACGGGTGTCAACGGGATCGATAATGCCATCGTCCCACAGGCGGGCACTGGCGTAATAGGGATGGCCCTGGCGTTCATACTGATCGCGGATCGGTTTCTTGAAGGCGGCTTCATCATCGCTGCTCCACGCGCCGCCACCGGCCTCGATACCGTCGCGCTTGACGGTCGCCAGCACGCCCGCTGCCTGTTCACCACCCATCACCGAAATCCGGGCATTTGGCCACATCCACAAAAACCGGGGCCGATAGGCGCGTCCGCACATGGAATAATTACCGGCACCGAAACTGCCGCCGATGATGACAGTCAGTTTGGGAACCGCCGTTGTCGCCACGGCGGTGACCATCTTTGCACCATCTTTGGCAATGCCGCCCTGTTCATATTTTTTGCCAACCATGAAACCGGAAATATTCTGCAGAAACACCAGGGGAATTTTCCGTTGCGAGCAGAGCTCGATAAAATGCGCACCCTTGAGCGCTGATTCTGAAAACAAAATCCCGTTGTTGGCGACGATACCCACGGGATAGCCATAGATGCGGGCAAATCCGCAGACCAGGGTGGCACCGTAATGTTCCTTGAACTCGTCAAAGTTTGAGCCGTCAACAAGCCGCGCGATGACCTGGCGGACATCATAGGGTTTGCGCAGATCCTGGGGAACGATGCCATAGAGGTCGTCGGCCTGATAAAGCGGCTCAACCGGTTCGCGCAGATCAAACTCAACTTTTTTCACCCTGTTCAGGTTATCAACAATGCGTCGCGCGATGGCCAGGGCGTGGGCGTCGTCCTCGGCCATATGATCGGTCACGCCGGAAATCTTCGAATGCACTTCGGCACCGCCCAGATCTTCCGCACTGACCACTTCCCCGGTCGCGGCCTTGACCAGCGGTGGCCCACCCAGAAAAATCGTCCCCTGGCCTTTGACGATAATGCTTTCATCGCACATGGCCGGCACATAGGCACCACCGGCCGTACAGGACCCCATGACCACGGCGATCTGTGAAATGCCGGCCGCGCTCATCCGCGCCTGATTGAAGAAGATTTGACCGAAGTGATCCCGGTCCGGGAACACATTGTCCTGCTCCGGCAGAAAGGCACCTCCGGAATCAACCAGATAAATACACGGCAGACGGTTCTCCAGGGCTATTTCCTGGGCTCTGAGATGTTTCTTGACGGTAATCGGATAGTAAGTGCCGCCTTTCACCGTGGCGTCATTGGCAACGATCACCACTTCCCGGCCGCTGACCCGGCCGATACCGGTGATGACGCCACCGGCCGGCACGGCATCGTCATAGAGCCCGTGGCCAGCCAGCTGGGAAAACTCCAGAAACGGCGCGCCCGGATCAAGCAGCTCGGCAATCCGCTCGCGCGCCAGCAGTTTTCCACGCGCCGTATGTTTCGTCCGCGCCCGCTCGCCGCCACCAATTTTGATCGCGTCAACAACCGCAGCCAGATCGGCGATGCAGTCATGCATGGCCTGGCTATTTATTTTGCTGCTTTCACTCTGTGGCTTATGGGTCGACTTGAGGACAGCCATGTCAACCCGACTTTTTCGGTCGCTCGGCTACCGGACCGCCAGCTTCTTTCCAGCCGCTGAACCCGTTTTCAAACTGCTTTACGTTTTTCATTCCCATGTCATTCAGGGTTTTGGTGGCCAGCACCGACCGCCAGGCCGACTGGCAGTAGAGCACGAAGGTTTTGCCTGGTTCGGAGAAAATATCCTTGTGGTAGGGGCTGTCGGGATCGACCCAGAACTCCAGCATGCCGCGCGGTGCGTGAAAGGCGCCGGGAATCATGCCTTCACGCTCCAGTTCGCGGACATCGCGCAGATCAACAAAAACAACATCATCACCGCCATGGGCAGCAATGGCTTCGGCCGTCGACATGGTTTCAATCTGCGCCATGGCTTCTTCGATGAGCTTTTTAACCCCTTTGGTTACAGGCATTCGCTTATTTCCTTTTCAAGTTACCAGCCGCCGCGTTTGAGCCAGTATTTAATCATCCAGATCCGATCGGATCCCCAGAACTTTTCGCCGTCGACAATGAAAAAGGGCGATCCGATCACACCCGCCTGCACAGCCGCCCAGGTTTCATCCTTTAGGCGTTCCTTAATGGCATTGTCGGCAACCGCCTGGCGCAAATCATCGGCGTTGCAGCCAACGGCGGCACCAATGGCGGCAACCGTATCCACATCCGTAATATCACGGCCTTCGGCAAAATAGGCATGGAAACAGGCTTTGGCAAAATTTTTAGCCTGGATCTTATCCTGATCCGCTATCCAGTAGAAGGCCCGCGACGGGGCGAGCGAGGCAATCGGAAACTTTTCCGGTAATTTCCAGGGCATGTTCTGGTAACGCGCCATGCGGGCCCAGTCCATGACCGCATATTCGCCTTTTAACGGCTGATGGGCCAGCGGCTGGTTTTGTGTGGATTTCATGACCACACCCAGCATTATGGGATGCCATTCAACTTCTCGCCCGCCATATTCCATAGCCACCTCTTCGATTTTCTGCGCTGCGAAGTAGGCATAGGGTGAGGAAAAGTCGAAATAAAAATCAATGGGGTCAGTCATTCTTAGTCTCCCTGGATGGCACGCGCGATAACCAGACGCTGGACATCACTGGTGCCTTCGTAAATTTGACAGACCCGGACATCGCGGTAAATGCGTTCGACGGGAAAATCTTCAACATACCCATATCCGCCCAGCGTTTGAATAGCCGCCGAACACACCCGTTCCGCCATTTCCGAGGCAAACAACTTGGCCATAGACGCCTGTTTCAGGCAGCTTTCGCCGGCTTGCCGCAACCGCGCCGCATTCAGATAGAGCAGGCGCGCCGCTTCGATTTCCGTTGCCATATCAGCCAGACGAAAACCGACGGCCTGATGGTCGATAATGGGCTTTCCAAATGACTCCCGTTGCTTTGCGTAATCCAGGGCACAGACGTAGGCCGCACGCGCCATGCCAACCGCCTGGGCGGCGATGCCGATGCGGCCGCCTTCCAGATTGGCCAGCGCTATCTTGTAGCCATCACCCTCCTGGCCCAGCAACAGATCCGGGGTCAGGCGCATGTTATCGAAGGTAATTTGCGCCGTATCCGAACAGCGTTGGCCCAGTTTCTTTTCAAGTCCGGTAATGACGTAGCCTTCGGTATCGGTAGGTACAATAAAAGCCGACATGCCGCGGCGACCCTGTTCTGGATCAGTCAGGGCAAAGACAATGGCGACATCGCCCTGCTCACCCGATGTGATGAACTGCTTGGTGCCGTTCAGCACGTAATGATTACCGTCGCGCAGTGCCCGTGTCCGGATCGCACCCGCATCGGAGCCGGCATGCGGCTCACTGAGGGCAAAGGCACCGATCATCTGTCCACTTGCCAGCGGTTTCAGGAACCGTTCCTTCTGCGCTGGCGTGCCATAGTCGACCAACGGCACCTGGGCGACGCCATTGTGTACACTGGCAATGGTCGAGACGGCGCCGTCGGCGGCGGCAATTTCCTCAATGGCCAGGGCATAACCAACCATCCCCACTGATGAGCCGCCCCATTGTTCCGGGGTCAGCATTCCCATCAGCCCCAGTTCACCCATGGCGGCCAGCTCAGCGGCGGGAAAGCTGGCGGATTTATCGCGGGCAGCCGCCGCCGGCGCCAAATGCGCCTGGGCAAATTTCTGCGCCATGTCACGAACCATTATCTGATCTTCAGCGAGTTGCATGCGATCCCTTAAACTGCCAGCGGGCGCGGATACCGCGCCTTGAAAGTAAACGCCCGTTCGCTCGGGCCCTGCTCCTGCAGCTGAGCCAGGCGTTCTCTGGCTTCGGCGATGGTCGGCAGTGCGCCCGCTTCGATCCACCAGAGCACCTGATAGGCGCTGCTCATCACTTCGAACCATTCGCGCCGACGCGCCATCACCGGTGTATGGGCCGTCCGGTATACAAAATCCATCAACGGCTCAACACCTTGCCAGACGGACATATTGACGATCATTCGCGGGTCCTCAAAACCACCGATGGCGGTGGCGTTACCGGTATCGTCCTTGAGCCGCCAGACAAACCCGGGGCTGGCTTCGGCAAGGGCATTGATGTCGTCCAGAAGGGCGACAAACGGGGCCAGCGTATCCGAATCGATTTGATCAACCGCTTTTGCAATGTTCAGTTGGGCAAGATGGTATTCTGTCATGGCATCCGCCCTACCAGGGCAGTTCACTGCCATCGTAATTATAAAAGGATCCCGTTGCTGCCATGTCCAGGCTGTCAATCACCTTGCGCATACCGGACACGCTTTCGGTCACGGTAATATCGGCGCCGGAACCGCCCATATCGGTTTGCACCCAGCCCGGATGCAACATCCGGACTGCGATTTTCTGATCCCGGAGATTGGCGGCAAGACCGCGCATCACCGCATTTACCGCAGCTTTCGATGACCGGTAGATCATATTGTCGCCGCTGGTATTCAGTTCAATACTGCCCATCTTCGATGACACCGTGATCAGTTTTCTCTGCGTCGAGCGGGCCAGATGCGGGGCGAAGGCCAGGCCGATTTTCAGGGGCGAAAAGACATTGGTATCAATAACCTTCATCCACTCCTGATAGTCGATATCTGCAAGCGCATAGGAACGCGGACCAAAAACGCCGGCGTTATTAATCAGAACATCGATGGCAACATCGCCCAGGTCCCTGGCCAGCCGGTCAATGGAATATTGATCCGACACGTCGAGGCCGTGCACTTCGATATCACCTTCAACCTTGGCCAGATCCCCCACACCGATGGGTGTGCGGCAGGTTGCAATCACTTTCCAGCCGGCTTGCGCATACTGGCGGACAAACTCAAGTCCTATTCCCCGGTTTGAGCCGGTTATCATTACGGTTGGCACTGGTTACGTCTCCCTGTTTAAAAAATCAATTCAGCCGTTCAATGGCAATTGCTGTTGCTTCGCCGCCGCCGATACACAGGCTGGCGACACCCTTCTTCAAATCATATTTTTGCAGTGCATTGAGCAAGGTGACAAGAATCCGCGCGCCTGATGCACCAACCGGATGGCCGAGCGCACAGGCACCGCCGTGCACATTGACCTTGTCATGGGGAAGGTCGAGGTCACGCATGGCCGCCATGGTGACCACGGCAAAGGCCTCGTTGATCTCGAACAGATCGACGTCAGCCAATGACCAGCCGGATTTTTCCACGACCTTGGTGATCGAGCCAATGGGCGCGGTGGTAAACCAGGCCGGCTCCTGGGCATGGGTCGCATGGGCCTGGATAACCGCCAGGGGTGTGAGCCCGCGCTTTTCCGCCTCTGAGCGCTGCATCAGGATCAGCGCCGCCGCACCGTCCGAAATCGCACTTGAATTGGCCGCCGTCACCGTGCCGTCCTTGCGAAAGGCCGGGCGCAGGGTTGGAATTTTCTCCACATTCACGTTCAGTGGCCGCTCGTCCGCAGCAATGGTTTTATCGCCGGCGCGGGTTGTCACGATGACCGGTTCAATTTCTGCCGCAAAAGTCCCGTCCTCGGCCGCCGCCTTGGCCCGGGTCAGCGAGGTAATGGCAAAGGCATCCTGGGCGTCCCGCGTGAACTGGTAGGCCTCGGCCGTATCTTCGGCAAAGGTCCCCATCAGCCGGCCTTCCTCATAGGCATCTTCCAGGCCGTCCAGGAACATATGATCCCTGACCACGTCGCCATGGCCCAGCCGATAGCCGTTGCGGGCTTTCTCCAACAGATACGGCGCATTACTCATGCTTTCCATACCGCCGGCAACCATGATCCTGTGTGAGCCCGCCAGGATGTTGTCATGGGCCAGCATGGTCGCTTTCATGGCCGAGCCACACATTTTCGACAGGGTCGAAGCGCCGGCTGACCAGGGCAGCCCGGCGTTATGGGCGGCCTGGCGGGCCGGCGCCTGTTTGACCCCGGCGAACAGGCACAATCCCATAATCACCTCATCAACGTCATCCGCCGCAACCCCGGCCCGCTGCAGCGCGGCCCTGATCGCAACCCCGCCCAGCTCCGGAGCCGTGGCCTGGCCAAGCACGCCCTGAAATTCACCCATCGGGGTACGGGCGGTGCCAACGATAACAATGGGATCGGCTACAGGCATATCATTTCTCTTTCATTCATCAGGGCCATAGGGGGTTCCGTCCTTACGGGTAAATCGTGGACCGTCAGCGGTCATTTTGACGCGCATATCGATATCCGGGTATTCGGCCCCGCCACCGGGTGTGCGATCACCAACCTCAAGATAAAGCGCGTCGTGATCGGATTTGTTTATCAGCTGATGGCCATCGGCTTTTCCGGCCGGAAACCCGGCCACCGCACCGGCAGTCAAAATCTGTTCACCGGCATCTGTCACCAGAACCAGTTCACCTTCAATCACATAAATAAACTCATCCTGATTGTCATGCCAATGGCGCTGCGAGGAGGCAGTTCCCGGGCGCAGGCGGGTCAGATTGACACCAAAATTAGTCAATCCAAGAACATCACCGATTTTCGCTTTTTCCCGTGCTTCGCAGATGGCCTTGAACTTGTTCGGATAGGCCGATCCTGTTTGCGCCTGCACGCTCAGGGGGTCAAGCGCCGGCAGCGTCAGTTTCTGTTTTTTCATGATTCAACGTCTCCCTTCCAGACATAGTGCATTTGCAGCGCGCAACAAGTTCACCAGTCGATAAACAATTTCGACAGGGGCGTCAGTATGGCGGCAGCATAGACAATGACAACAGCCTGTGCGCCATAGCCCCATCCCTGGTTTATGCAATTACCGGCGCAGCGCCACAGCGAAACCCCGCACCAGATCCCGTAGGGGATGACGGCCAGAACCAACAGCGTTGCCCCCGTCGCCATGCCGGCAAATCCGGCATTGAGCGAGGCCGGATTGGTGGCAAAACCGAGAATCATGCCAAGTGTCATAACCCCCACCGAACAGCCCAGAATCACCCCATGGCCAAAGAAGAACCAGCCCCAGAAGACTTTCCACAGGTCTTCACGGCCAAACCAGCAGCGCTTCCAGACAGGTTCCGGGTCGGGTGCGCGGTTCAGGTCGACAAAGACATAGCCGGGCGCGGTCATGCGGTCTCCTCAAACAGTTCGCGACCAATCAGCCAGCGGCGGATTTCCGATGTCCCGGCACCGATTTCGTAGAGCTTGGCGTCGCGCAACAGGCGCC
>JABMNT010000221.1 GCA_013203595.1 Rhodospirillales bacterium
CCCGATGCCCATGCCGGCAGCGAAAAGCATGGCAAACCAGCCTTAATATCCGTAATCGGGTTTTGCATCCTTTCCGCCCAGGCGTATTTTCCCCATCGGTGTCACAATCAAAAGCAGGCAGAAAAGGACAAATATGTTTCCGGCCAACAGGAAGAACCAGTCGAAATTGACGGTCACCCAGTTTCGCATTGCCTTAAAAATGTCCGTCGCTGCTTCCGGTGCAATTAAGGTACCGATAACAAACGCAAAAATTGCCAGCCCGGAAATCAGGAAGACCGGGTTATGAATATCTAGCCCAAAGGGGCCCAGGTTAGCCTGGATGTTATCTTGTCCGACCTCGTAATCGGTAGTTTCCTCGGTCGCCATGGTATTTTCCTCCGACAAATTTATTTCTAATTTAGGCGAATTAATTCATGCGCCATCAGATTGAGCTTCGGCAATTCACCTGCTTGCGTGTAAATTAATGAATCGATAATCGCGTTGTGGTAAAGAATTCTGATGGCGACATAAATGATCGAATTTGGTGCTAATTCACCAATTTCCTGCAATGTGCGATTCTGGTCCAACGCGCACATACCAGAGCCGCACCATCGAGAGCCGCATTCGATCCGTTACCAGCCCCGTGCACACAATGTAGGCCATTTTCAAATTATTTAACAGTCGGTTGTATTCCGCAGTGCCAGGCATCCAAGCCGCAAGATATATGACTGGAGATAAATCGCCCCACGATCGGGCTGAAAGCACGTATCGCACCCACCTGGCCTCACCCCTGGAATTCCAGCTTTATCCTGTCATAGACATGCATCTGGCTGGCCTGGATGGTAGCGAGCAGGCGTTTGACGTAAGCGCTGCCGATTTCAGAATAATTCAACAGCGTTGGCGCCAGCGCCTTGCCGCTGGCGGCTTTGTTTTGGTGCCGCAAATGGGCGCGCAGATTGCGAAACTCAGCATAGGCACCATGGCTGTTCAGGGTTTTCATATAGGAGCGAATGCTGTCCTGGGCATTTGAAAAGCTTTTCACCTTGAATAAAGTCTCGCCTTTGTCGGCATCGCCCGGATACATGCCGGAGGCCTCGGTGTCATAGGTGCGTTGTCCGAAAAAGGCATTGCCCTGGCGGGCAAACCGGGACATACCCCATGCCGATTCGAGGGCTGCCTGGGCCAGCACAAGGGACGGCGGCACGGTGTCAATATGGGCCAGCAAGCGGTCTCGCGGTACATTTTCATGGAGACCGTATGAGGCCGACAACTCCCCATAGGCATCACCGTCCTCGGGTAATTTAGCGGCGAGCCGGCGTTGCTCTTCAAGGTAAATGTTCTCGCTCAGGATCAACGGCAACAGGAAGGCAATAAACAGCATTTTGCGCTGGGTTGCATCATCGACCTCCGGCAGGGGCATCCGGGTCAGAGACGAATTGGCTTTCAAAATGCCGCTGCGTCGGGCCTCCGTCAGGTTCTGGGTTGCGGCGGCAAACCGCAGGGAGACATCCTGCGGCGAGGTATCGAAGAAAATGGCGGCACCGATCATGGCGGCCAAAACAACGCCGCCGGCAATCCATTTGAGAACAGGGGGGCGAAGCCCATGGCGCGATAGTCGGCTCAACCGTTTCACCTCCCTTTATCCAGCAGGTCCTGGCACGCCAGCCTGCGCGAAGGATAGTGCGGTTTGCGCAGGACCCGACCGGCAAAATGGCACCGCTCCTGTTTGTTGACCATGTGGTCGCCTATTTGGCCTGCTTACTCAGGCCTTCGGCCCGCACCTGATCAAGGGTTTGCAGCGGTGTCAGGGCCTGCGGATCGACAATCACCTCGATCAGAGCGGCGCGCCCGCAGTCAACAGCGCGCTCGAAGGCGGCGGCGAAATCTTCAGTGCGGGTGACCTGTTGGCCGAAGGCCCCGTAGGCTTCCGCCAGTTTAACGAAGTCCGGGTTCTCCAGATCGGTGGCAATTTTATTGTCCGGGAAATGGCGTTCCTGATGCATGCGGATGGTGCCCAGCATGCCGTTGTTGACGATAATGAAAATCACCGGCACCTTGAACTGCTTGGCAGTGATCAGTTCCTGACCAAACATCATGAAACAGCCATCGCCGTTGAGACTGACAACCATGCGTTCGGGATGCACGATCTTGGCGGCAATGGCAGCCGGAACCGAATAGCCCATGGCCCCGTTGGTCGGCGCCAGTTGCGTCGGGTAGGCTTTGTGCTGAAAAAAACGATGACCAAACACGGTGTAATTGCCGGCCCCGTTGGTGATGATCGCGTCTTCCGGCATGCGTCCACTGAGATAGCCGACGATTTCGCCCATGTTGACGTCGCCGGGCAGGTCCGTCGGCTGGATGCGTTCCAGATAATCGGCATGACCCCGGGCGGCTTCGCCAGCCCAGGCGGAACTGTCAACCGGTTCCATGGCCTTCAGCGCCTTGCAGAATTGCGGCAGTGTGGAATTGATCGCCAGATCAGGGCGGTAAACCCGGCCCAGTTCCTCGGCGCCCGGCATGATATGAACCAGAGTCTGGTCGGTTTCCGGGATGCCCAGCAGGCCATAGCCCTGGGTTGTCATTTCACCCATGCGCGGGCCCGCCAGAATCAGCAGATCCGCCTGTTTCACCCGTTGTGCCAGTTTCGGATTGATGCCGATACCCACGTCTCCCACATAATTGGCGTGGCGGTTATCGAAGCGGTCCTGGTAGCGGAATGCAGCGGCAACCGGCAGGGCATTGGCTTCGGCAAAGGCGGTCGCATCGGCAATCGCCTGGCCAGTCCAGGTGGGGCCGCCGACAATCATCAGCGGTGCTTTGGCCTTGGCCAGCAGGTCGCGCAGCTCAGCCATGGCTTCGGGTGGCGGCGCGGCCTGGGCCGGGCGGGCTTTCTTGGCGTCAGCCACGGTTGCATAGCTCGATAACATGTCTTCGGGCAGAGCCAGGACAACCGGTCCCGGCCGCCCCGAAACGGCGACGTGAAAGGCCCGGCTGATGTATTCGGGAATTCTGTCCGTCTGGTCGATCTGCGCCACCCATTTGGCCATTTCACCAAACATCCGCCGGTAGTCGATTTCCTGAAAGGCTTCGCGGTCGGCCATGGAGCGGCCGATTTGTCCGATCAGCAGAATCATCGGTGTCGAATCCTGAAACGCCGTATGCACGCCGATCGAGGCGTTGGTCGCGCCTGGCCCCCGGGTCACCATGCAGATTCCCGGTTTGCCGGTCAGTTTGCCATAGGCGTCGGCCATATTGGCCGCGGCCCCTTCGTGGCGGGTGTGAATAACCCGGATCGAATTCTGATGGTGATAGAGCCCGTCGAGAAGCGTCAGATAACTTTCGCCGGACACACAAAACGCCGTATCGACGCCCTGGATCGCCAATTGATCTGCCAGTATATGGCCGCCGAGCCGGGGCTCAAGTTTATCCACCATCGTGTCCGTCCTGTTTCCTGAAGTTAAAAGTCATGCGCCCCGACAGGGTTGGCAATTTGTAATTATTTGTCAACACTCTCTACAGAGTCCGCACCTCAAATGAAATGATTAATTGCCCGAAACCGTATCGATATGCCCGAACAGATCGTCCAAACGCCGCAAAACGCCGTCCGGCAGGGCATCATCGCAGATCGAACGGATGTTTTCGCGCAGATGGTCAATACTGCCGGTACCCGTCAAAATCACCTCGGCACCGGGCTCAAAGCGGCAAAACCGATAGGCCGCATCCATGATCGAGCGCGCTGCCCCGGCGTCCGTCAAAAACCCCAAAGGCGCGGCGGCGTTGGCCAGTTCCGGTTCAATCAGTTGCTGGTCGGCCAGTTCGTGCAGCAGATCAGTCAGGGCGGCTTGCTTGCTCAGGGCGGCGCGCACGGCAAACATGATCAGCGTGGCAACACCCTTTTGCCGGGTCAGGGGAAATACCGACTTGCGGGCCGACGGATTGATCAGGTTGAAACCGACCATCATCACATCCCAGATATCGTCATTCAGGGCTTTCGCCAGCATGGTGTGGTTGGTGTCGCTGATGAACCGTTCGGTGATGCCAAAGAACCGGATTTTGCCCTGCTCACGCATTTGGATCAGTTCGGGAACCAGGTGATTGCGGCAATGGTCGTACTGGTCCGGCATCACCCCGTGCAGATGAAAGACATCCACATAATCGGTTTGCAGGTTACCCAGACTGGCTTCCAGACTGGCGCGGATTTGCGCAGGCGGCGCCAGTTCGTTACCCAGGGCCGGTGAGCCGGGTTTTATGATTTGCGCCTTGGTCGACAGCACCACCTGATCGCGATGGTCCTTCAGCGCCTCGCCAACGATGCTTTCGGTCTTGTAGACGGCGGCCGTATCAAAAAAGCTGACTCCCAGATCAAAGGCGGCTTTGACAACGGCAATTGAATCCGTTGCCGCCAGTCCATAACCCTGCCCCAGCCGACTGCTGCCGCCGCTTCCCAGGCCGGCAACGCCAACCTGCAAGCCGGTTTTCCCCAATGGTACCTGCTGCATTTTCACCTCTCCTCTGTCCATCATTGACAAATGCGCAGATGCACGCAATATCTAAGTTGGCAACTAGTGATTGCTTTTGGGGAGGCAAAAGATGAGTCATTGGATGGCGGCGCTCGCTCTGGTCAGTCTGTTTACGTCAACCGGATGGGCTGCTGAACGGGCGCTGATTGATGGGCATGTCCATTACAGCCACGACGCATGGGACATGTTGCCACCGCGCGAAGCCGTGAAGGTGCTGCGCGACGCCGGTCTGAAAAAAGCCTTCGTATCCTCGTCCAGCGATGACGGCACCCAGATGCTCTTCAAGGAAGCCCCGGACATTGTTGTTCCGGTGCTGCGGCCCTACCGCCAGCGGGGTGAATTATCGACCTGGTTCAAAGACGCCACTGTTGTCGACATGATTGCTGAGCGTCTGGCCAAAAATACTTATGCCGGGATCGGCGAGTTTCATATTTTTGGCGCAGACGCGGACCTGCCAGTGGTGCGCAAGATCGTAAAACTGGCCAACACATACAACCTGTTCCTGCATGCCCATTCCGATGCGGATGCCGTTGACCGGATTTTTGCCCAGGACCCCGACGCCCGCGTACTCTGGGCCCATTCGGGTTTTGTCAGTCCGCAGGCGATCGCTGCCATGCTGGCCAAACACAAACAGTTATGGAGCGATCTGGCGTTTCGCAGCGACCAGTCCGACAATGGCAAAGTCCCGGATGAGTGGCGCAGGCTGTTCACGGATTTTCCCGACCGGTTCCTGATCGGCACCGATACCTATACCCCCGAACGCTGGTATTACCTGGTTGACCACGCCAACTGGAGCCGCCAGTGGCTGGATGATTTACCCGCCGAACTGGCGGATAATATCGCCTATAAAAATGCAGAGAGATTAATAAACCGGACCGTGAAGGATTAGATACAATGCGAATTTTCACAGGCGTAATCCTGCTGACCTTGTCTACCACCTCCGCCTTTGCCGACTGCGGCACCCTGAATGCACCAACAGATCAACAGCTTTCATCGAAGGCCTATCAGCTTCAATATCGTATGGAACCCGATGGCCTTGCCGTTTCCCAGGACTTCTCAGTGCTGTTTGAAGTCTGCAAATCGGATGGCACGGCCGTTGAGGGCACGCCGTCCGTTGATGCCTATATGCCCATGCACGGCCATGGCATGAACTACCGGGCGCAGGTTGAAAAACTGGGTGATGGAAAATTTCGGGCCACCGGTTTCATGTTTCACATGCCGGGAAAATGGCAGTTCAAGTTCGACATCAATGAACCGCAGGGGTCAGAACAGTTGACCGCTGACCATATGGTCAAATGAGCGGGCCGCGACAAGCGGTCCTGGTGTTGCTTGTCTGCGGCATGATCGGCCAGGTTGAAGCTGCAGGGGCGGAGGTGCTTGCCTTCGACGAGGCCGAGCGGCAACTGATTGAAAGCCATGGACCCTGGCCGCCAGCACCCCGGCACGACCCGAGCAATCGGGTGTCGGGCAACCCCGACGCCATTGAGCTGGGGCGACACCTGTACTTTGACGCGGAACTATCCATCGACGGTTCTATGTCCTGTGCCACCTGCCATATCCCGAAGACGGGCTTAGGTGACGGATTGGCAACCGGCAAGGGGCGCGAGCAACTTTCGCGCAATACCCCCCATCTTTTTAACCTGGCCTACAGCCGCTGGTATGGCTGGGGTGGCGGTGCCGACAGTTTATGGGCGCAAAGCATCCGCCCGATTATGGCACCTCTGGAAATGGCGGCGACCCCAACCCATGTGGTGACCCGGATCAAGGATCAACCCCTGTTATCCTGCCTGTATCAAAAAACTTTCGGCAGCCCGGTCGCCGGACATGGCGAACAGGAAGGGTTGGTTAATGCAGCAAAATCCCTGGCTGCCTTCCAGGAAACCATGGTCACCGGACGGACATCCTTTGATGCTTTTCGTGACGCCCTGTTGGCGGGCGACAGCAACAGCGCCGACCAATACCCGGTCGAAGCCCAGCGTGGCCTGAAACTGTTCGTCGGCAAAGGCCAATGCAGTCTGTGTCATTTCGGTCCGCAGTTTACCAACGGCGAATTTGGTGATGTCGGCATTCCCCATTTTCACGGCAAAGGCGTGGTCGACAAGGGCCGCTATGGCGGCATTCAGAACCTGCAGAAAACGCCCTATTCCCTGGCCGGTCCGTTCTCGGACGACGGTACAGAAAAAACCGCCCGAAAGACCCGCCATGTGACATTGCAGGACCGCAACTGGGGTGAGTTTAAAACACCGTCACTGCGCAATGTTGCAGAAACGGCCCCCTATATGCATAACGGTTCGTTGCCCACACTCGACGCGGTGGTCCGTCACTATTCCGAAATTGACGAGGCGCGGCTGCATGTGGACGGCGAAAAGATCCTCAAACCGCTGCACCTGTCGGTGCAGGAAACCGGCGATCTGGTGGCCTTCCTGAAAAGTCTTTCGGCGCCGCTCGTGCAGCCAATTAATGAGGACATGACGGCGGCGGAATGTTCACCTGGCCACACCAACCAGCGCCCCTAACGCCAAACAGTGCCTCTAGACCCAGCCGCCATCGGCGACGAAGCTTTGGTTGGTGCAGATACCGCTGTCATCGGCGGAAAAGAACAGGACCATTCTGGCCACTTCCACCGGCTGCAGTTTGCGCTTCAGACACTGGCGCAGCATAAGCTCTTCTTCGCCTTCCACCGTCAGCCACTTTTCCATCTGACGTTCGGTCATGATCCAGCCGGGCAGAATCGAATTGACCCGGATATTCTTGGGGCCCAGATCCCGTGCCATCGAGCGGGTCAATCCGGTGATTGCCGATTTGCAGGACAAATAGACCGGCATGCCGCCCTGACCGATCATCCAGCTGACCGAGCCCATATTGACGATGGTGCCGCCGCCGGCGTCGCCCATGGCACCATGAACCGCCTGGATGGCAAAGAACTGGTGCTTTAAGTTTACCGCCACACGATCATCAAAATAGTCACTGGTGACGTCATCGATGGCATGGCGTTCATCATGGGCGGCGTTGTTGACCAGGGTGCGTATCGGGCCGTCGCTGGCAATCACCTGGCGGATGGTGGCCTGCAGCTTTTCGATATCTTTCAGGTCGCACTCAATAAAGCGCGGCGCCGCCAACCCTTCGGCGGCAATTTTACCGACCAGTTTCTGGCTGGCCTCAACACTGATATCGACAAACGACACCCGTGCCCCCTGACGGGCAAACTCCTCGACAATAGACGCACCAATTCCCGAACCGCCGCCCGTCACAAATACGACACGGCCTTTGAGACTTGGGTAAATGGCTGAGCTACTATCGGACACGGATGTTCTCCTGGTAATTTACAGTTGCGTTTTATTATTTAATTCAGGGGTTGAACTTAATTCCAGTCAAGGCGGAAGTCAAATCGCCCGGCAGGTCAAAAGCATTTGTCCGGATACGGAACGGCCGGGCGGAACGAGAAAGGCCGGATCCCTTAAATCGCCGGGTTTATGGCTGACCGGCTCCAGGCAAAACCGGTTCGTTCCACCCATGACAAATACATGCAACCGGTCAACGGCGCCGGCAGCCGTCATTTCCAGCCGCAGTCCCCTGGCCAGCAAATCAATACGGGCTTTCTGATCCCAGTTATCAAAGCTCGCATCAAGGCCGTCAAAGTCCGCCGGCTTGAAGGTTGCAGGCAGGCCGGAGAAATCATCGCCCGGGTAAATGTTCCAGGGCGAGTCACGGTTTACCGGCAACGGTTGGCCAACAGAGACCCGTGACGTTTCAATATCCGGAAACCACGGATGGAAACCAAGCCCCATGGGAATGGCGGCACCCGATGAATTGCGGAGCTTCAGTTCAAGACGTATGGCGCTGTCCTGCAAATGCGCGGCTAATTCTGCGCCAAACCCATAGGCACCGGATTGACTGGTCCAGGCGAACGCCATCACCACAGACGTCTGGGTCTGTTCGCAGACCTGCCAGGGCTGATCCCATCCGGTGCCATGGATGGCCAGCCCCGCCTCGGTCAATTGAACCGGAAACGGATAATTTGTTTTTTCCGTCTGCATGATCCCGTCATACAGCCGGTTGGCAAAGGGAACCATCTGGAAACAGCCGAAAAAGGGAATTCCATCCACCGATGCCGGCTTTTCAGCTTCGCCGACAAACGCATCGACCCAGCCGTTGTCGGGATGGTTGAACTGAAAGGCGCTGAGCAGGCCGCCCCAGTCCGGCTGGAACCGGGCCCGCACACTGCCATTTGAAATTTCAATATTATTCACGAACCGACGTCCATTTTGCCGCGCTGACCTATGTCATAACCCAAAATTTATACTTTTCATACCATTCCCGTTGCTGTGTGGTCAGCAACATGTTTAAATTTTTCCGCCAAACGGAAAAAGGACAATGACTGTGGATCCCTTCAAAAAAAGAGCTTTAGGTCGGACCGGCGTTTCGGTTACCCAGTTGGGTTATGGCAGTGCCGGCATCGGTCAACTGTCGAGCCTTGTATCGGAAGAGGATGCGCAGGCCGCCATGGCCACCGCCTGGGACGCCGGGGTCCGCTTTTATGACACATCGCCCTGGTATGGCCGCACTTTGAGCGAGCACCGCATGGGCCATGCGCTGCGTGCCAAACCGCGTGAAGACTACGTCCTGTCGACCAAGGTCGGGCGGATCTTCACGCCGGCGCCAAACCGCGACCGCATTGACAAGGACCAGTGGCTCGGTGGCCTGCCCTTTGACCATTATTTTGACTATTCCTACGACGCCATCATGCGTTCCTATGAAGACAGCCAGCAGCGTCTGGGGATCACCAAAATTGATCTGCTGCTGATCCACGACATGGACCATTTCCATTTCCAGACCGACGCCAAGGTGCATGCCCATATGGAGGTGCTTTTCACTTCGGGCATGCGGGCACTGGAAGAGTTGAAATCGGCGGGCCTGATCGGCGGCATCGGTGCCGGCATCAATCACCCGGGCACCATGAACCAGTTCATGGATATGGTCGATCTGGATTTCTTTCTGGTCGCCCTGCCCTACACCCTGCTGGACCAGTTCGTTTACCATGATGAAATGGCCCGCGCCTCGGAACGGGGCATGGGGTTCATCATCGGCGGGGTGCTCAATTCAGGCATCCTCGCCACCGGCGCCGTCCAGGGGGCCTATTACAACTATGCCCCGGCAACGGAAGATGCACTGAGCCGGGTCCGCAGGCTGGAAGCCGTCTGTCAGCGCCACAAGGTGCCGCTGGTCGCCGCCGCCCTGCAGTTCCCATTGGGTCACCCGGATGTGGCGGCGGTCATTCCCGGCGCGCTCAATGCGGCCCAGCAACAAGCCAACGTCAGCGCCATGCAGGTGGAGATTCCGGCTGATTTCTGGGCCGAACTGAAGGCCGAAAAAATTCTGGCCGAAGATATCCCCACCCCTTAACGCATATCCGGATTTCTTTGAAGCGGGGCCATCTGCATCCAACAAGCAGAGGCATTCCGCTGGCCGGACCTGTCGCCCTGACGCAGCCTCTCCTGCAACAACAAAGTGCAGGAGGCAGAATGCCCGCTGACATTCGCGGATCGGATTTGGAGATTTCACAATTATTGGCTGAAGATGTGCCGGCTGGAGACGCCTTTTTAAGTGGGCTATTTCGGCACTGATTGACCCAGAGCGGACTCCTTATTGACAGCAATTATGGGGCCAGCGTTTGATCCAAAGAAGGCTTGGAAGTCTGCACGTTTTCTTTATTTGGTAGTAATTAAGATCAGTCATTGTCGACGTTAATGATTGCGTGTAGGTTTTCAAAAATTTCATAATTCAATTTACGACTGCGGTTAGTATTATGCTCTCGAAATGTTTTGGCTTATTAATTCTTGCGTTAATTTGTTCGGTTGGCGCGGTTCAGACCGACATGAAGTCCGACGAATCATTGGGAGCCGCTTACTTTTCAGGCAACGGAGTAGAGCGGAATATAGCAAAATCAATAGTGCTTTTAAACAAGGCATATAATAATAAAAGCGAATCTGCTGGATTCTTGCTCACGGTAATTCACCTCACCGAGCCGGCTCATAAAAATTATCAACGAGCATTAGAAATTGTTCAAAATTATTCTAACAACCCTGCGAGCAAAGAACTTTACACTGCGGCGCGACAATCAAGATGAGAGAGTAGCGTCAATCAAGGTGAGAGTGGCGGGGA
>JABMNT010000222.1 GCA_013203595.1 Rhodospirillales bacterium
CATCCGGATTCATCTTTTATTTAAGTTGCAGGCAAAGAAGACACTGGCGCGACCAAAATCAGGTTTTGATCGCGCCAGATAGATAAAGCAGTTTTACGCCTTATTTTTGGTCGTCTTTGGTCTGTGCCATAATTTCGACAGCCGAAATATTCACATCACAAGGCGGAAATTCATTCGGGGTGAAGAAATTATCTGTCAGATTTGACCAGTAGTTAACGCCATCCTTCAGACCGGTATGATCAACAACCGGGATCGGAACAGCAATCAACTGCGGCATTTTATTGCCTTGCAGAGCGGAAATAGCCGCCTTGATGGCAATGGCGACCAGCCCCGGGGACTGACCCGCGGAAAGACCAACCAGTCCGTCTTTCGCGTGCTTGGGCAAGCAGTTTGCGGAAGCCGTTTTCGGCTTCACCGGCAATCGGAATGAATTTGTGCCCGGCATCCATCAGCGCACGTACGGTGCCTGTTGATCCGCCCTGGGTATAAATGGCATCAAATTTACCGTGAACGGCCAAAGCATCGGCAGTTGCCTTTTGTGCATGACCATCGTCCCAGTTGCCGACAACTTCAATGATCTCGAAATTGTTTCCAGCCTTTTCCATGACATCACGGAAGCCTAAATGACGATCGCGATCAACGGAGTTTCCGGGCAGGCCTCTGACTTCCAGAACCTTGCCGGATTTCTTGCCCATTTGCTCAATGATGAAATTGGCGGACATAACGCCCATATCCCATTGATTTTCGTTCACCATCATAACGTCTTTGGTATCAAGAACGTTATCAAACGGAACCAGAACCACATCATTGCGATTGGCAATGCGAATGGCCCGATCGAACCCGGTGGGGCTCACGGCAATCGTCACAATGGCGTCAAAGCCCTGGTTAACAAAATCTTCAATGGCACCCAACTGGGCGGCCGCATCCGTGCCCGTCGAGACAACCTTGAATTCCTTGATCTGTGACTTGACGTCATCCTGGGCCACATAGGCCTTTGCCGTCTGGATCATCTGAATACGCCAGGTGTTGCCAACAAAGCCGTTGACGACAGCGACCCTGTAAGGACCTTCCTTCTTGTTCCACTGAAAATAGGTCGTGTCCTTGTTCCAGGGAGCAAAACACTCAGGCGAAGCTCCCGGCCCACTCACAACTTTTGGACCGGCAATGGCCTGGCTGCCGATTAACAACCCGGTACTAACTGCCAGCGCAACAAAACTCGTTTTTGAAAGAAAACTCATCGTATGTACACTCCCTTTGTGTGCCTATTCTGTTTTAAAATGTTCTGATCCTCTTACCGAGGATTCTTTACATATTATCGACAAAAAAACATATCCTTGCCGTCAACAATGCGCGGAGTTTAGGGGCGTCTTTTCAATCTGTAAGCTGCGCTATGCTCTTAAATGATGCGCATATACGTATATTTTTTTGCGGATATCCGCAGCCAACCCCATAATCTCCCCTGTTCTTGAAACCTTATTTCTGTGGTTTAATTTCAGACAGGTGTGATTTACTTCGGTTTTGCAAACGCTCGACCGCAGGCTAATATACAACTATTCGCACATAGAATACATATAGATTTCTGGGAGGATGTCGCAATGAAAACTGTTTTCTCCAATGTAAAGGTCTGGGATGGTGAGGCGAACAAGGCCAAAACGGCATCTGTGGTTGTCACGGATGAACTCATAACCGAGGTGTCCCCAACCCCTATCGAACTGGGTGATGAGCCCCATGAGGCAATCGACGGCGCCGGCATGACCCTGATGCCCGGCATGGTCGAAGGGCACTGCCACCCCAGCTTCACCGGCGTCAACGAGCCACGCGAACTTGGCATGATCTCGCCGGAGCAGCATATGATTCTTACCGCGCGCAATGTGCGGCTGCTGCTGGAACACGGTTTTACATCGATTTTCGAAGCGGCCTCGGCAAAACCGCTGTTGGGGATTACCGCAAAGAATGCCATTGAGGCGGGGTTTATCGCCGGCCCGCGAATGCTCGCCTGCAGCCCCGAAATCACCACCACCGCCGGCCTCGGCGACGAACGCAACCGCCATATCTATCAGGAAAGTTTCGGCATTGTTGCCGATGGCCCCGATGAAATGCGACGGGTTGCCCGTGAATGCGTGCGTGACGGGGTTGATACCCTGAAAATCAACATTTCCGGCGACGAGTTTATTTCCCACGCCCGCGCCGAGATCACCCCTCTGGAAGATGAGGAACTTGCCGTCATCATCCGGGTCGCCAGAAAATTCGGGAAGAACGTCGCCGCCCATGCCCGGTCGTCGGAAAGTGTAATCATGGCCGTCAATCATGGTGTTGACTGCATTTACCATTGTGACTTCGCCAACGAGCAGGCCCTCGATAAACTTGAAGAGGCCAAAGACCGCTGTTTTGTCGGTCCGGCCTTCGGCCTGGTGCATAACTGCGTCAAGGAAGGCGAAGTGGCGGGAATAACCCCGGAGGTCTGTGCCGCCCTCGACCTGTACCGCAAATTCGACGCCTGCTGTGCGAGCTATCAGGAAATACGCAAACGCGGGGTTCGTGTGGTGATTGGCGGCGATTACGGATTTGCCGTTACACCGATGGGGCAAAATGCCCGCGACATCGAACACTTTGTCACCTATTTCGGTTATTCCAACGTGGACGCCCTTAAATGCGCAACAGCCGTCGGTGCCGAACTGATGGGGATGGGTGACCGCCTGGGCAAGGTAAAGAAAGGCTATCTGGCGGATTTGTTGCTGGTCAGGGGCGACCCGCTGGCCGATGTGTCCGTGCTGCAGAAAAGAGAAAATCTGGCGATGATCATGAAGGACGGCATTATGTATAAAGATCCCCGCCGTCCCCTGGATCTGGGAATGGGGCCGCTTGTCTCGGCCGATGCCGGTTTCAATAAAGCCGGCCACTAATCTGATCCGGAGGAGAAATCCTTAAGGGAACTTGGTCGCCAGCCAGGCCTCCAGGTCCTCCTGCGAGGCGCCCAAACCATCGACGTTTAACAGGCCACGCGACATGGCCAGCGCCACGGCCCGCGTACGCGAATTGAACAGCGGACCAAAATCCGGTTTTACCTCCGATTGATCAATCCCCAGTTTTTCATAGAGATGTTTCAGCCGGCTTTGCACGCCGCGGGTCGATATCTTGCGCCAGGCCGCAATCGCTTTATCGGTCATACCCAGGGCAATATCGGTCAGCACTTCAAATTCTGAATCCGTCAACCCTTCAAGGATGTTGGCGGATCTTTGCTGAACGCCACGGACTTCGCGGTCGATAATACACTGGTCCTCCTGGAACACGCCGCGGACCGCCAGTTCCAGACGTTCTTCGCTGGCCGATTTCAGAAGATACCCATAGACCGCACCAGAGGGCACAATACGGGCGACGCCCCGCACATAGGCTTCATCGGCATAATTGGACCAGAACAGAATGCGCATGTCGGGATGCTTGCGCCAGATCTCCTTTGCCGCGTCAACGCCGCTTGCCCGCGGCATCTGCAGATCCATAACGACGCCGTATATCTCTTCCCTGGCGACAATTTCAATGGCGACTAGGCCGTCTTCCGCTTCAAACACCCGCTCACACTCGGGAAGGGCGTGTTCGATGGCCATTTTCAAAAAAGACCGGTGCAGCGGGTCATCTTCAGTTATCAGGACATTCATGCACCCACTCCCGCCGTCGTGTTTTTTGCTTCCGGCATCAATTCGGCAGCCCTGATTTCGGTGATTGGCGTTGAGACGGTAACCCGGGTCCCCCGGCCTGCCTCGTTGCCAACAATTTCAATGGTTGACGAAATCAGCGCTGCACGCACCCGCATGTTATCGAGCCCGCCTTTTGACTTCACAAACTTATGACTGGCACCAACACCATCGTCAACAACGGCTATTCTGAGCTGTTCGTCATCGATTTCAATCGTGACCGACAAATGACTGGGCGGGCCGTGTTTAACGGCATTGTTGATGGCTTCCTGGACAATCCGGAACAAGGTGGTTCGCAATGATTCCGGACATTCATCGAGCATTGATGAGGCGGTATCCATAACCGATGTCCTGATCGTCGGGGTTACGCCGGCGACCGAGCGTTCCAATTGCGCCTCGACCGCCTGGGCGAACCCGAACAGTTCGAGGACTCCGGGCTTTGTATCTTCAATAATCCGCCTGAGTTCGCTCATGCATGTTGATATTTCGGAGCCCAGCTTCTGAATATCCGAAGCCACCGGTGTCGATTTTCGGCTGAGGCTGGAAATGCGGCGGGAAATCCGGGTCAGGTCAGCCAGTGTCTGGTCATGCAGATCCATACCAATGCGCTTGCGGGCGTTTTCCATACCTTCCGTCAAACGCAGAGCGCCCAGGCGCAGGGCTTCTTCGCGCCCCCTGGATGCGCCTTCCGCCAGCGCCAGTTTTTTCGACTGCTCGCTGCGGATCAGCGCATAAAAATAGGGCGCAATCAGATCAGCTATCTGTTGCGCGGTTTGCACATCGATCTCCGAATAGCTGTTGATTTTGTGGCTGGAAATATTCAGGGAGCCCTGAACGAGTCCATGGACGTGCAGCGGCACATGCAATCTGCTGTGTAAATTGGCGGCAAAAATTGGCGAATCAAAGGCCTCTTCAAAATGGAAACGGTTGTCGTTCCAGGCGTCATCCGTCAGATAATATTCGACCTCGCCCAACAGCAGATCACGGATCGGGCTCAGCGCAACCTGCTGGGGATATCTGGAAATATCCCCCCATTCCGTACTCAGGCCGACCTCGTAGACGATATGGCTGTCAAGGCGGTCGGGCAGGATCAGGGAAACGTCCATATGGTCATGCGGCATCAGGTGATTAACCTCACCCGAGATTTCGAGCAAAACACTCTGGTAATCCAGCTGCCCGGCGATGGCGCGCGAGATGGCCAGATATCGATCTAGAAGAATGTCTGCCGCATAGGACACTTTGCAACTCCTGCTTATGCTACCGATTTAGCACAGATGGCCGGGTCGAGAGAAGCGTTTCCCATCCCCAATTTAGGTAACTCCCGCTATCTCGACTGCGGATACCCGCAGGCCCGGAACGGCATGGACAAGTCAAAAAAATGTATAGAAAGTGGTGCAGCGGGAAAACGCCGTTCTCCCGAAACGGCATAGAGGGTGTTGCAGATGGCCGAAGGCAAGGCAAATGACCATGGATCAGCGCTCAACAAGGCGTTATCGGTGCTTGAGCTGATAACCGCGCAAAGCCAGGCCATCGGCTTGCCGGATCTTACGGCAAAGCTCGGGCTGCCGCGCCAGACCGTACATCGTATTCTCATCCAGCTTGAGGAACAGGGCCTGATTATCCGCGATGCCAGCCGCGACCGATTTTATGTGGGGCCAAAATTAACCCGTCTGGCGATCAACGCCCTGTTTTCTGAAAATCACAATTTACCGACACGGGTTATCCTCAGGGAACTGGTCGACAGCATTCAGGAAAGCTGCAACATTGGCGTCCTTGACGGCATGGACTTTGTCTATCTCGACCGGATCGAAGCCGACTGGACCCTGCGCGTGCATTCCGAAGCCGGCCACCATGTCCCCGCCTATTGCACATCCGGCGGCAAGCTGCTGCTGGCCTATTTGCCGGAGAAAATGCGCAATACCCTGATCCCCTTGAAATCACTGAAGAAATACACAGCGACGACAATCACCGACGGGGCCCGGCTTGAAGCCGAGCTGAAGCGCATTCACAAGCGCGGCTATGCCACCAATGACCAGGAGTTCACATCGGGTATCGTCGGCGTTGCCCTGCCCATTCTCGATCCCTCAGGGCGCGCCATTGCCGCCATCGCCTGCCATGCCCCGGTCGCCCGGATGTCGCTGGCGGACCTGAAAGCCCATATCCCGAAAATCCGGGCCTCGGCCGAGGCCCTCGGGCGCTACTGGGGGTGATGGGAGTGGTCTGAGGAAACCCCTGCCCCGCCATCCGCCTGTTGCCTGCCGAACACAGCCCCCTTACAGCGAGGCCGTAATGCCGCCATCCACGTAGAGGATATGGCCATTGACGAAGCTTGATGCCCTGGCGCTGAGATAGATGGCGGCACCGACCAGTTCGTCCACATTGCCCCAGCGCCCGGCCGGGGTCCGCTTTTCCAGCCATTCCGTAAACGTATCATCGGCGACGAGGGCAGCATTCAGGGGCGTGTCGAAATAGCCCGGCGCGATGGCATTGACCTGCAGGCCGTGCCGGGCCCAGTCCGTGGCCATGCCCTTTGTCAGATTGCCGACCGCGCCCTTGGTTGCCGTATAGGGCGCAATGCCCGGGCGCGCCAGCAGGGTTTGCACGGAGGCGATGTTGATGATTTTGCCTTGGCCGCGGCCAATCATATGTCTGGCAACCGCCTGACCGACATTGAAGACGCTCGAGACGTTAGTGGCGAGAAGCTTTTCAAACATCACCGGATCAAAGTCCTCGAGCGGCGTGCGATGCTGCATGCCGGCATTGTTGATCAGGATATTGATCGGCCCGACGGTCGCTTCAAAGCCATTGACGGCGGCGGCGACTGCAGCATGATCCGTGGCGTCAAAGGCCAGTTGATGGACCTCAACCCCGTCGCCCTGCAGGGATTTGGCCGCGCGCTCAAGTTTCGCCACGTCCCGGCCATTAATGATGACGGCGGCGCCGGCGCTGGCCAGCCCCTTTGCCAGGGCAAACCCGATGCCCTGAGACGAGCCGGTAATCAGGGCCTTTTTACCGGAAAGATCAAACAGTGATATTGCGTCAAACACGGTTATATGTACTCCCTCAAAATCATTTGCGGGCGTAAAGGTTCCGGTTGTCGCCGCCCAGACCACCGCCCATCCACCCGCCAGCAGTAAGCAATCGGGGCGCCGCCGTCAACCTTGCGTCTTTGCAATGACGGCGAGCCTCTGTAACATTCCAACAATCGGTTAAACGGCCAAAAATTTTTGAGGAACTTTATTTCATGACCAGCACGCCCGACGAATATTTTGCAGATTTGATATCCAATGTATCGCACGCCAACGGCGTTTTCCGGATTACTTTCGCCCAGCAACATATCGACAACGAGGTTCGCCCGGCGGTTCGCCTGCTGGTCCCGGCAAACCAGCTGCAAAGCATGATCAAGGCCATTGCCGGAGCCGCGACGGAAATTCGTGACAAGGTCGCCGCACAGGCCGAGGCCGCCTCCGACGAAAAGCCGACCGCGAAAAAGAAACCGGCTGGCAAGAAGAAATAGCAACTTAGCGCATTTCCGAAAAGGATCGAGGCAATAAGGGACGATGACGGTTCAATCTTATATGGAGGTTGAGAAGCTTCGACATTTAATCTGTTCAGGCCCGAGGAACGTCGAAACTTTCTTAACGCTGTTGGTCATGTGTCTGATACATTCGAAAATGCGCTAGCGCTCCTGAATAGCGCCACCCAAACGATAGAGAATCGGGTCCAGGATATACGTCAGAACTGTCCGTTCGCCGGTTTGAATATTAGTCATGACCTGCATCCCCGGATACAGGTCATGGCGTTGCTTGCCCTGTTCAAAATAGGGATGTTCCACTTCAATGCGTACTTTGTAGAACGGCATGCCTTCCGGCGTAATCAATGTATCCGGGCTGATTCCGGCAACAATACCCGCCAGATTGCCATAGCGCATGGCATCTGCCGACGCCAGTTTGACGACAACCTTCTGGCCAACAGCCACATGGCCAATGTCCTGGGTTGGCAATTGAGATTCAATAATAAGGCTGTCGTCACCGGGCACAATGTCAACCACCGGATCGCCGGGACGCAAAACACCGCCAACCGTGACCACATGAAGGGTTTTGACGACACCGTCGACGGGCGACCGAACGACTGTACGCTGCAGGCTGTCCTCAAATTTCTTGACCCGCTGGTTCAGTTCTCCATAACTCAGGCGCGCCTCTTCCAGGGATTTCTGAATTTCATCCTGATAGGTGCTGCGGATGTTGTTGAGCACAGCTTTCGCCTCGTCCTGCGAGGCATTGGCCCGATTCAGGCCAGCACGGTCCGATTCAATGGCGTTTCTCAGCTGCACAACTTCCTTGAGCAAATCGAGGTGCCGGAACCGGTTGGTCAGGTTTTCCTTCATCAGTTCATCGCTGATGCGGATCTGTTCTTCGACCAGTTCCAGGTTCCTGCGTGAGCCGCTGATTCGGGTTGAAATTTCCTGGGATTCCATTTGTCGCTGGATGATGGATTGTTGCTGGCTTTTCATTTCGTCGCGATGTCTGTTGCGTCGGGTGACGAAACGCCGTGTTGCATGTTCGACAAGTTTCGGGTTTTTTTTCACAAACTCAGGCGAAAACCGGGGCAGCTCAGTTCCCGCTTCCAGGGCTTCAAGCTGTGCAATATCGCCGATCAGAGAATTCAGGCGGACCCGAAGCTCGGCAACGTCGGCGCTGCTGGCTGTCGGCTCCAGCACGATAATCGATTGCCCGACGACAACTTTGTTGCCCTCGGCCACAAGAATTTCACGAATGATCCCGCCTTCCAGGTGCTGAATCGTTTTTACCTGGGTCGACGGCGTCACCTCCCCGGTTGCCATACTGACGATATCGATCGTCGTGTTTGACGCCCATACGGCAAAAAGAACAACCATCACAGCACAGAGAAAAAACGTGCCATGGGTCATTTTCGAGACACGTTCCGTCTCCGGCGCAACAATACCAGGAACTGCAGGTGCACCCGTCATGTCTTGGCCACCCGCTTCTTTGGTTTACCCGGCGCCGTTTTCACCGGATTGTCCGGCTCCACGGCATCGACGGCAAAGCGCGACTGAATGGCTGCCATACTCAATTCGTGGGTGGCGGGATTTTCCATATCGGCGGGTTTCTTTCCGCCACCTGATTTCGCGGCATCGGCCTTTGCCGGTTTATCGACCGGCTCGGTTGCAGGGGAAGCCGCAACCGGCTGTGGTTTCGCAGGTTGCGTCTGAACCGGAACGACCGGGTTTGGCTCGGCAACCGGTGGTGCGGCCTGGACCGGAGCCGCCTCTGTCTCGTAGCCGACCTTGACCACACGGGGAGTCGGTTTGACATTGAGGTCCAGCAATAAATGCCTGCCTTTTACGATGTTTTTATCGTGGCTCATGACGATGATGGTCTTGCCCTGCTTTGCCATGGCTCCCAGAATCTGGTGAACGGCTTTGCAGCCTTCCGCGTCAAGGCTTTCCGTCGGCTCGTCAATAACCGCAAGGGCACCGTTTGTGGTCAATGCCCTGCCCAGGGAGATCCGGCGGCGAATGCCTTCCGACAAACGCCAGCCGTTATCGATAACCATGGTCTCAAATCCATTGGGGCTCTCGTCCAGAAACTTCCTGAGGCCACACATATCGACGACCTGATTGAGCATCGCCGAATCAATTTCCGGATTATTGACGCGCAGGTTTTCCTCGATGGTCAGGTTCAGGAGCGCCGGCTCCTGGGGCTGGAAAATAACCTGCCGACGCCACCACTCAGGCGACACCTGCTTCAAATCCAGCCCATCGACAAGAATTTGTCCGCGTACAGGCTCGATCAGCCCCATCAGCAACCGTGCCATGGTCGATTTTCCGGTGCCGTTATCGCCACTGACAACCAGCACCGAACCCGGCGGCAGGGTCATGTTGAGAGATTCAAAGATCGGGGCTGTGGCACCGGGAAAGGCAAACGCCGCATCCCTGAACTCGATGCTGCCGGAATAGGTGCGAAGCGCTGAGCCGCTGTCCGCTTCCAGCGGCACCGATGCGAGCTTTCTGAACAGATCAAGCGATTGCCTGGCTTTGGCGAAGGCGGACCCCAACTGCGCCAGTTTGGTAACCGGCTGCAGGGCACGGGCGGCCAGAATGTTGCCACCGATCATCGCCCCCACATCCAGCTCGCCGAGGACGACCAGTGAGGCGCCGGTGGCAACCACGGCAACACTCATAAGCCCGTTGGCGCTTTGGGTGATTGTCTGCACGAAGGCCTGGCCGGAGCCGATATCACGCCGTAGTTTCTGGGTGGTGAAAACATGCTGGCGCCAGGCCTTGCGCAGGGATTCGCCCGCATTGAAACTTCGAACCGTATCTCCTTCCCGGGTCACTGTCCCCAACAGTGCGCTGCCAACGCCGGAATTGGCCTGCAGGTCCGCTGTCTTGGCCTGCATGGACTTGGCACTGATCAGGCCGACGGCAAATACAGCGGCGATAAAACCGAGCACCACATAGGCCAACAGCGGCTCGATAACATAGAGGACAAACACAAAAAGCAGTGAAAAAGGCGCATCCAGAATTGTCGTTACGTTGGTGGCGCTATAAGCCGACTCGATCGCTGCCGTGCCGTTGATGATTTCCTTGCGGGTTTCCGCAGGGGTCTGATCGATGGCCGTCATTTTTGCCCGGGTTAAGGTATCAAACCCGTTCAGCGCCGCCGCTTCATCCGGCTTTATGCTGATCCCGCGGGCCAGACTGAGGCGCGACTGGCGAAAGGCAAATTCCAGGCCAATAGCGATCAATACCCCGGATGTCAGGGTGAACAGGGTGGCGTCAACACCCTGACCCACATAGCGGTTGAGGACCTGCATCACGAACAGCGGCGAGGCCATGGCCATGACATTGACAAAAAACGAGCCGACCAATAGCTCCAGAGAAATTCCCGGATGCGCTAAAAAGCGGCGTAGCAGTTCTTTCATCCGTAATCACCCAACGCTAATGCAAACCCAGTGGCCTGTATGCCATTACATCAAAAAACACAAAGCCAGGCCAGACCTAAGATATCACCAGCGATCATTCGATCATCGGCAATTTGCCGGTTCAAGGCACCGGGGTCAGGTTTGCGGTCGACGCCTGGGCAGAGCCCACAATTCAATAAAACAGACCGAACAGCTTATTGTGCGGGCATAAAGTTTGTGATGAAGTCCAGATCGTCAAGACTTCCCGAAAGATTATCGATCTCGATTTCCAGGTCCGCCGCCGCGTCGCCATCTGAGTCTATCTCCAGGATCTTGCTCTGCGTATTATAGCTCGCCTGCGCCGCACCCGACACACTAAAGCCTGTATCATCGCCCAGGTAGGTAAGCGGACCGACGACAACGTCAAACAGATCAATCTGGTCAACGCCTGCTGTCTGATAACCGCCCGCATCGAAGCTTGTAATATGGTCCATGCCGTCCGTGGAATTTGAATCACTGAGGGATGTGTAGATAAATACATCCGAACCCTGGCCACCGTCCAGTATGTCAGTCCCCAAACCACCCATCAGTCCGTCGTCTCCGTCCTCGCCAAACAGGCTATTGGCACCATCATCGCCGATCAGCGTATCGTTACCGGCACCGCCCTCCATATTTTCAATACCCGTCAGGGTGTCGACTTCACTATTGTCCAGTGTAGCCGTGCCTGCGCCCAGGGCACCCGACGACAGGTCGATAACAACCGGTGCGGTCGCACTGAAGAAGGATACCGTGTCCGTTCCCTCGCCCCCGTCGATGGTATCCGCGCCGGCACCACCATCCAACACGTCATCACCGGCACCACCGTTCAGAACATCATCTCCGGCGTTACCTAAAATTATATCATTCCCCAGGCCGCCGGTAATGGTGTCGACACCATCGGTGCCAGCGCCCAGATAATCATCGGTCGCCGCCGAAATATCGTCGGTCGGGACCGCGACTTTGTAAGTCTCAACAATACCTTCCTCATCGGAGGCAAAAGCGATCTCATCCAGCGGATTGCTATCATGACCACTGATTATCACCGTATGGACAGTTGCCTGCTCGTCTTCGAATGTCACCGTCAGCACTCCGGTGCCGGAATTATAAACAGCCGATTCAAAGGAAACGAACGGGTCCAGAACCAGTCGGTCAAGGCCGCCGCCGGTGGTGATGGTATCGGTGCCTTCCGAGGCGAAAAAGACATCATTGCCCACACCGCCGGTCAGAATGTCGTCACCGGCCCCGCCATTGAAGAAATTGTTGCCGCCGCCACCGATCAGGGTGTCGTCTCCATCTCCACCGAACAGCAAGTCATTGCCCGTATTTCCGGTCAGGGTATCAGCACCGATGGTGCCGGCCAGGGCCGTATTGATGCCGGCCAGGGCGGCGAAAGTGGTGGCGACAATAAAGGTTTGGGCAGAACCGTTTCTGTCGATATCAAGGGTTACCTGGCCCAGTTCAGAACCACTGGTCAGGTGATCCGTGATGGTAACCGAATAAGTAACATCCGAGCTGTTGTCATACTCAAAAATCAGGTCTCCGGAGCCGGTATCAACAAGAATATCTGTTACATACAAATCATTGGCAAAGACCAAAGTGTCGGTACTGCCACCCGCAGAAATCACATCATTGCCGTCTGATACGATGTATGTATCGTTTCCGGCACCGCCATCTATGGTGTCGTTGCCGGCCCCGCCATCGATGGTATCGGCCCCGCCACCGCCATTAATAATGTCGTCTCGGGAACCGCCACTCAGTGTCGAAGCGGAAGAATCGTCGTTGAGGACCATTTCCAGATCATGGATCGCATCGTCGAAGACCAGTCTTTCGATATGGCTGAGAACATCGACACCGTCGCCGCCGGTGACCGTCACCAGTCCGTCAGTCAAAAACGTCGATTCGTCAATCGTGTAGCCGGTAATGTTACCGGCAAAGACGGCGACATCAACGCGGTCATCCGGCGTCGTACCATCGCTGGTACCACCGTCAAGGGTATCATTGCCAGCACCGCCATAGAGCGTATCGGCACCTGTCCCGCCATCCAGATCGTCATCTCCGGCACCGCCAAAGAGAATATCATCATTGCCGTCGCCCGCGATCGTATCGTTGCCCGCATCCCCGTACAGCGTATCGTGTCCGGTATTGCCAAACAGGGTATCGTTACCATCACCGCCGCTGATCGTATCACCGCCAATGCCGCCGTCGATGGTGTCGTCCCTGCTGCCGCCGTTTAGAATTGATGCGCCTGCCCCGTCGTTTATGACCATTTCCAGATCATAGGTGGCATCATCAAAAACCAGCTTTTCGATGTGGCTCAGGATATCAACGCCATCGCCACCAGTTACCGTCACCAGACCATCCGTGGCAAAGGTCGTTTCATCAATGGTGTAGGTCGACAAATTGCCACTGAACACAGCGACGTCGACCCGGTCATCCGGTGTCGTACCATCGCTGGTACCGCCATCCATTGTGTCATTACCAGCGCCACCGATTAACGTGTCCGCACCGGTTCCGCCATCCAGTATGTCATCGCCCGAACCGCCAACCAGCAGGTCATCATGATTGCCGCCCTGCAAGTCATCGTTGCCGGAACCGCCATAGAGGGTGTCAGCGCCGACGCGGCCATAGAGTGTGTCAGCACCGGCGTTGCCATACAGCGTATCACTGCCGCTGCCTGCATCGAGCGTATCATCACCATCCAGACCCATGAGTGTCTCTGCCGAACTGTCCCCAACAAGCGACAGACTGCCCGTATAGGCACCGTCGGAGAATTGCAGGGATTCAATATTTGAAAGGGTATCGGTCCCCTCATCGCCATCGCTGGCATTATTATCAGTGACGGTTATTTGCGTATCGTCTCCGACGATACTGGCACTAACCGTATAGTCAGCCTGGACGCCGCCATAGCCGGCCACATCAAAGCCGCCAAGGCCATCAATGGTATCATTGCCGCCGCCACCGATCAGGATATCGTTGGCATCCGTTCCGGTCAGGGTATCATCGCCCACGGTCCCGCTGATGGCCGCATTAAATCCATCCACATGAACGGAGATCGTCTTCGTTACCGTCGCCGTGCCGTCAAAGGCCTGAACCGTGAAACTGTCGGTCCCAACAAAATCTGTATTTGGCGTATAGGCATAGCTGCCATCGGCTGTCACGGTCAGGCTGCCATGGCTCGGCTCGCCATCCGTTGCAACCGAGAAGGTCAGCGTGTCACCATCCAGATCGCTGGCGACAATCTGGCCGAAGACCGGGGTGTCTTCATCGGTAAGCAGCGACGTCAGAATAATTTCCGGGGCGCTGTTTGTGATCGTTACACCGCCATCCATGACCCCATCGTTGCCATTGCCTGACTGGTCAACGAGCGTGGTGCCATTGATGACGTCATCGCCGCGATAATTGAGCACAAGTCCAGCGGCGTCGACAGGCACATGGCCGTCAAGATTATCCTTGATCTCATCGGCCGAGCGCGCCGTATTCCAGATCCGCACATCGGCCAATTCGCCACTGAAGTTTTCGTTCGATCCTAGCGCATACTTGCTGGCACCAATGAGTGTCTGACCGCCGGTAGCCGCATACGGTGTAAGTTGATCGTCCGTGCCAATGGCGCCGCTAACAAAAGTTTGCAGCTCGCCATTGATATAAATTTTCCATGTTCCCTCATCGCGCACCAATGCCGCATGCATCCAGGCGTCTTCCGTCAAGGTCACCGCCGGCTCCAGGGAAAGTACCGCCTGAAGACCAATCAACCCCGAGATTCTGAATTCGGTGGCGCTGATGCGCTCGGCGAACAAGCCGAACCCATCAGTGGTGGATTCACCGTTATAGGCAATGACCTGCGAATAACCGGTATCTGTCCCATCCCATTTTACCCAGCTCTCAATGGTGACGTTATCGGTCTGCGTCAAAACCAGCGGTGCTTCGACAACGCCATCGACGCCGTCGAAGGTGATGGCATGATGGGTATTTTCACCGAGCAGGAGCGGCCCGTTGACGAGTTCAGCGCCGCTGGTCCAGGTTTCTTCACCCGCCGAATAGGCCGGTGTCGGGGTGCCGGTTGTGAAGCCGGCGTCACCGGTCAATACACCACTGCTGAGCGGCGTCGGTGCGCTGTCGCTCAAATCACCATCCAGCTTATAGTAGGCGACCAGGTTTGCGTAATCGGTTTCCGTGCCATCGAGACGGTCATTCATGTCGGCCGTCAAATCAGTACCGGAGCGTGCATTATCCCAAATGCGGACGTCGGAAATCTCGCCGTCAAAGGTCTGGGTGCCACCCGCCGCCGCACCGATAAAGGCCTCGGTGGCCGTCAAATTGATGGCGGTGCCGATGTTGATATGGGAGGCAACAGCGCTGCCGTCCAGATACAGCATTAGGGTTCCAATACCCACAGTCGCATTGGAAGTACTGTCAAAGACAACGGCCACATGATGCCAGTTGCCATCGTCGACCTTGGTGGCGCCACTGCCGAACCCGAAACTGCCGGTGCCGAAGTCCAGCTCACCGGTGGTGCCAACGCTGAGTTCCGCCTTCTGCCCGCTGACCCCGTTTCCGATGCTGAAAATTGTACTATATGCGGTAATCGCACCATTGGTTTTGATCCAGGCTTCATAGGTGAAGCTTGCCTGCCCGCTGTCCATCCCGGCAGCCGCTGACGAAAGATCAATATAGTCGCCGTCGCCGTCAAACACCGCATGGGGTGCATTGGTCTCGACCGGTGCGCCGCTGTAAACCGGAACGGTTGAATTGAGGAGTGAGCCGTCATTGCCGCCAATGACGTCAGCCACCACAGCACCCGCACCATCATCCAGATGCCAGTTGGCAACGAGGTCCGGTGGCGTATTCAAATCATTGAATTCAGTGGTCTGATTGGCGGCGATCTGTTCTGCGGAGCGGGCCACGTCCCAGGCGCGGACGTCGGCGATTTCACCTTCGAAGAAGGCGGATGGCGTCGCCCCATCATCGAGGACACCAATATTCGCACGGAAGACACTGGCAATCTGCGGCGTCATTGTGGAAGTGGCTTCCGCAATGCCGTCCACATAGATAGTCATGTTGTCGGCGCCCAGCGCACTGTCATAGGAGACGGCCACATGATGCCAGCTTCCCAGCAGGTTTGTGGTGCCGACGGGCCCGGTCACGTTCGTCAGATCCGATTTCAGAACGCCGCCCTCAACATAGAGAGACAGGGCATCGTTGGTCGACACATCGTTACCAATCTGCAGGATCTGCATGCGTCCCGTATTCAGGGCGTCGGGTCTGACCCAGGCCTCATAGGTAAACGACCCGGTTTCAGTGGCGAAGGCGTATTGTGAGCCCAGCTCGACCCGGTCGTCAACCCCGTCAAAGGCAAGGGCATTCGAGATATGCGCGGCAATTTCCGGCGTTGCCAGATGCGCCAGGTTCGGCGTTGTCCCGCCTTCCAGAACCTCGTTCAGCGGCCAGTAGCCCTGCAGGTCCGGCTCAAGAGTCGGGTTTTCGATGATGGTTTGGTAATTGGCGGCAATCTCTTGGGCCGTGCGCCCGGCATCCCAAACGCGGAGTTCGGCGATCTGGCCATCGAACCGTTCGGTGTGCGTGCCCGCGCTATTGATCACGGCGCCGATGATCAGCGGATCGCCGGAGGTGGCACTGACCGGGAAGCTGCCGGCAACCGTTCCCGCCACCTTGCCGTCAACATAGAAGGTGGCGTCGTTGTTGGCATCCATGGTTACGGCAAGGTGCTGCCATTCACCGGCCTGCAAGGGCACACCGGCAGCAGCCAATTGGGCCGCCGAAAGTTGATAATTCTGCCCGTTGATCGTACGGAAGAGCAGTCCGTCATCCTGCAATCCGAGGCTGACACCGTCGGTAGCGGCGCCCGGGCGCTGATCGGTGGCCACGATCGTCTGAAGTCCCGACAGGCCCTCGGGCCGAATCCAGGCCTCGATGGTAAGGTCACTGGTGACGCCGGCAAGTGGGTCTTCGCCGGTATTGACGAAGTCATCAACGCCATCAAACTGCAGCGATCCTGAGATGCCGCCGGTGGCACCGAGGATTTCCGGCGCATCGTTGGCGGCGGCAACATCGACAGTGATGACCTGCGACACCGTATCTCCATTCGCCGTGATTTCGACAGTGAAGCTGTCGCTGCCATTGAAATTGGCGTTGGGTGTATAGGTGTAGGACCCATCACCATTGATGACCACCGAGCCGTTAGCCGCCGCACCACCGGTACCGAGCGCGTAACTGATGGCATCGCCATCGGCGTCTTCAGCGAGGATCTGCCCACGCAGCAGCGTGTCTTCCTGGGCATCAACCGAGGTACCTATGAACTGCGGCGCGTCGGAGACGTAGTCGGGGGAGCTGACGATAGTGCCGTCGTTACCGTTGCTGACGGAATCAATGGCTGTCGTTGCGACGCCGGTACCTTCATCATCAAGCCGCCAGTTGCCGACAAGGCCGTCGTTCGTCGGATCGACAAAACCGGACATATTGGCGGCGATCTCGTCGGCGGTCCGGGTCGTATCCCAAAGCCTGACGTCAGCGATCTGACCGTCGAAATAAAAACCTTCGTTGTCATCGGCGTAGGCACCGATTTTCAGATCGTTGACCGGCGTATAATCCATGACCGAGCCAGCCACCGCCTGAGACATGTTTTCCTGACCATCGATATAAAGTCGCGCTGTGATGCCGTCGTAGGTGGCGGCCACATGGGTCCATTGATTGAGGCCGACCGGTGCCGTTGTCGTCTCGACGACCTGCATCACTCCATCCACGGCAAACAGGAAGCGCAGCTGATTGCCGGCCGTCAGAACCAGCGAATAACCGCTTTCGGTGGCACCCGTATCCCAGGTATTGGACAGAATACCGTCCCAGTCATCGGCCGACTGCGGATTGATCCAGGCCTCGATACTGAACGAAGTATCGACATTGAAGACCGCGGCGGAACCGAGATTGACGTTATCGAGCACCCCGTCGAAGTCGAGCGACCGGGCCAGGTTTGATCCCAGTTGCGTCGGATTGGCATGGCTCCAGCTCGCGCCGGCCGAAGCCCCGTCTATGATCGTGGCATCGTGGGCACCGGTCTCATCATAAGCGACGGTGCCGCTGCCTTCATTGAAACGCCAGTTGGCGGACAAACCGTCTTCGTCACCGTTCAAACGGGTTTGATAGTTGGTTGATATATCGTCTGCGGAACGAACCGTATTCCAGACCCGGAAATCTGACATTGCACCATCGATAAAGCGCTCTGGGGTGGTGCCAGCATTATTCCATGCTCCTATGGCAGCATCACCCAGATTAAACGTACCTCCCGGGGTATAGGCCAGGGTTTCAACCAGATCGCCGTCGACATAGAGCTTAAACTGATTGTTCGTCGCATCTGCAGTCATCGCAACATGCGCCCATTCGCCGTCGGCGGCCAACGCCGCTGTCGTTGTCGCATAGGCATCGCCATTGCGCGCGAAGGTGATCGTGCCATTAGCATTAACATTCACATGCAGCGCACCCGACACCCAGGAATTGGCAGCAATCAGCATATCCTGATCAATGCCGCTTGGAAGACCATCAAGCCGCAACCAGGTCTCGATGGTAATGTCGGTGAAAGGTGTCTCCAAATTGGTGCTGATGAAATCATCGGTGCCGTCCAGATCGAGAACCGGGGCACTGCGTGCAGAGGGGGCACCGTGGGCAATCAAGGCATCGTTGGCGTAGGCGGATAAATCAGGCGCTGTCCCCGTCTGAGAGTTGAAATTATCAAAGGTCCAGTAGCCGACCAGTTCCGAAACCGACGACGGATTGAGGATCGACTGATCCAGATCATCGGCAA
>JABMNT010000223.1 GCA_013203595.1 Rhodospirillales bacterium
CGGCCAGCACATGGCGGCGCTAAGGGATGTCCTGCCGCAGGCCATGCGTGGCGGCCATTCCGCCACGGCGGAAGCCCTGTCGCCTTTGTTACGCTCGGTCATCAGACCCGGTGATGCGGTCACCATAAAGGGATCACACGGCAGCCGCACCGGCGTGATTGTCAGGGATTTGCTGAAACTGGAGCAGGTCGCGCACATCGACGCAACACCGTCACGTGTTGTCAATGGGAATTAGGGAACTGATCAATGCTATATAATATACTCTTCCCGCTGGCAGATCAGTTCTCTGTTTTGAACGTTTTCCGGTATCTGACATTTCGCACCGGCGGCGCTGTTATAACGGCCCTGATCATCAGCTTCCTGTTTGGACCAGTGGTTATCAATATGCTGAAAAACCGCCAGCAGGGGGGGCAGCCGATCCGTGAAGACGGGCCGGAAAGTCATTTGCTGACGAAAAAGGGTACGCCGACGATGGGCGGGTTCCTGATTTTATTGGCGCTCACCATTGCCACGCTGCTCTGGGCCGACCTGCGCAATGGCTTCATCTGGGCGGCCTTGGGTGTGACCATCGCCTTCGGGACGATCGGGTTTCTCGACGACTACATGAAAGTGACGCAGCGCGATACCAAGGGGCTTCCCGGTAAACTGAAACTGCTCATGCAGGTTGCCATCAGCGCCGTTGCCGCGTTCTGGATCATGAGCCAGTTGCCGGACGCCCTGACGACGACGATCGCGATTCCGTTCATGAAATCGACGTTGCTTGATTTCGGCTGGATGTTTGTGGGGGTTGCCATTCTGGTCATGGTCGGTGCGTCCAATGCGGTCAACCTGACCGACGGTCTGGACGGTTTGGCGATCGTTCCGGTGATGATCGCAGCCGGTGTTTTTGTGCTTATTTCCTATCTGGTCGGCAATTCTGTATTTTCCAATTACCTGCAAATTCATTATGTGCCGGGAAGCGGGGAACTTGCGGTCTTTTGTGGCTCCGTCGTCGGTGCCGGGCTGGGCTTCCTGTGGTACAATGCCCCCCCGGCCAAAGTGTTTATGGGCGATACCGGTTCGCTGGCATTGGGTGGGGCGCTGGGGACTGTCAGTGTGATTACCAAACACGAACTGGTGCTGGCGATAGTTGGCGGCCTGTTTGTCCTCGAGACCGTATCGGTGATCGTTCAGGTGGCGTCCTTCAAGCTTACCGGCAAGCGGGTATTCGCGATGGCGCCGCTGCACCATCATTTCGAAAAGAAGGGCTGGGCCGAAAGCACGATTGTTATCCGCTTCTGGATTATTGCCTCCATTCTGGCCCTGGTTGGCCTCTCGACGTTGAAGCTGAGGTGAGACGCATATGATCGACGTTTTCGCATTTAATGGATATCTGGTGGCGGTTCTTGGCCTGGGCCGCTCCGGGCTTTCGGCTGCGCGGGCGTTGCAGGAAAGCGGTGCCGAAGTTTGGGCCTGGGACGATGACCCGGCAGCCCGCCAGCGGGCCGAAGAGCTGAACGTGCCGCTGGTTGATCTCAATAGCTGCGACTGGAGCGAATGCACAACCCTGGTACTCAGCCCCGGTATTCCTCATACTTATCCGGCTCCGCATCCGATCGCCGCAAAAGCGATCGCGGCAAAAGTGGAAATCATCTGCGACATCGAACTGCTGGCGCGTTCACAGCGATTGTCGAGTTATGTGGGGATTACCGGGACCAACGGGAAATCGACAACCACTGCGCTGGTTGGTCATATTCTGTCTATCACGGGCAGACAGACTGAAATCGGCGGCAATTTCGGCATTCCGGCGCTGGATCTGGAACCCCTGGGCGAGGGTGATATTTATGTGCTGGAAATGTCGTCCTATCAGTTGGAGCGAACGGTTTCCCTGACCTTTGATTTCGCCGTGCTTTTGAATATCAGCGCCGATCATTTGGAGCGTCACGGGGGAATGGATGGCTACATTGCCGCGAAAAAACAGATCTTCCGCCGCCAGACCTATCCACGCACGGCTGTTATTGGAATTGATGATGCTTTCTGTCAGGCCATTTGCGACGACCTGAAGGCGGCCGGCGATCAGGCGGTTGTTCCCATATCCGGATACCAGCGGGCCCATGGCGGCGTGTATGTGCTAAACGGAATTTTGATTGATGATATGGAAGGCCAGGAGACAGCGGTTTGCGACTTGAGCGCGATTCCGAGTCTGCCTGGGGTTCATAATTGGCAAAATGCCGCCGCCGCTTATGCCACCACCAAGGCAATCGGTATCCAGCCACACGCAATTATGGCCTGCCTGCAAAGCTATCCCGGACTGGTGCATCGTCAGGAGGCTGTCGAAATCGTTGATGGTGTCGCTTTCGTCAATGACAGCAAGGCGACGAATGCCGATGCCGCCGCCCGCGCTCTCGTCTGCTATGAAAATATTTTCTGGATCGCCGGCGGACGCTCGAAAGCCGGGGGCCTGAAAAGCCTGGCGCCGCACCTGGGTGAAGTTCGCCATGCCTTTTTGATTGGTGAAGCGGCCCTTGAACTGGCCAGTTTTCTCGACGGGCAGGTTCCGGTTACGCTGGCGGGAGACATTAAAACTGCAGTCAATCAGGCCTACAAAATGGCCAGAGACAGCGGTGTTGCCAAGCCGGTGGTTCTGTTGTCGCCAGCTTGCGCCTCGTTCGATCAGTTTGCCAATTTTGAAGACCGTGGCGATGCGTTCAGGGAACTCGTCGAAGCCCTGGATGGCAGGCATCAGGACCCATTTGAAGAGCCCGGGTTGTTTCCGACCAGGAAACCGGATGTTACCGGCGAAGAGATGGTCAAATGGTAACGCTCGCACGCACCGATAACAGCCTTGTCGGCCACTGGTGGTGGACGGTTGACCGCTGGAATTTAGGCGCCTTCGTTGTTTTGGCGCTGCTTGGCGCGTTGTTGACGCTGGCCGCGTCTCCTGCCGTTGCCGAAAGGATCGGCCTCGATACCTTTTATTTTGCCCGGCGCCAGGCCATCTATCTGGTCCTGGGGTTGTCCGCCATGGTCGCCATATCGTTCCTGTCCATCCGTGGTGTCCGCCGGTTCTCGGTGTTTTTGCTGGTGGCGTCCGTCATCCTGATGATTTTGACACTGATCTTTGGTGACGAAACCAAAGGTGCGACGCGCTGGCTGAATGTCGGCGGCCTGTCCATTCAGGCGTCGGAATTTGTAAAGCCGGCCTTCGCCGTGCTTGCCGCCTGGATGTTTTCAGCCAGCCGCCTTGATGACCGGGTTCCCGGTTATTCAATTGCCGTCGGCTTGTATGTCTTTGTTGTGGGTCTGTTGTTGTTGCAGCCGGATGTGGGAATGTCGATTGTTGTTTCAGCCATATGGGGTATCCAGATTTTTGTTGCCGGACTGCCGTTGATCATTGTCATTGGCGTCGCCCTGTTTTTTCTGGGCGGCAGCGTTGGCGCCTACTTCATGTTTGATCACGTACGTGGCCGGGTTGACCGCTTTCTTGATCCGGAAGTTGCCGAAGGGTTTCAGGTGGCCCGCGCCCTGGAAGCTTTTCGCAATGGCGGTTGGGCCGGGCGTGGACCGGGCGAAGGCCGGGTCAAGGAAGTCCTTCCCGATGCCCATGCCGATTTTATCCTGGCCGTTGCCGGCGAGGAGTTTGGGCTGATTGTCTGCATCATCATCGTCTCTCTTTTCGCCTTTGTCGTGTTGCGCGGATTTGCCCGCATATTCAAAGATGATGATTTTTTCGTTTTGCTCGCGGTCACCGGCCTGCTTGTCCAGTTCGCCATTCAGGCGATCATAAATATGGCCTCAACGCTTAATCTGATGCCGCCGAAAGGCATGACGTTACCGTTTATATCCTACGGTGGCTCGTCAACACTGGCGCTCGGGCTTGGCATGGGAATGGTGTTGGCGTTAACCAAAATTCGACCGTCGACGGGGGCCACACGATGAGCACGGAAAAATCACCGCTTGTCGTTCTTGCTGCCGGCGGTACCGGCGGGCATGTGTATCCGGCAGAAGCCCTGGCCAGCGAGATGCTGAAACGGGGATACCGGCTGGCGCTGATCACTGATCGCCGCGGCAACGCCTATGGCGGTGTGCTGGGAGAGCTGGAAACCTTTCGTGTCCGGGCCGGTGGCGTCGCCGGTAAAGGACCGTTTGCCAGAATCCAGAGTGTCTTCGAGATCGCCCTTGGTATTTGGCAGGCCCGTGCAATCCTGAAACGGATCCAGCCCCAGGCCGTCGTCGGGTTTGGCGGATATGCGTCCGTTCCCACCCTGGTTGCCGCCTGTTTGGGTAAGTATAAAACCGCTATTCACGAACAAAATGCGGTTTTTGGCCGAGCCAACCGGGCCCTGGCTCCGCGAGTTGACCGGGTCATCACCTGTTTTGAGGACATCGAGGAAATTTCGGAGGCCATCAGGCGCAAGACGGTACGCTGTGGGATGCCCGTGCGTGCGGCGGTTTTCGCGCAACGCGATACCCCCTATCCTGACCTGGACGGGCAATCGCCGGTGAACGTACTGGTTCTGGGCGGTTCGCAGGGCGCACGGGTGCTCAGTGATGTGGTGCCCGCCGCGATGATGGCGCTTCCCGAACCCCTTAAGGCGCGTATTCGCATTACACAGCAGTGCCGTCCCGAGGATCTGGAACGGGTGCGGGCAGCCTATAAACAGGCGGGAATGCTTGCCGAGTTATCAAGCTTCTTTAATGATGTGCCGCTGCGTATGGCAAAATCCCATCTGGTCATTGGCCGCTGCGGTGCGTCGACCGTGGCCGAAACCCTGGTCATCGGACGGCCGTCGATACTGGTGCCCTATCCCTATGCCATTGATGACCATCAGATGAAGAATGCGCATGCGGTTGATGATGCCGGCGCCGGTTGGCTGATGCCGGAAAAGTCGTTCACCGCGGAAGCCCTGAGTCGTCGCCTGGAAAACCTGTTGTCGATTCCAAACACCCTGAAAAAAGCTGCCGCTTGTGCGCGATCCGTGGGTCGACCGGATGCGGCAGAACGCCTGGCAGAGATTGTCGAGGATTTGATCAACGGCCGTGGCTCCAATGACAACGGCCCCGACAATCGGAGGCAGGCGGCATGAGAGCACTTCCCCTGAATATTGGTACAGTCCATTTCGTCGGTATTGGCGGCATTGGCATGAGCGGTATCGCGGAAGTTCTGCATACGCTGGGCTATACGGTGCAGGGTAGCGACATGGCCGCGAATGCCAATGTTGAACGGCTGCGTGCTATGGGCATCACGGTTCATATCGGACATCAGGCCGAGAACCTGAGTGAAAGCCAGGTTGTTGTCGTCTCGACAGCGGTTAAGCCAGATAATCCGGAAGTCGTGGCTGCCCGCCAGAAATTGATACCGGTTGTCCGTCGGGCGGAAATGCTGGGCGAGCTGATGCGGCTTAAATGGTCGATCGCTGTCGGTGGCACCCATGGCAAGACGACCACAACATCCATTGTCGCCGCCATGCTGGATACGGCCGACCTCGACCCAACGGTCATCAATGGCGGCATCATCAATGCCTGGGGAACCAACGCCCGGCTTGGCAAGGGCGACTGGATGGTTGCCGAGGCCGATGAATCGGATGGTACCTTCCTGAAACTGCCGGCAACAATCGCCGTGGTTACCAACATCGATCCGGAACATCTTGATCACTACGGGACCTTCGATAATTTGCGCAAGGCCTTCGATTCCTTTGTCGAAAACATTCCCTTTTACGGATTTGCCGCTTTATGCGTGGATCATGCGGAAGTCCAGGCCATGATCCCGCGTGTTTCGGACCGGCGCATCATTACCTATGGATTAAGCCCGCAGGCCGATGTCCGGGGAATTGACCTGATGCCATCGACTGACGGAACAGGCTTTGATGTGGTCATTACCGACCGCAAATCCGGGGATGAACGGGCGCTGCGCGGACTGCATCTGCCAATGGTCGGACAGCATAACGTACAAAATGCCCTGGCCGCCGTTGCCATAGCCGTTGAAATGGGGATTGACGATGCGGTTATCGCCCGGGCGCTAGCCGGTTTTGCCGGTGTAAAACGCCGGTTCACCAAAACTGGTGAAGTTGACGGGGTAACGATCATCGATGATTACGGCCATCATCCGGTGGAGATTTCAGCGGTTCTGCTGGCTGCCCGCCAGGCGACAAAAGGTCAGGTGATCGCCGTCGTTCAGCCGCACCGCTATACCCGTTTACGCGATTTGTTTGAGGATTTCTGTACCTGTTTCAACAATGCCGATGTGGTCTTTGTCGCCGACGTCTATGCCGCCGGAGAAGCGCCCATTGACGGAATTGACCGGAATTCCTTTGTCGATGGTTTGCGTCATCACGGCCATCGCAATGTCATGCCTCTGGAGAAGCCTGAAGATCTGGCCGGCGCCGTGCAAAAGATCGCCCGGCCGGGTGATCTGGTGGTCTGCCTGGGTGCCGGCAATATCTCCGCATGGGCCAATGCATTGCCGGAGCAATTGCGCCTTTTGCAGGCCTCGACCGGGGAGCATGCGCATGATGGCCGCTAATCATCAACAGGTTCACTTGATTGAAACACTGCCGCCCGTGCGCGGCCAGTTGAAGGCCGATGAGAGCCTGGCGAAATACACCTGGTTCAAGACCGGAGGTCCCGCGGAAGTCCTGTTCCGGCCGGCGGATGAGGACGATCTTTGTGCCTTTCTGGCGGCAACTCCTGTCGATGTGCCGGTAATGGTCATGGGCAATGCTTCGAACTTACTGGTCCGCGACGGTGGTGTGCCGGGTGTGGTCATCCGCCTGGGCCGCGGATTTTCATCGATCCGGGTATCGGGCCAGCAACTGGATGTGGGAGCTGGGGCCGCTGATTTGACTGTGGCCCGCAGCGCCCGGGATCATGGCCTCACAGGTCTGGAGTTTCTGGCCGGTATTCCCGGATCGGTCGGCGGCACCGTTCGAATGAACGGCGGCGCCTACGGCTCGGAAATCAAAGACATCTGCAGTGCTGTCCACGCCGTTGACCGCTCCGGCAGGGAGCGCCGGGTGGATGCCCGGGACATTGGCTTTTCCTATCGCCATAGCGACCTGGACGCGACCTGGGTGATCACCCGGGCGGTTTTGACCGGCGTTGCCGGAGAACGTGACCAGATCACCAGCCGTATGCAGCAAATTCAGACGGAGCGCGAACTGAGTCAGCCCGTGCGCACATTGACGGGCGGCTCGACCTTTGCCAATCCGGAAGGTCACAAGGCCTGGGAACTGATCGCGCAGGCCGGATGCCGGGGATTGGTCCGCGGTGATGCCTCCGTCTCCAATTTGCACTGCAACTTTTTGGTCAATGCGGGAACGGCGACCGCAGCCGATATCGAAGGGCTGGGCGAAGACGTCCGACGGCGGGTCTTCGAGAAAAGCGGAATTACCCTGCAGTGGGAAATTCGCATTGTCGGAAATCCGAAACCAAATCATATCAAGGAGATTCAGCCATGAGTAAACATGTTGCGGTCCTGATGGGTGGCTGGTCGGCGGAACGGGAAGTGTCGCTGGTCACCGGCGCGGCCGTTGCCCGGGCTCTGCGCGAGCAGGGATACGATGTCGCAGCGATCGATGTGCAGCGGGATATGGGCACATTGCTGACCCGGCTTTATCCGAAACCGGATGTGGTTTTCAACGCCCTGCATGGCCGTTTCGGCGAAGACGGATGCGTCCAGGGGCTGCTCGATATTCTGAATATTCCCTATACCTATTCCGGGTTGCTGGCATCCGCCCTGGCCATGGACAAAATCGTGGCGAAACGTCTGTTCCAGATGGCGGGAATTCCGGTTGCTGAGCATGTGGTCGCCACCAGCGAAGAAGTGCGCAGCGGTCATGTCATGGAACCACCCTACGTGATCAAACCATCAAACGAAGGCTCCAGCGTCGGCGTCCATATTGTCCGCGCCGGCGACAACACGCCCCGTTTTGCCGATACGGGTTGGCCCTATGGTCCTTCGGTAATGGTTGAAAAATATATTGATGGGCGTGAATTAACCGTCGGTGTTTTAGGTGATAAATCGCTGGCGGTGACCGAGATTTTGACGGAACGCGGGTTCTATGATTATGACGCAAAATATGTGCAGGGCGGGTCCCGCCATGTGGTCCCCGCAGACATTGAACCGGCGATTTACGATGAAACCATGCGCCTCGCCTTGCTGGCCCATCAAACCCTTGGCTGCCGGGGCGTAAGTCGGGCGGATTTTCGTTACGATGGAAAGGAAATCTACATACTTGAGGTGAATACTCAACCTGGATTGACTCCGACATCTTTGGTGCCGGAACAGGCGGCACATTTAGGCATGTCATTTAATGAGTTAATTGTGTGGATGGTCGATAACGCGGAGTGTGACGCATGAGCGTCAAAAAGGGAAAAATGACGGAAAACGCAAAACCGACACGGGTGGGAAGGCCCCGCCGCACTGCGGTCCCCCTTTGGCGGCGGCGCTCTGCCTGTGCGCTGGCACTGGTCCTGATTGCCGGTGGGCTGGGCAGTGGAATCTGGTGGGCCTGGTCCCAGAACACCTTTGGCAAACTTGCTGAGGCCGCCAAATGGCAGACCATTGCCCTGTCCGCAAAAATCGGTTTCCAGGTGAACGAAATTCTGGTTGTTGGCCGTCGTGAAACCGCCGCCGGTGTTTTGCGCAAAGCCATTCGCCTGTCACGCGGTGCACCTATTCTGGCCTTTGATCTGAATGCGGCCCGCGACCGGGTCGAGAAGTTGCCCTGGGTGAGCCGGGCGACGGTCGAGCGCATGTTGCCCGATACCATTTTGATATCCATTGAGGAACGCAGGCCGCTGGCCATCTGGCAGCATAACGGGAAGTTTGCCCTGATCGACGAGCAGGGCGACGTTATCCTGCGGGTTGGCCTCGACAGGTTCAATGATCTGGTTGTCGTCGTCGGCGCAAATGCACCGGCGGAAGCGGCCCGGTTACTGGCCACTTTAAATACCCAACCCAAGCTGCTGCGTCTGGTCAAGGCGGCCGTCTGGGTCGGTGGTCGACGCTGGAACCTGCGTTTGACCGGCGATATCGATGTCCGCCTTCCCGAGGGGAATGCAGCCGAAGCCTGGACACGGTTGGCTGAATATGAACGCACTCATCGGGTCCTGGAGCGGGATATTGAAGTCCTGGACCTGCGCATTCCGGACCGTCTGATCGTTCGAAAATCGACGTCCAGAAAATCTGAACAAAAAGACCCCGGCCGCGAAACCTGACGGTTGGCACGGTAGCGACTAGAGAGAGAAAAGCAGATGAGAAACGGCATTAACCATAATCGACCCAGGGGCGGCCTCGTTGCCGCGCTGGATATCGGCTCGACAAAAATTGGCTGTTTGATCGCGAAACCGGGTGCCGACGCGACCGGTGGCAAGATCCAAAAAGCGCGGATTGTCGGTATCGGGCACCAGGTATCGAAAGGGGTGCGGTCCGGCATCGTGGTTGATATGGACAGTGTTGAGCAGGCGATCCGCTCGACGGTCGAAGCCGCCGAAAAAATGGCCGGTGAGAACATCGATGAAGTTGTCGTCAATATCAATATCGGCAAGCCGAAATCCCGCTTGATTGCCTATGAGGTATCGATCGCCGGGCATGAAATCGGTGACGCCGATCTGCGCCGTATTCTTGACCCGCAGGGGCTGGTCGAAAACGAGCCGGTCGGCACCGAGGTCATCCATAACATTCCCGTCGGCTACAGCATCGATGGCAATAAGGGAATCCGCGACCCGCGCGGCATGTTTGGCGAACGCCTGGGCGTCAATATGCATATCATCAGCGCAGAAAGCGGGCCCGTCCGCAATCTGGAAACGGCCATTGCCCGCTGCCATCTGGGGATTGAAAGCAAGGTGCTCGGGGCCTATGCATCGGCCCTTGCCTGCGTCGTCGAGGATGAACGCCAGATGGGCGTGACCTGCGTCGACATGGGCGGGGGGACGACCTCAATCGCCGTCTTTTTTGACGGTGAACTGGTTCACACGGACAGCATCCCCGTTGGCGGCCAGCACGTCAGTAACGATATTGCCCGTGGATTGGCGACCTCGCTGCAACATGCGGAGCGCATGAAGACGCTTTATGGAAATGCCATTCCATCGACCAATGACGACCGTGAAGTTATCAAGGTGCCGCTGGTCGGTGAGGAGAACAACCCCGAAGCGGGTCAGATTCCGCGCTCCATGCTGGTCGGCATTATCCGTCCGCGTATTGAAGAAACGCTGGAAATGGTACGCGACCGTCTGGCTGCTGCCGGATTCAATAAAGTAGCAGGCCGCAGGATGGTTCTCACCGGCGGTGCCGGTCAGCTGCCCGGCCTGCCGGAACTGGCGGGAACGATCCTTGATAAACAGGTTCGTGTCGGCAAGCCAATGACTATGGATGGATTGGCCGAAGCGGCATCGGGCCCGGCTTTCTCAACCTGTGTCGGGTTGTTGAGCCACGCGCTTGACAGAAAACGGAACCTGCCCAACGACGTCTTCAGGCAGGAAAGCTTCAAGGCTGAAGGACGTCTGGGGCGGTTGGGCCACTGGTTGAAAGAGAATTTTTAATGAATTTGGTAAAGCAACGGCCGCACTGGGGCGGCAGGAGATTGGCACAGGCTAGGGCGGCCGGTGTGACATCTTTAAACA
>JABMNT010000224.1 GCA_013203595.1 Rhodospirillales bacterium
CCGCGCTGCCAGGGTCTCGGTCATTGAAATGTGGACCTCCAGGGTTTTCAAGTTGCGGTTGTTGATGCCGATCAGGGGGCTTTGCAGGAGCAGGGCGCGGTCAAGTTCGGCCGCATTATGAACCTCAACCAGAACGTCCATGCCCCAGGCCATGGCGGTTTGCTCCAGATCCCATGCCTGGTCATCGCTGAGGGCCGCCATGATCAACAGGATGCAGTCGGCGCCGAGGGCCCGTGATTCGATGATCTGATAGGGATCAAGCATAAAATCCTTGCGCAATACCGGCAGCTCAACCGCCTTGCGGGCGGCGACCAGGTAGCTGTCGTCGCCCTGAAAATAGGGAATATCGGTCAACACCGACAGGCAGGTGGCGCCGCCCTGTGCATAGGCTTTTGCCAGTTGCTCGGGGTTGAAATCGGCGCGGATCAGGCCCTTCGACGGCGAGGCCTTTTTGATTTCCGCGATCAAACCGAACTGGCCGGCATCCACCTGGTGTTTGAGGGCCGCCATGAAGCCGCGCGGCGGGCTCGCCGACCGGGCGCGGGCTTCCAGATCACCAATCGCTATGCGGGCTTTGCTGGCGGCAATATGGGTTTGCTTGTCGGCGCAGATTTTGGCTAAAACGTCACTCATTGCGCGGCATTTGTAATTTGGACCATTTTGGCCAGGGCAGCCTTGGCCTTGCCCGCGTCAATGGCGGCAGCGGCCATTGCGACACCCTGTTTAAGGTCATCGACCACTCCGGCGACGATCAGACTGGCGGCGGCATTGAACAGCACGATATCGCGGTAGGGGCCCTGTTCGCCAGCCAGCACGGCGCGGAGCGCGGCGCCGTTGACTTGGGCGTCGCCGCCTTTCAGGTCGGCTGCCGAGGCGGTCGGTAAACCGGCATCTTTCGGGGCGACCTCGAATTCACTGATCTGGCCGTCCTTGAGGGCCACCACATGGCTCGGGCCGGTGGTGGTCAGTTCATCCAGACCGTCGGATCCGTGCACCACCCAGGTCGCTTCGCAGCCGAGATTCTGCAGGGTCCGGGCCATCGGTTGCGCCAGTTCTTTGGCGTAGACGCCGGTAAATTGCCGTTTGACCCCGGCCGGGTTGGACAGCGGACCCAGTATATTGAAAATGGTCCGAACCCCCAGGGCGGCGCGCACGGGCCCGACAAAGCGCATGGCGCTGTGGTGGCGCGGCGCCATCAGAAACCCGATCCCGGCTTCGCGAATGGCTTTTTCAATCAGTGGAAAGTCGGCATCCAGATTGACGCCAAGCACTGTCAGCACATCGGCGGCACCGGATTTCGATGAAACCGCCCGATTGCCGTGCTTGGCGACCGGGACGCCACAGCTGGCGACGACAAAAGCGGTCGCCGTTGAAATGTTGTAGGTGCCTGAGCCGTCGCCACCGGTACCCACGATATCGATGGCATTGGCCGGCGCCGAAATCATCGTCGCCTTGGCCCGCATGGTGCGCACCGCTCCGGTGATCTCGTCAACCGTTTCGCCACGCATGCGCAGGCCCATCAGGAAGGCACCGATCTGCGCGTCGAGAGCCTCGCCGGACATGATCACGTTGAAGGCCGTCTCCGCTTCCGCCGCACTCAGGGTCTCGCCGTCCGCAATACGGCTCAAAAAAGGTTTTAAATCGTCGCTCATGCCGCCTGCCTCCCGCGCGCAATATCGATAAAATTCTGCAGTAGTTTGTGGCCGTGCTGAGAGGCGATGCTTTCCGGATGGAACTGCACCCCGTGCACATTCATCTCCCGATGGCTCATGCCCTGGACCACACCGTCGGCGCTTTCCGCAGTGACTTCCAGACAAGCGGGAACCGACCCCGGATCAATCGACAGCGAATGGTATCGGGTCGCTTCAAAGGGGCTGGGGATGTTGTGAAAAATGCCGGTGCCCCGGTGGGTGATCTGGCTGACCTTGCCGTGCATGGGTTCCGGCGAGCGGACAACGGTGCCGCCAAACACCTGGCCAATGCACTGGTGACCCAGGCAGACACCGAATATGGGAATTTTCCCCGCCGCTTTTTCAATCAGTTCCAGACAGATACCGGCCCGGTCCGGATCACAGGGGCCCGGCGACAACACGATCCCATCAACACCAAGCCCGATCACATCATCGGCGCTCAGGGCGTCATTGCGGTGCACGACCACTTCTGTCCCCAGCTCGCCGATGTAATGCAGCAGGTTGTAGGTGAAGCTATCGTAATTATCAATTAAAACAAACATTTCAGTGGCTTACGATTAGTTATTAATTCAAGTAAAGAACTCATGCGCGGTTGGATGATATCGCCGCTCACAATAAACCCACGGAGCGTATCGTCAAGCCTGTGTAGTTGTCCGGCGTCCATAAACAACCCGCAAACCAGGCAGCGCGCAAAACCGCCTTGCCAGCGGGGTAAACCGGGGGCAATGAGCCGATTGACCTTGACGTCCGGAGCAACCATATATTGACCTTACTGTTTACTGGAAGGATGTGGCCATGGATGGTTCAGTTACTGCGGGCGGGCAAGCCCGAAAGACGGAATCCGCTTTTGACAGAGCGACCCCGGGAATGCCCTGGAGTGGCGCTGGCACTGGGTGGCGACGGCGCGGGAGGGGAGAACAATGAGAATCGGATCGCTTGCGGGGCGCACCGGTGTTTCGTCGAAAACCATTCGCTATTATGAAAGTATTGGCCTCATTCAGCCAGCAGACCGGGGTGAAAACGGTTATCGGTCCTACGGGGATCCGGACGTGGCCATCCTTCATTTCATTCAGCGGGCCCGCAAACTGGGGTTTTCCGTGAAGAAAGTTAGCGAGCTGCTGGAACTGTGGTATGACCGCAACCGGGCCAGCGCGTCGGTCAAGGCGCTGGCCTTGGCCCATGTCCAGGAAGTCGAAACAAAAATAGCCGAACTGCAGAGCCTGCGGGCTACATTAATCGACCTGACGGAGCGCTGCCATGGCGATGACCGGCCCAATTGTCCGATTCTCGATAATCTGGCAGACCTGTAGCCTCAGGCGACCCGGGCTTTGCGCCGCTCGTTGCGCATGATGTCGACGGCACGCCGCCGTCTGTCCGGCCCAAAGAAATGGGAAGCCCGCACGAAGGGCCGGTTATGCTCCAGAATACTGACGATGCGGCTATAGAGCAGGCGTGCCGAGACGGGCTTTGCCAGAAATTCAGTCATCCCCGTATCCCTGGCCTCGCAGACATGATGGATCTCCGTATTCGCGGTTACCACAATAATCGGGATAAAGGGATTGGGGGTGTTCGGCGCGCGGCGCACGCGTCGCAAAAAGGCCATGCCGTCGAGGCCGTGAGTCCAGTCGCTTAAAATGATATCGGTTGGAAAGTCGGCGAACATGTTCCAGGCAACAGCCGGGTCGGCGGTGCTCTGCACATTGGGGACACCAAATTCGGTGAACACTTCGGTCAGCAGTTTACGCACAAGAACGTGTTTCTCGAGCACCAGAATATTCAGTTTGGTAATATCGTAGGCTGGCAAAGCGCTCTCTCCCAATGGGGTCCATGGCGAACCGTTATTTGGGGTGAACCTATGTCATTTTCCTTACAGGTTTCTGACAGCCACCGATACCGACGCCAGGAGGTGCCGACGGTTTCCAGGCATTTGCCCGGCATGTGTACCTATGGGTTGGTTTCTGCTCCATCGGGTTGGCGGGTACCGGACAGCAAAAGTACTCTTGCCGACGTGCGGTCAGACCGCTGCGGCACCGTCGGCAGGGTTGTAACAGCACACCGCCGTTGCCGTGAAAAGGCCATGCGGTTGTCTGCCAGAATTACCTGCTGAGCGACCATCCGCACTTGACAGGAGTCTGTCAGACAGGCGGCGGCAAGGTTTCCCAACCGGTAAATCCATAGCCCCGGTGCCTTGTGGGTCCGCGGGATTGGCAAAAGGGTCAGTGGGAGAATTCCTTAAATTACGATATTTTTCCTAAATATTGACATTATTATGTAATTTCCCTTTGATGCTGCAAACCTAACAATAAAGGAAATTCCAACATGCGGTTAGTTAGCTTTCAGGGTACCTCGGGTCCGGCCATCGGTGTGCGGGACGGCGACCAGATCATCGACCTTTCCAGGGCAGCCCCTGATTTGCCAACCGACATGATCGGCCTGCTTAATGCCGGCGATGCGGGCCTGGCGAAAGCCAAAGCGGCGGCGGCTGGGGCCGGTGATGACTGCAAGGTGAAAATGAGTTCCGTTAAATTGCTACCGCCCATACCCCGGCCCGGAAAAATTATCTGTATCGGTCGCAACTATGCGGCCCATGCTGCTGAAGGCGGCGCTGATACGCCCACCTACCCGGAAGTCTTTTACCGCGGCCCGACCACTCTGATTGCCCATGGTGATCCGATTATCCGTCCGAAATGTTCCGATAAGCTGGATTATGAAGCGGAACTGGTTGTTGTCATCGGTAAAACCGCCAAACATGTGGCCGAAGCCGATGCCGGTGCGGTGATCGCCGGCTATTCTCTGTTCAACGAGGGCACACTGCGCGATTACCAGCGCAAGTCTTCGCAATGGACCGTGGGCAAAAACTTCGACAACACAGGCCCCTTTGGCCCGGAAATCGTCACCGCCGATGAAGTCCCTGAAGGGGCCAGGGGATTGCGGATCCAGAGCCGCCTGAACGGCCAGATCATGCAGGACGCCAATACCGACGATCTGGTATTCACCATTCCTAATCTGATTTACCGGCTGACCGAATGCATGACCCTTGAGCCGGGCGATATCATTGTATCGGGGACACCGGCCGGCGTTGGCTATGCACGCACACCGCCGGTGTTCATGAAGCCCGGAGACATCATTGAGGTTGAGGTCGAGGGCATAGGCATTCTTTCCAACCCCATTGAAGACGAGCGCTGACGCAGAATCGGCGTTATCGATCAGACTCACCGTTGGCCTGGAACTGGGCGACGGCGGTGAATCCACTCTGTTCCAGCGTCTGCTACGTATTGCCCGGACAGGTAAAAGTTATATGCACAATAAGGGGCGATGTGGTTGATTGAAGCTTTCACAGACCTGGTCGGTATGAGTGCAACGGAATTTCTGGTGCTGAGCGGGGTATCGTTTCTCGGTAGTTTTATTACCGTGGCGCTGGGCATCGGCGGTGGCATTCTGGTGCTGGCGATCATGGCGCAAATCCTGCCGCCGGCCGTGCTGATCCCGATCCATGGCGTGGTCCAGCTGGGCTCCAACATCGGGCGCGCCCTGTTGATGCGGCGCGACATATTATTCGCCATCGTTCCGGTGTTTCTGATCGGCACCGTGCTCGGGGCTTCGCTGGGGGCCAAACTGGTTATTTCGCTGCCAACGGCGGTTCTGCAGGTGATCCTTGGCCTGTTCGTTCTGTATTCCGTGTGGGGCCCGAAATTCAGGGCGTCTAACCCCGGCAAACGGACGTTTTTCTTTGTCGGCTTCGGGGCCGCTCTGACGACCATGTTTGTCGGCGCAACCGGGGTTCTGATCGCGTCCTTTGTCAGTGCAGCCTGTCCGGAACGCCACCAGTATGTGGCAACCCATGCAACACTGATGACGCTTCAGCATGGCCTCAAGATTATCGCTTTCGGGGTTCTCGGATTTGCCTTCGGTCCCTACATCCCGCTGCTTTGCAGCCTGATCGCCTTTGGTTATGCGGGCACCTGGTGCGGCAGACACGTCTTGCTGCGGGTTCCCGAAAAAGCCTTTCGCATCGGATTGAAGGTGGTTCTGACCCTGCTCGCCTTTCGCCTGCTGTATGATGCCTCGGGCACCTATCTGGGTGAGTAGGGGGCAGATGGGATGCATCGAATCGGTGGTGATGGTCCGCTGATCACGGTCCCGGAAATACCGATGAGCGTCCTTCTGGCAGCGGCGGTCTTTTTCCTGGTTGCCATGCCGGTTGGTGCTGGATTGAGCTGGCCAAAGACGGCAGTTTATTGCGCCGATGGTGTCGGTTGCTCTGGCTTCATGGCCTGAGCCCTGAACCGTGAATTTGCACCTGTTTGCTGTACTGCGGGTTTACCCTGCGGTGGCCCCTGACCTGAGGAACGACGAATGGCTCAAATATCTATTCCCTTTTACTTTATGCGGGGCGGAACCTCACGCGGGCCCGTCTTCCATCGAGGCGACCTGCCGGCAGACCGCGATACCCTCAGCAACGTTCTGATTGCCGCCGTTGGCTCCGGCCATCCGTTGAATATTGATGGAATCGGAGGCGGCAATGCGGTCACGACAAAAGTCGTCATGCTGTCCAAATCGAAAGATGAATGGGCTGATATCGATTATTTTTTTGCCCAGGTGAGCGTCGAGGACCGTCTGGTCGATTTCAAACCGACCTGCGGCAATATGCTTTGCAGTGTCGGCCCGGCCGCTATCGAGATGGGATTGATTCCAGCCGCTGAGGGGACCACCGAGGTCAACATCCTCGCCGTCAATACCGGTGCCCGGATCGTCGCCCGGGTCCATACGCCCGGTGGCATTGTCGATTACCAGGGTGCAACCCCGATTGACGGGGTTCCCGGCACGGCAGCGCCTATTGAAGTGAGCTTCATGGATGTGGCCGGATCCTCAACGGGTGCTCTGCTGCCGACCGGAAACCTGCGCGATACCATTGACGGAATCGATGTCACCTGCATGGATGTGGCGATGCCGGTTGTTATCGCCAGAGCCGCCGACTTCGGTGTCAGCGGCTATGAGACCTGCGACGAGCTGGATGCCGACACGAAGTTGTTTGCGCGTATGGAATCCGTGCGGCTGCAGGCCGGGCAGCTGATGGGGCTTGGTGACGTAACGAAATCAGTCATTCCCAAATTTGCTCTGCTCGCACCGGCGCGCGCCGGCGGCACCATCGCAACACGGTATTTCATGCCCTGGAAAACCCATCCTTCCATGGCAGTGACCGCGTCCCAGTGCATCGCTTCCTGTGCGCTGACGCCAGGCACGGTAAGCGACGGGTTGCTTGACCGGCCGGCGGGAAGTCCGGTCATGGTGAGGCTGGAACATCCTGCGGGAACTATGGATGTGCTTGTTGATTATCATATGGCGGACGGGTTTCAGTTAAATTCAGCAGGGCTGGTCCGCACCGCGCGAAAGCTCGCCGTCGGCAGCCTATTCGTGCCGGCGGATGCCTGGCCGGACCGGGAATAACGGGATCTCCGCGATGCCCTTCAAAAGGGCTTCCGGTTGAGACAGGACATCTGCAAAACAGAAATGAACCGGTTGAAGTGTTTGGGCTATTCAAAAAATCCGGGGCCGGTTTTGAAACAAATTTGATGGCAGATATGTGAATTCAGGAGAGGTTTTGGTTTCGCAGGAAGGCTTCGTTTTCCTTCTCGTAACCTCTAAGCTGTCTGTATCTCCACAGGCATCTCGGCAGGGCGAACAGGCTGACAAATGCATGGATGATGACGATCAGCATCAGAATCGTGGAAATCGTCTCTAAATAATCTTCAAACGAAGAAACCTGCGGCTTCTCGTCGGAATTTTTCGTAAAGATACAGAGCACATCCGCCCTGTATCTTTCATCAAACTTTCCGTCCTTGAAAAGATAGTCCGGATTAGAAAAGGAGGAAGGCATTCCGGGCGGAATGGGATTGCCGGCGTCATCGCAAAAGACCAGAACACTATTCACTTCAGATTCGGACCCTTCATCGGATTGACGGCCTTGATCGTCATTTTGGCGGGCGCCAACGATAGCCAGAATTGTCACAAGTAAAACCGCCAGATTGTAGATCATATATCGGCGATAGGAGGTGATGCTGTCCTTCAGCCATTGAGTGTCTTGTGGCGCCATGCGCAGGCGCAGATACTCATCATCGAGGGAATGGGAAGCCGACATGTGCGTTCCGTTATCAGGTTTTGCGTGCGTCGCAATATTGTTTCCGTGCTCACATTATGGGCGGTGGAATGAGCTGTCAAATAACGCTCCCTGCCGCTCTTTGCCCAATCGCCAACTAAGACTTTATGTATTGCCGGTTTTCAGGGAATGGCCCAGACAGAGCGCAAACAGCTCATTGGTGGTTGAGATATTCAGTTTGCCATAGGCGCGCTTGCGGTGTGTCGTCACCGTTGTCTGCTTGATCGCCAGATCAAGGCCGGTGGCTTCGCTGGTCATGCCCAGCAGGGCGCGTGCACAAACCTCCACTTCGCGCCGGCTCAGGTTTCCACCGATGGCCCGCAGGGTGTTTTCCAGCAGGATCAGCGGGGGCTGGGTGGCGACCGACCAGTCTTCCCTGGCCATCATGAACAGATGCTGCGCGGCCAGGGATGAGACCAGGCCGGCCTCGCGGGTGATCCGCGCCAGTTCGGTGTCATTGAAAACGCCCACAGATCTGTCGCGGTATATATTGACCATGAACCAGCGACCATTGCGCTGATTGATTATGGAAACGCGCTCGACAATATTGGATTTCTCGAACACTTCCAGGCGATATTGGGGGTCGGCAATGGCATCAGTCAGCAGCTGCGTGACCAGCGGTTTTTCCGGCGCCAGTGGGTGCTGGAGGATGGTGTTCATATTCGGATCCGCATGATAGAGGTGCAGCTTTGTGTAGCGTTCACCGGCCTGGCGGGCGACCGGGTCGAGGCCATGGCTTTCGGTGGCAATCAGATGCGGCACCAAGTCGCGGTCGATGCGGATGATAACCAGATGGTTCACTTCAACAAGTTGATTGAAAGCGACCAGCAGAAGCCTGGCAAAATCAGGCCCGCCCAACGCGTCTACAGCCGCTGACAGATCCCAGGTTTTTTCGGTTTTTTCGGGCAAACGAAAATCCAGTTGTTGTCCTCCGTCGTGGGGACAGACGGTTAAGCCCATCCAGACTACACTTGATCAGTTATGCGAGTTATAGGGAATTTGCCTGGGGAGGAAAACATGTTCCTGCAAAATTGCTGGTATGCGGTGGCCTGGGATTACGAGATCCGGCAGGCACCGTTTGCCCGCACCATCTGCAACGAAGAGATTGTCTTTTACCGCAAGCCCGACCGGGGGCTGGTGGCGCTCGAGGACTGCTGCCCGCATCGCCTGTTGCCGCTGTCGTCGGGGCGGGTTGACGGCGCCCATATCGTTTGCGGCTATCACGGCCTGACTTTGGATGGCAACGGCACCTGCATCGCCATGCCCCATCAGGAAAACGTCTGCGGCAAAAAGCTGGCAAAAAGCTATCCGGTTGCGGAACGCCACCGTTTCGTCTGGGTCTGGATTGGCGATCCGGCCCTGGCCGACACAAATTCAATACCGGACCTGCACTGGTGTTCCAACCCGGACTGGGCCCACGACGGCGGCAGCTATCATGTGGCCTGTGATTACCGGTTGCTGATCGACAATCTGATGGACCTGACCCACGAAACCTATGTGCATCCGACCAGCATCGGCCAGGTCGAGATCACCGAATCGCCCATGCAGACCACCTCCGATGACAACACCGCCACCGTTACCCGCTGGATGCGCAATATCAAACCACCGCCGTTCTGGGCAGCGAATCTCAAATCAAACGCCGCCTGTGACCGCTGGCAGATCTGCAATTTCAGTCTGCCGGCCAATGTCCTGATCGATGTCGGCGTAGCCTTGGCCGGCACCGGCGCCCCGGATGGTGACCGCAGCCAGGGGATCACCGGGATTGTCATCGATCTGATGACACCGGAAACCGAGACCACGACCTGGTATCACTGGGGAATGGCGCGCAATTTCGAAACCGACAACCAGGCCCTGACCGTGCAGATCCGTGACGCCCAGGCCGCCGTTTTTGCCGAGGACATAGCCGTGCTCGAGGCCCAGCAGCGCAGCATCAGCGCGCGGCCCGAACGCAATCTCTGTAATTTCAAAATCGACAAGGGCGGCGTCGCAGCCCGGCGCATCCTGGAAAAGCACATTGCCGCTGCAAACCGACAGGACAAACCCAAGGTGCCAACCGTTTTATAATCCGGGATGTGCGATGCGAACGGACGGGCAGGGGGGAATGGCTAGAACCGCCGGTGCAGGAAAGATTTGACCACTGCGTTGACCTCCACCGGATACTCCCAGGCCGGAAACCCGCCCGCCCTGGCAATGGATGCCCGTTCCACATCGGGCAGCACTGCTTCAAGATGGCTGGCAACCGCCATAAAATCAGTCAGGTCCTGTTCGCCGTTGTAAACCAGTGTCGGTATCTGCATGGCCGCGAGCGCGGCATCGGTGATGCTGGCCGGGGCCGGGCTGTGCGCCTCGGTCCAGGGGGCGCCGGAAAAATCCTTGAGGATTTGCCAATGGGCCTCGGCCCGGCAGGTATTGGGGTTGGCCCGCATCACATCGCACCAGGCGGCTCGGTAGAAAACATCGCGCAAGGCGGCCCCGACGCCCCGCTGGCGGGCGGTCGCTGCGGCTGTTGCCAGGGTTTCCTGCACATAGGGCATGGCGAATCCGGAAATCACCGCACCTTCGAGAATTAACGATCTGAACCGCTCAGGCTCACGCACCGCCAGCAGCAGGCCCACGGCGGTGCCGGTATGGGTCGCCCAAAAATGCGTCGGGCCGATTTCGGTCTGATCGAGAACATTGCGCAGATGCGCCATCATTTCCAAATGGCCATAGGGCCCCGGGATGGTGCGGGCCCGTCCGTGCCCCGGCAAATCAACCAGCAACAGCCGGTAGCTGTCCCGGAAGGCCTCGACCTGGGGTGCGAACACCCGATGATCCTGAGCCATGCCATGGACCAGCGTTAACCAGGGGGCCCCGTCGCCGGCGTCCGTAACCAGCGTGCAGCCGAGCGTCATACCGGCACGTCACCCAGTACCGTGGTCCGGCGCATGACCCGACGCTGGGTGGCTGTGTCATAGGGGGTTGAAATATGCAGCAGGCGACGATTGTCCCAGCCGATAATGTCACCCGGCTGGTAGGCATGGGCATAGACAAATTCCGGCCTGACCAGGCGCGCGTTCAAATCGTCAACCAGTTGTCGTCCGGCGTCATAGTCCATGCCCTCAATGGATTCCGCATGGTCGCCCAGAAAGATGCTTTTCCGCCCGGTTACCGGATGGGTGCGGACCATGGGGTGAGTGACCGGTGGCGCCTCGGCCTTCTGGGCCTCGGTCATGGGGTCCTCGCCATGGCGGCGCAGGCGGGAAAAGGCCAGATTGTGGACGACCCGCAAGTTGGCAATCTCCGCCTTTGTCTGATCGTCCAGGGCCTGATATGCGGCTTCAGTGCAACAGAAATGGGTTTCGCCACCGGTAGCGGGAAGCATTTCGGCGACCATGATGGTCGCCTGTCCGGGCCGGTCCCGCCACGAGCCGTCCGTATGCCAGTGCATGGTGCCGCGGTCCGGATGCTTGCCGTTGGGGTTGCCGTTGGCGTCCAGATTGGACAGGTAATAGATTTCCGCGTGGCCTTCGATCAGATACTGGTTCATGACATGGATCTGCACTTCGCCGAAGCGACGCCCCAATGCAACCTGGTCATCGACGGACAGGCCCTGGCCGCGGATCACAAACAGGCCAAACTCATTGAAGATTTTCCAGATGTCCGCAAAGGCCGCATCATCGACACCGTTGGCCAGATCGAGGCCGCTGATTTCGGCCCCGAAGAAGCGATTGAGAGGACGAATTTCGATTGTCATTTGCTAGCCTCCGGCAACCCCCTGGGTATTGACGTAGAGGGCATAGAGGGACTGGCTGGCGGCCATGAACAGGCGGTTGCGCTTTGGCCCGCCAAAACACACGTTGGCACAGCGTTCGGGCAGACGAATGCGTCCGATCCTGTCGCCGTCGGGCGCAAAAATCAGGACCCCGTCCAGCTCCGCATTGCCCATGCCCCATCCACACCACAGATTGCCGTCCACATCGACCCGGAACCCATCGGGCGTGCCGCCGGGGCCGGCATCGATAAACACCCGTTTGTTGGACAGGCTGCGGCCGTCAGTGGCCACATCAAAGGTCAGAATTTTGCGATAGGGCTGACCGCGGGATTCGACCAGATACAGAATCTTTTCGTCCGGTGAAAAAGCCAGGCCATTGGGGCCAAGAACATCGTCGGTCACCAGCGTGGCTTCAAGGGTTTCGCCATCGACCCGGTAGGTGGCCTGCGGCAGTTCGGCCTCGCGCTTGTTGCCTTCGTAGTTGCCGAGCAGGCCGAACGGCGGATCGGTGAACCAGATCGAACCGTCGGATTTTACGACCACATCGTTGGGCGAGTTCAGGGGTTTCCCCTGCCAGCTGTCCATGATCACGCTCAGTGAGCCGTCGTATTCCGTGCGCGTAACCCGGCCCCCGTGTTCGCAGGTGATCAGCCTGCCCTGGCGGTCGCGGGTATGGCCATTGCCGAAATTCGTCGGTTTGCGATAGATACTGACTTCGGCGGTTTCCTCTTCCCACTTAAGAATCCGGTTGTTGGGGATATCGCTCCACAGCAGGTAGCGGCCATCACCAAACCACACCGGGCCTTCCGACCAGCGGCAACCCGTATACAGGCGCTCGACCGCAGCACTGAACACCACATATTTCTGAAACCGGGGGTCCAGCACTTCAATCAGGGGATCCGGATAACGGGGATGTTCGCGCCATCCGGCGCTTAAGGGGTGGTTCTCGGTCATGGCCAAACCTCTAATCAGACAACGAATGAGACAGCCTATGCGAGAGAAATGGTCGCGGCAAGAGGCAGACGTGCGCAGGGTGGGGACGGGCTTGCCTTGACCCGCCCTGTTCAAAGGTTTAGCGAAGGTGCCCATTGCCAATCCGCCGGATGCAAAACTCGTTACAGGAACCGAGATCGTGACGACAGCCAAAGTCTCATTTACCGAATCGCCGGGGTTTGCCTACCTGCTGGTGGTTTTTACGACGCTCTGCTGGGGCGCCAATGCGGTTTTCGGGCAGATGGTCGTCGGCGAAGTATCACCGATGGCGATTGTTGCCCTGCGCTGGTTTGGCGTCGCGCTGCTGCTGTTGGTCTTTTTCAACAAGCCGGTGCGCCGCGACTGGCCGAACCTGAAGCCGCACCTGTGGTTCTTCTCGCTCATGGGAGTGATTGGCTACTCCGCCTTCAACGGTCTGTTTTACGTGGCCGCCCATACCACCAGCGGCGTCAATGTGGGTATTCTGCAGGGCGCCATACCGGTGTTTGTGCTGATTGGTGCGTTCCTGGCCTATCGCACTCCGGTGACGCCTTTGCAGATGGCGGGCGTGGTGCTGGCCTTCGGCGGTGTTGTTGTTGTCGCCGCCAGTGGCGACATCGCCAACCTGCTGGTCCTGTCCTTCAACACCGGCGACATTCTGATGATCATCGCCTGCATGCTCTATTCGGCCTATACGGTGGGCCTGCGCAAACGGCCGCAGGTTTCGGCCATGGGCATGTTTACGGTCATGGCCGGCGCGGCCTTTCTCGCCTCGCTGCCGATGGTGGCGGTGGAATATGCCATGGGCCAGTTTCTCGCACCCAGCCTGAAAGGCTGGATCATCGCCGGACTGGTCACCCTGTTCCCGTCTTTTCTTGCCCAGTTGGCCTTCATTCATGCGGTCAAGCTGATTGGGCCGGGCCGGGCCGGGGTGATGGTCAATCTGGCACCGGTTTTCGCCGCCGGCATGGCGGTGCTGATTCTGGGCGAGCCCTTCCGGTTCTTTCACGGCGTCGCCCTGGTAGCCTATCACGATGGCTAGGTCGGTAACACCTACCTGGCTGAAGGCTTCCAGGGTGTAGTCGATGATAGCTCGACCATTGACAGGGAGGAGCACTTTGTGGCGCTCCTCGTTATGGGTTGAGAGTCGGCGTCCACTCCCCGCTGTTAGAATAACACCTCTCAAGAATCCTCCTTGCTCACAAAATAATGAGATGAAAGGAAGCTTTACTCGTTGTTTTAGTAGGTGGCCCATCGGCTAAACGGTGGATTGCATCATGCCACCGAATGGCCTGAGGAACCTTCCAGGTCACACAAGAGGGTCTCCACGAAGGCGTTACATAAACAAAACGGTAACTCGCTTCATAGAGCCCTGTGGAAACGATGCGGGTTTGCACTGCGCGGTAAAACTATTTTTCGCCCTCGTAGATTATCATTGCCCGCACGGAAAGTCAATCAAGTGTACTCGTCCAGTAGATTAGTGACACTTTGCCTCCTTTCTTAAG
>JABMNT010000225.1 GCA_013203595.1 Rhodospirillales bacterium
GGGTGAACTCGCCACCAAACTGGGTCATCCCGTTGGCCGAGGCAATGTCACCAAAATCAAGGGTGATCTGCGGGCTGTTCGATGGATCGTCGTCCATATTGGCGGCCCCGTTTTCAAAATCCAGGATTTCCGCTTCAACAATATTGATACCCGATGGCAAACCATCCGAGTCGAAGACAATGGCGTTGGACTTGTCAATGGTAAAGGCGGTGCCGCTGGTATAGGGGCTGGTGCCGTCGGGATGGGTCGGAATATCTGTCGTCGTTGCCAGGTTGAAGGTAACCGTATAGGCGTCTCCCAGGGTTGACAGCATCAGGGTGTCGATAGCACCGGAGTTGGCATCCTGGCGGGTTCTGACCGTATTGGAGCCGCTGGCAAATTCCGGATCTGCGGTTTCAATGGCGGTTTCCAGATTGGCCACCACTGTCGCAATATCGGCGCCGATGACCACCGTTGTCCGGCCGGCCGTAATACCGCCACCCGACAGGTTGGTGGCGGTGACCGTCGATGTGAACGCGGTTCCCGGGGTGACGGCGGTCAGGGTGATGACCGGGGTGGTTGGCACCGGCGAAGTGGCGACACCGGTAACACTGGCGGTAAATGCGGCTTCGACCTTGATTGCGATATTGGTCAGATACTGGGTCTGTGTGGCGGTCCCACCGGTGCCGTCACCGTTGGCCGTCAGGTCATTGGCGACAACCGTATAAGTATCGGCACCACCGCCGAGGTTGACGGAAACCACATCTCCGACCTCGTAGACGCCGGACAGTGTCAGGGTATCGACCTGGGCGACAGCGGCAACGTTGCCGGTTGTAACCGTGGTCGTGAAGTCGGTGTTCACCGTATTGTGGGTGATCGAGACCACCGCTGCGGCAACCGATGCCGTATGGGTGGCACTTGTGGTGCCTGCGTTCAGGGCGGCTGAAACCTTGGTGGCAATGTTGCCGAGCGCGGTTGCCGAGTTACCGGCAACGGCACCACCGGTGCCATCACCGTTGGCGGTCAGATCATTGGCGACAACCGTGTAAACATCGGCACCACCACCGACGTCGATCGAGACCGAATCCCCGACTTCATAGGTGCCGGTGATTTCTACCGTATCGACCTCTGCGATACCGCCAGCGGCAGCGACGAAGTCATCGACAAGCGTGGTGGTTTGGGTGGCCGCCCCGAGGGCAACGTTGGCGGTTGTGGTGGCGGCGGCAACCGCCTGCGTATCGTCATTGCCGGATGCCTCGAACTCGTAGGTAATTCCGTTGATGACCACGGTGTCGCCATCGACCGGCAGGGCACCGAACTTGAACTGTTCGTAGTTGCGGTAGCCGGCAGCGGTCTGGCGGACACTGAACAGGGTTTGCTGATTGGTCGCCGGAGTGCCCGAGGATGTCAGCAGACCCGTCGGGTTGATGGCGATGCCTTTGGTGCCGTCGTCCTGGATCAGAACCGTCGTTGAACTGCCGGGATCAACCTTGATGCGCTGGTTGACGGTGTCGAAATCCGTATCGGTGGCAATCACCGAGGCAATCAAGGCGGCGACATCCTGTGCCGTGGTCGAGGTTGCGGTTGTGGTGACCCGGGTATTGCCTGTGGTGACCGTGGCGTCGGCTGAAAATTCGTAGGTTACGCCGTCGATGGCAACGGTTGAGCCCTCATTTGGCTTGTCGATAAATTCCAGCTGACCAATACTCTTGTAGGCGCCACCGCTGGAGTCCTCCAGGGTAAGAACGGCCGCCCCGGGGGGTGGGTTGGTTGTCGCATCCCATTGGTTGTCGCGCGACTGTTTGGTATAGACAAAACTCATGGTGTTGGCGTTGCCGAGCGTGTCGAAAAACTGGACGTCGGTTTTATGGGTCTGGCCGGTGGTGTCATTGGATGGCAGGTTGGCGCCAATGCCGATGGTGGTTGTTGCCGCTGCCGTGCCGCCAACGCGGTTCAGGTTTACGGTCGCCAGATAATCGGTGGAGATGACGTTCTGGTTAGGGATGCTCAAAGATTCGTTATTTGGTGTTACCGTTCCGTTTGCGGTTACCGGCCAGGCCTGCAGATAAAAGCCCGAGGTGTTGCGCAGATATCCCTCGTTGTCCTGGAAAAAGGACCCGGCGCGGGTGAACAGGAACTCGTTGTTGATGGTTGGCGTGGCGGATTCGTTGACCACAAAATAGCCGGAACCAGAAATCGCCACATCCGTTTGTGATGTGGAAGACGCCAGCAGGCCCTGGACGCCGGTATCCTGACGGGGGCGCGACTGCACACCACCGGCGGAATAGAAGGTCGACGAGGTTTGCGTTGTCACCAGCGTCTGAAAATCAACCTGGGTGTTTTTATAACCCACTGTCGACACGTTGGTGATGTTGTCGGAAATGGCTCCCATTGCGCTGGATTGTGCCGTTAGGCCTGATACGCCTGAGCTTAATGCACCGAACAAACTCATTTTACTTCTCCTTACATCCGCCGACCGTGTTGTCGGATCGAATTCCCGTTAATTTCCTGATGGCCACACAGGGGCCCGAATTGTTATTCCGATGCAACCGGCTCGAGGCCCTTGCGAACGGATAGAATTTTGTCCTGTTCAATAGTGATCGCACCATTGATGAATAACTTGACGATCCCGTCATCAACGCCGGCACCGGTGACCGGTCCGACAACAAGATGCTCGATTTCAACCAGATTTCCCGACGAATCCTGGCCGGTGACCAGCAGTGTGTAGGTGCCATCACCCAGTTGCTGGTTGTTCTTGTTCATGCCATCCCATTTGACGGTATGTTTACCGATGCTGGTGTCGGCATCGGCGTAAAACACGTTCAGACCACTGGAATTGGCGATATTGATGGAGCCCTTCGAGACACCGGCCGGCATGACATATGAAAATTCGGCATAGCCGTCGGACAGCGGCAGTTCCTGGCTGAAAAACTCGACCTGATTGCCAATAAAATCGACCATCGATGCGATCTGGCTGGTTTCCTGCAGGTTGAGCATTTTTTCAAGATTGGAGTTTTGATAAATCTGCTGCTCGACACTGGCAAACTGCACCAGCTGTGAGGTGAATTCGGTTGCATCCATGGGATCCAGGGGATCCTGATTTTGCAACTGCGTGACAAGCAACGTCAGAAACTGGTTCAGGTCTTCGTCAAGCTTGGCTTTGGCAGCTTCCGAATCTGAACCGGTTAATGCGGCTGATGATTGACTTGCGGCTCCGAGTATCATTTTATCAGTATCCTGTTTGCGCGGTTAGAACTAGGCCCGGACATCAATCCGTGAGTCACTGATGACGTCCGTATTCTGGGCAAGAAGCAGGTCCTCAATATCACCGTCCAGAAGCCCGTCCCCGCCGTTGCCTGAACCACCGGCGCCGGCTTTTTCATCGGCCATCTTTTCCCCTTCTTCGCCGCGCATATTGAAGCTGAGATCACCTGAATCCAGCTGCATCCCGGCATCCTGCAGGTCTTTTTGCAGATCCGCCGAATCCCGGCGCAGTAAATCCAGAGTATCCTTGTTATCGGCGGTGACCACGGCCATCACCCGGCCGTCGTGGGTCAGTTCCATTTTGACGTCAACCCGCCCCAATTCCGCCGGTTTGAGCTGAATGCTGATCTTGTCGTTTCCGGCCTGCAGGGCTTTGCTGATCTTGACTGAAATCTGATCAGTTACAGATGCGCCTTTTGGCGCCTCTTTACTCATGTGTTCCGACTGCGCCTGTTGGCTCTGGTGAGATTGCTGAGTCAGCGGGGCAGGGCCGCTGGCGCTTGCCGGGCCGGTGGCGGTTGCCGCCGATTCAGCGCCGCCTGCATGGACGGCGGTTCCGGCCTGGGTGGCGGTACCGCCCGTAGCTGCGTTACCCGTCGCCGCAGACTGGATTTGCGCCTGGCCCTGATTGTTCTGATTGGCGTTCTGCTGGCCCTGATTTTGCGCCTGCGCCGCCTGCGCCTGTTGCGCGACGGCAGCCACTGACAGATTCTGGCCGTTACCCGCCTGTCCATTGGCGTTTTGCGGTCCCGTCTGGTTGGTCGCTTTGCCGTCTCCGGCGGCCAGGATTGTGCCTGCGGTCAGGCTGTTGGAGGGCCGCGATGTCAGGGTCTCGGCATCCGAATTGACAGCCACATTGATCTGTACTTTATCATTCGGGTTCAATGACTTGGCAATTTGCTGGGCCTGCTGCTGGGCAGCGGCGCCGGACTTGGCATTGGTTTCTGCCTGGGCGTCGGCCTGGGCCTGGTTGGCGCCGGCTGTGGCATTGGCTTGGGGGCCGGCGTGGGTATTGGCGTGGCTGCCCTGGCTTGCCGTGCCCTTATTGGCATTCAGCAGATCCGGACCGGCCTGGGCGGCATTTTGTGCCAGCTGCCCGGATTCACCCTTGGTTACGGTGTCGACTTTTGCAGCCGCGGCGGCCAGTGAATTGCCGACGTCGATGCCGGCGTTGGCACCGGCAACGGCGGCCTGCTGGGCGTTTGCATTGCCGGTTGCGGCGCCGCCATCCGTAGCTGTCTGGGCTTCGCCGCTGGTTTCACTTTTGGCGGTTTGTTCCGAACTGCTGCTATCGGCCTGTTTGCCTGCCTGATCATTGCCGCCTTCGCTGCGTGCCGATGCATCGGCATGATCATTCTCGCGCGGTGCGGAGTCTTTCGTATTGTCATTGCCTGCCGGTTCGCTGCGCCGATGATCACTGGCGCCGGCGTCGCGGGTGTCACGCGCCTCGGATCCCTGTGGATCGTCGCGGCGGGGGGCTGCATCGTCGCGTCTGTCGCGGCCATTGATGTCGCTGCGGTCCTGATCGCGGGGTTTAACCCGGTCCGAACTGTCCGGTGCGTCCTCGCGGGCGGCGGAGTCGCGGTAATCATCGGTGGCGGGTCCGGCGTCTGCCTGCTTGGCGACACCGCTGATACCGGCCTGATGGGAAATGGAATCGAGACCGGTCTCGAAGGTGGTGCCGGCCGTTGTCACCAGCTGGCGAAAGGTATTGGCCAGTTTTTCAAGGGATGTATCTTTATCCCGTGCGGCGATCGCGCCTTTTGCGTTTTCAGCCGTCAGAGAATGCTTAATTGCCAGATTGTCCATATCCATAGGTCCTTGCACAGTGTAATTCCGACCTACTAACAGCAATCCACGTGCCAACTTTTCTGATTTCTGTTAATTCATTGATAACAAAAGGAAAACATGATCTGGAACCGATGGCTGAACGGCAAGGGCAGGCCCTTTCGGCAAGATTTGACCAGGCAACAGGGCATTTATTGCTTGTCGTCAGGTGTGGCAGAGGCGGAGGGGGGGGCGGAGAAGCAAGCGGGGCGGTCAGCCGTCGATCAGTGCCTGCAGGCGAACCGCCATGGCATCGAAGCAGGCCTGCCAGTCTTCGCCGGTGCTGCGTTCGAAATGGGTGACAGCGGGGCCACGCGACTGCAGCAGCAAATTATTCCAGGGGCTCTGTTTCCAGGCCAGTATCCAGGTCTCGGTGCCGACCCCTGCGGTCAGGGCGGAGACGCAGGTTGAGACACTGATGGCCAGATCCAGGGCGGCGGCAAAGGCAGCCACGTCATCCAGATTATCAAACAGGTCAAGATCCTCAAAGTCGTGAACCCGCACACCGTGCAGTTCTTCAAATGCGCCGAGCTCGGAAGCGCTTTCGCCGCACTGCAGATTGACGAAGGTTGCCGGCTTATGGATCAGCGGTGCCCAGTCGGCGACCTCTGTATAATTGGGGGATCTGTTGTCGTTTATCACAGCGCCTTTCCAGCTGATCCCCACATAAGGTGCCGGGCCGGTGGCGGCCAGCCGCTGCTGCCAGTACGCGACCCGCCCCGGGTCGGGCAGCAGATAGGCCGGTTGGTCCGGGTTCAGGTCAGGGCGGGTATATTTAAAGAGGCTGCCCATGGGCAGGTGATAATCGAAATCATTTTGCGATTTGTCGTAGACCGGCACGTCCGCGCGAATCTCGGCGTCGGGAAAGGAGCGCTCATATAGTGGCAGCAGTTTCGGATAGGTCTGTACAATGCAGTGTTTTGTGCGGGCAATGATCTGTGGCAGGCTGGATGCCCAGATGGTGACGTCCTGCGGCCCCTGTTCGGGCCACAGCAGCAGCTTCTGGTTGGTCAGCTCCGTCTTGCCGTCCCATAGGGGCTTTTCGTAGGCGCGCATTTTCTGGTTTTGATCGTCCTTGCGCCAGCGCCAGTCGAATTCGTTGAAGGCGTCCTCGTTTTGGTTCAGGTTAAACAGGGCAAAGGCCAGGTTTTGATGGGCTTCTGCGTGGTCCGGTCGCAGGGCTATGGCGCGGCGCAGGTAGGACACGGCTTGTTTTCCCTGACCAAGCCGCTGATAGAGTCCGCCGAGGTTGGAATGGGTCTGGGCCTCGTCCGGGGCCAGATCCAGGGCCTGCAGATAACACGCGAGGGCTTCGTCCAGACGTTCCGAAAGAACGAGGACGGATGCCTTGCCGTTATACAGCCGCGCATCGTTGCAGTCGACGGCGATGCCTTCGTCGAAAGTGGCGAGCGCTTCCGTCAGGCGGCCTGTCGCGTAGAGCAGCGAACCCTTTTGGAAATAGGCCTCGGTAAAGTCCGGATTTTCGGCAAGCGTTACATCAAGTTGAAAAAGAGCGTCCCTGATGCGCCCCATCTGGCGCAGGGTCAGGGCGATGTTCAGGCGGATGCGGGGTGACGCCGGGTGCAGGGACAGGGCCTTTTGGTCACTGCTCAATGCCGCATCAAGGCGTCCGAGCTGCTGCAGAACCTGGCTTTTTCGCAGGCTGGCGTCGAGCAATTCAGGTTTCAGGTCGAGTGCCTGATCGAAACAGCCCAGGGCATTTTCCAACTGCCCCATGGACTGCAGGACTTCACCCCGGTGCAGATGGGCATTGGCAAACGCCGGCGCGGCGACGACAGCGCGCGCCATATAGTCCAGCGCCTCATCCAGGCGCCCGCCGCTGTGCGCCAACAGGCCCAGCATAAATAGGGCATGACCGTGGTTGGGGTTGGCCGCCAGGATTTCCTGATAGGCGGCCTCCGCCAGTTCGGGGCGGTTTTCCTGTTGGTGGGTGAGCCCTTCAAGAAGCTTCCTGTCTTCGGAAGATGTTGCCGCGGATGGCGGTGGCGCGGCAGAAGTGGCCTCTGGCATATTTATGTCCCCGGTGAAGCAGGTGTCGATGTTCACGCTAACATAAACTGGTTAACCGAATGACAAGATTGCTCCGGTCATGAAGGTCTCGGCTGGAATGATTATTGACAGAAAACACGGGTGCCTCATTGGCCTCTGTTGCCATGATTTTGTCTATTGACGGCTTGACCGAGATTTGGTAAAGTAATTATGAGCCAGTTGCAAAATTCTTGTTTTCCCGCGTAACTTTTCTCTCTAAATAATCTTGCGCCGATACGATTCGTCCTTTTGCAGTTGAGATTTTCTAAAAAGGGAGTTTTGATGATGTTTTAGGCATA
>JABMNT010000226.1 GCA_013203595.1 Rhodospirillales bacterium
CCGCCTCGGTTTCCGCGAAGGATTTGGCAATGGGAAACTGGATGCCCTGGTTCTGGCCGATGGCCCGGTCAAACACCTTGCGCTCGTTGGCATAGTCCGTCGCCTTTTTGATGAACCAGCGGGCATCGCCGATGGCTTCCGAGGCGATCAGAATCCGCTCGGCATTCATGCCATCGAGAATATAACGAAAGCCCTTTCCCTCCTCGCCGATCAGGCTGGAAGCGGGAATCCGCAGGTCATCAAAAAACACTTCCGTCGTCGCATGGTTGAGCATGGCCCGCAGCGGCTTGATGGTCAGCCCGTTGCCGACCGCTTCGCGCATATCGACCAAAAACACCGACATCCCGTCATGCGGCTTGACCCCGGCATCGCGCGTCGCCGTGCGCGCCAGCAGCAGCATCAGATCGGAATGTTCGGCCCGCGACGTCCAGACTTTCTGGCCATTGATCACATAGCTGTCGCCATCGCGCCTGGCCGTAGTCCGGATCCGGCTGGTATCGGTTCCCGATGTGGGTTCGGTCACGCCAAAGGCCTGCAGGCGTAAATCCCCGGCTGCAATAGCCGGCAGATACTGCTGCTTCTGGGCGTCGCTGCCGTGCCGCAGCACCGTACCCATGGTATACATCTGGGCGTGACAGGCGCCGCCATTGCAGCCCTGGCGGTGGACCTCTTCGAGAATTGCAGAGGCTTCCGCCAGGCCGAGGCCGCTGCCGCCATATTGTTCCGGGATCAGGCAGCTGAGAAACCCGGACCGGGTCAGGGCCGCAACGAACTCTGTGGGATAGGCCCGTTCCCGGTCCTTCTCCTGCCAATAGGGGCCCGGGAAACCCTGGCACAAAGCAGCAACGGCATCGCGAATATCCTGGTGATCTTGCATGGGGGTCCTGTCGGTAATCAAAGGCGGCTAACCTAACAGACTTGCCCGCCGTTGCTCCATTGTTTTTTAGCTCATCACACGGATTTTGACTACTAACCCCAGAGCTCCGGGGCGGGCGGATGGACATATCCGCCGTCAAAGCGCAGGCCCGGCTGCCGGTCCTGTTTCAGCAAAAGCGGCCCGTCGAGGTCTACAAAGCGGGCAAAACAACCCAGCAGCGCCGCCGGCGCCATGGCCAGCGAGGTCCCGACCATGCAACCGACCATGATCTGGAAATCCAGCTCCCGGGCCGCCGCCGCCAGCTCAAGCGCCTCGGTAAGGCCGCCGGTCTTATCGAGCTTGATGTTGATCATCTGATATTTACCCTGCAACTGATCCAGCCCTTCCTTGGTATGGCAGGCTTCGTCGGCGCAGAGAACCAGCGGGCAGTCATAGGCCGCCAGACCGGCATCATCGGTGGCGGACAACGGCTGCTCGATCATTTCAACGCCAAGTTCGCAAAGCAGCGGTGCCACGTCGCGTAACAGCGCCAGGCTCCAGCCTTCGTTTGGATCGATGATCAGGCGCGCCGTCGGCGCCTGGTCGCGGACCGCCTGCATGCGCTCAATCACCTGCCGGTCATCCAGTTTTACCTTGATGAGCGGTGCGCCGGCTAATCGCCGGGCCGATGCGGCCATCTCGTCGATGGTGCCAATGCCAATGGTTTCCGCCGTCAGACACGGCCCGGGTTGGTCCAGCCCGGCGATCTGCCAGGCCCGCCGGCCCTGGGTTTTCGCCTCAAGGTCCCACAGCGCCGCGTCCACCGCATTGCGCGCAGCCCCCGCCGCCAGCACATTGCGCAACTGGTCGCGCTCGATCCCCGCTGCCAGAGCGGCCTCCACCTTTTCAATATCCTCGATAACACCGGCGACGGTTTCCCCATAGCGCGGATAGGGCACGCATTCGCCGCGACCGGCGAGCCGGCCATCGGTGATCTCGACAACCACAACATCGGCCTGGGTTTTCACCCCGCGCGAAATGGCAAAGGGGCGGGCCAGGGGCCAGGCTTCATGGCGGACCCGGACGCGGCGCTTTTCAGGCTCCGGGCGTCTCACGGCAGGGCATCGACCAGCCGCGCGACCCCGGTCCGTACCGGATCAACGGTCGGCAGCCCCAGTTCCGCCTCGATTTTTTCAAGGACGGCGCCGGCTTCCGCCTCGCTCAGTGATTTTGTATTCACCGCAACGCCGATACAGGTTACGGCCGGGTTGGTCAGGCGGGCGGCGTTCAGATTGGCCTCGATACATAACCCCAGGTCAGGGATCGGAAAATCGGGCAGGCCACGCATATGGGTGCGGGTCGGCTCATGGCACAACACAAGTGCGTCCGGTTGCGCGCCATGGATCAGACCCAGGCTAACCCCGGCAAAGGAGGCATGAAACAGCGACCCCTGCCCCTCGACAACATCCCAGTGATCAACCTCATTGGCCGGACACAGGAACTCCGTCGCCCCGGAAATGAAATCAGCGACCACCGCATCGACGGAAACCCCTTCCCCGGCGATAAAAATACCGGTCTGGCCGGTTGCCCGGAAACTGGCTTTCATGCCCCGGCCCTGCATTTCTTTGGTCAGGGCCAGCGCCGTATACATTTTACCGACCGAGCAATCCGTGCCGACCGGCAGAATGCGTTTGCCCGGGCGCCGGGAACCGCTGGCGACAGCAAAGGACTGGGTCGGGTGGCGGACGTCAAACAACTGGCGCGAATGGGTGGTGGCCGCTTCCAAAACGCCCGCCACATCGGCCAGTTTGTTGTGCAGCCCGCTGGCGATATCAAAGCCCAGTTCCATGGCCCGCACCAGAACCCCGGCCCATTCAGCAGAAATTTTTCCGCCCCGGTTGGCGACCCCCAGAATAAGGGTTTTTGCGCCCCGGGCAGCGGCGTCTTCCAGGGTCATGTCAGGCAGCCCGAGATCGGCATTGCATCCGGGCAGGCGCAGTTGCGCGAGACAAATATCAGGCCGCCAATCGACGACCCCTTGCGCGGTTTTTGCAGCCAACTGGTCCGCCGCATCGCCCAAAAACATCAGGTAGGGGGGCTTTAATTGCATCACGTTCCTTTCACGGAGTGGGGAGTTTCAGACCATAGATAACATGGCAGTCCTTGTCAGGGGACCAATTACACAGCTATAGCCATGCCAGCAGTAAATCCGTTCCGGTTCACCCGCCGGTGCCGGCAGTCTTGTTGGCGGGCAGGATTTCATGATACCCTGCGATTTGGATAGATAGAGAAATTGAGGCAGCTATATGCGACTGACCCTGTTAATCGGCGGCTTGGTGATTTTTTTGTTCAGTGTTTTCATCGGCGACCGGGGACAAATAGGGCCTTCACCGGCCGAAGCGTTCAACCCCTTGAAATATTGTGTCGACAAATGTGTATTGAGTGGCTCGGCGAGCATTTCCCAATGTAAGAAAGACGAATGTTCGGGGCTGAAAAGCAAATCCAAAATAAGTCTCTGTGAGCGCAGATGCAACAAACCGGGAGGTTTGCTGAAATTCTGTGATACCACATGCAAACAATCCCAGATGTGTACGGCCGGCCTGGAAATGAAGTCCTGCCTGAAAAAGAATTGTGATCCCTACAAAAAATCGGATATCCGCAGATACATCACATGCAAGAACGAAGAATGTGGTTCGATCTGCAAAAACGGTTAGCTGTCGGAGTGATGGGTAACCGAATAGATGATCATTGTATGCAACAGGACAGCAACCGTCCTGCCTGTATGGGCAAGTCTGGATGTCCATCTTGATTTATCATGGCGCAATTCGGCACGGCGCTGGGCCTCCACTTCCTGCGCCAGTTCGTATCCGTCCTGGTGGGCTTCCATATAGGTGCGGCGCTGGTTGTCGGGGAAATCAGGATGAAAATGAAAGGCCGTCAGGGCGCACTTGCGGCGTTCATGATTGCTGAAGGCCATCACTTCTTTTTCACGAATGGCATATTTTTGAACAACCATCGGCGTCGCATCAAGACCACGCTTGTGCACCCGTTGTCCATCCGCATACTTGTGGACAAATTCAATCAGTTTGTAATCTAAATGGTCGGCTGGCGTTACAAGACTCAACTGCGGTTCTGTCATAAGAAAACTCCCGCCCAGAAATCATGATGCCCAGAATTCCGGCAACATACCGGTTTCAGAGCCCGGATATTAATAACCGTCCACAGATGCCCCACAGACCTGTCTATAGAGTATGGGAGCAGGCCCGTTCAACGGGATTATTTTCTTCAAAAAACCCGATAAACAGGAAATGAACCTAAATGAGTCGTTTATGACTCATTCAGGATGGATTACAGATTGTCATCCCATAGTCAGGGAGCAGCACCCATAAACTATCCACATAAAAGACACCCGTTATAAGCTGGTTCTGGATAACTCATTGCCTCACACGCTGGTTTTGTGGATCGTAAAGGGGCTGAAGCGATGCCTTCGCCCCATAACGCTGCCCGGCGACTTCGATTTCAAAGGACCCGGACGTGATAAACGCGGCATCAATTCCATCAGCATTTTCCACATAGCCCAGCCCGACGGCACCGCCCAGGGTATGGCCGTACATACCCGACGTCAGATAGCCGACAATCTCACCATCACGATATACGGGTTCGTTATGGTACAGCATCACGGCAGGGTCATTGACCAGGAACTGCACCAGGCGCTGACTGACACCGGCTTTACGTTTGCGGAGCAGGGAGTCACGACCGATAAAACCGTCCTTCTTATCCCAGGCGACGGCAAACCCGAGACCCGCCTGAATCGGGTTTTCCTCGTCTGTGATATCATGCCCCCAGTGGCGGTAGGCCTTTTCGATACGCAGGGAATTCATGGCATGCATGCCTGCATGTTTGAGCCCGAAGGGATCACCGGCGGCGACGATGGCGTCGTAGATACCGGTGGCAAATTCCGTCGGGATATAGAGTTCCCAGCCCAATTCACCCATATAGGTGATACGCGATGCGCGGACATGGCCGTAGGCCATCTCGATGTCGCGCGACTGGCCAAAGCCAAAGCCTGCGTTCGACATGTCAGCCGATGTGATCGACTGCAGCAGGGCCCGCGCATTCGGGCCCTGTACGCCAAGCACCGCATAGGCCGACGTGACATCCGTCGCCACGCAGCGGGCCTCGGCGGGGATGTGGCGCTTCAGCCAGTTGAAATCGCGGACCTGGCCGGCACCGCCGGTTACGATCAGATAGGCGTCTTCCGCCAGCCGGGTAACCGTCAAGTCGGCTTCGATACCGCCGTTTTCATTCAACCACTGGGTATAAACCAGTTTACCCGGTTCAACGGTAACCTCATTGGCGCATATGCGGTTGAGAACCCGCTCCGCATCAGGCCCTTCGACGCGAAACTTGGCGAAAGACGTCTGATCAAACAAACCGACGGCTTCGCGTACTGCGCGGTGTTCAGCGGCCGAATGCGCAAACCAGTTCTGGCGGGTGAAGGAATATTCATAAACCGGCTTTACGCCGGGCGGTGCATACCAGTTCGGACGCTCCCAACCGGCCATTTCGCCATAGCATGCGCCAGCCACCTTCATCGCCTCATAAAATGGCGATTTGCGCACGTTGCGCGCCGTCTTATATTGGTGAAACGGCCAGTGCACAGCATACAGCAGCCCCAGGGTTTCCGTGACCCGATCATGCAGATATTTTTTGTTACCCTGAAACGGCATATTGCGGCGCAGATCAACACTGTTGAGATCCGACGGTGGCAGGCCATCGCGCATCCATTGCGCTATCACCTTGCCGATACCGCCGGCCGACTGAATGCCGATGGAATTAAGACCGGCGGCAACAAACAGGTTTTCAAATTCCGGCGCGGCCCCCAGATGATAGCGGTCATCGGGGGTAAAGCTTTCAGGTCCGCAAAAGAACTTCTGGATACCGGCATGGGCCAGCGCTGGCACCCGATGGATGGCGCCTTCCAGGATCGGCTCGAAGTGATCAAAATCGTCAGGCAGTTCGTCAAAACTGAAATCCGCTGAAATGCCGTTCATCCCCCAGGGTTTGGCCACCGGCTCAAACGCGCCCAGCAATAATTTCCCGGCGTCTTCCTTGTAATAGGCGTGGGCATCGTAGTCCCTGAATACGGGCAGATCCGGGGTGATTCCGGCAAACGGTTCGGTGACGACGTAAAAATGCTCGCAGGCATGCAGGGGCACGGTGACACCGATTTGCGCAGCAAAGTCACGGGTCCACATGCCGCAGCATAAAACCACATAGTCGGCATCGATGGTGCCCGTTTCGGTTTCCACACCGGTAATTTTTCCACCTGAATGGCGGACTTTGGTAACCAGCGTGTGTTCGAATATCCGGGCACCGCCCATGCGCGCGCCCTTGGCCAGGGCCTGGGTAATGTCAATCGGGTTGGCCTGGCCGTCAGACGGGATGAAAATCCCGCCCAAAACGCCCTCGGTATTCATGATCGGGTAATGATCAGCGCAGCCCTGGGGACCCAGCACATCAACTTTCAGATTAAACACTTTTGCCATATCGGCGCGCCGTTTCAGGTCCTCGAAACGGCCTTCCGTGGTCGCTATCGACAGCGAGCCGTTTATTTTATAGCCGGTCGCCTGCCCGGTCTCCTGCTCAAGGCCCAAATAGAGCTCGGCCGTATATTTCGCCAGTTTGGTCATATTCTGGCTGTCGCGCAGTTGACCAATCAGCCCGGCGGCATGCCATGTGGTGCCGCATGTCAATTGCTTGCGTTCAAGCAAAACCACATCGGACCAGCCGATCTTGGTCAGGTGATAGGCGATCGAACAGCCAATAACACCGCCGCCGACAATCACTACACGTGCTTTTTTTGGTAGTTCCTTAACCATCTTCAATCCCCTTCATTAACGCCAAGGCGTGTCGGTTTCAGCACTTAAAAATCAATAGGATGGCGGCGCCACGACCCACAAAACAGTGGCCACAGCGGCACCCGGATTCCAGCAGCGATGGGGTTCCGTGCTGGGATAGGTGAAGGCGTCACCCGGACCGATCGAAAACGCGCGCTCCCCGATCGTCAGTTGCAACTCACCAGCTATTAAATAACCGCCGACTTCTCCGGTTCGTGAATAGTTCTCCGATCCCGTCGCCGCCCCCGGCGCAAACGTCCCCAGGATCATTTCGAAGGTGCCGGAAAAGTTCGGCGACAAAAGCTCTTCGACCATCCCGGTGCCGGCAAACTCCAGCCGGCGCCGGTTATCGGCCCGCACGATAATATCGCGTTCGTCCGCCGGCGCATTGGCCACGCCCTGGAAAAACCAGTTGATGCTCACATCCAGGGCTTCAGCAATCTCCTTGAGGACCGGAATCGACACATCGGAGATATTGCGTTCAATCTGCGACAAATTGCCGACCGAACGGCCGGTTTTGTCGGCTAGCCCCTGCAGGGTCAGACCACGGACCTTGCGCAGGTCACGTATTTGTTCGCCAACCGGTTGCGCCTGCTCCGGTTGCGGGTCGGTGATCGGCATTTCAGGTCGGTTCGGCATCAGATGGTCCCGTGACGTTGCATGTGAATACAATCATTTTCAATAAATGAAATTATTGTAGTTATTTTCATGCTTATGAATTTAAATTTAATTTATTCATTTTGGCAAGGGTAATTATCGACCCTCCATTGCGTCCCATGCGATCTCATGTCAGAATTTTGCACATCCGAAACGAGGGCGGGAATTGATCAGGTGCGACGCCTCCTTAATCTTACAACGGTTTTAGTCTTGCCGGTTCTGCTGGGCGGCTGCGCGACCGATTGTTTTGAGTGGCGCTGTCCGCTGGAAGCCCAGTCCCTAGCCAAATATGAAAGCTTCATCAAGGCCCAGGATGTCACCACACTTGATTTTGCTGGCCGCGAGTATCGCTACCGGTTGCTGCATTGGATTGGCGAAGAGCGCTTTGCCGCAGCAAAACAGGACAATACAAAAGATGGCTATGACCGGTTTCTCGCCTATTACCACTCTGTGCAGGAAGAAGCCGGCGCAAGCCTGGCTGTTTATGCGGACATCGCCGAAGCCCGGTCTTCAGGAACGGTCACGCCCGGGGATGAACCCAAACCGATTTTTTCCAAAGACGAGTTTCTTCCCCAAATGCCCCCCATCGCGCTGGCAAAAACCGACGCCCAGGCCCTGATTGCAGCGAACCGGCTTATCTCCACCGCGCAGGCACCATCACCCGAGGCCGTGACCCCGGTGGCCGCGCCGCCGTCTTTTGCCCGTCCAACCGACAGCACCCTGACCCGTTCGATCACCAGATTCGTCAGCGATCCGGCGACCACCGATGCCTCTGAGAAAGACCTCAAGGCCCTGATCGAAGCCGCCGCCGCGCAGGGTGATTTCGGCACCGCCTTCACCGGCTTGATGAATTTTGCCAATCGCGAAGATCCCCATGCGCAATACCTGGTCGGGCGCATGCTGGAAGATGGTGTCGGCGTCGATCAAAACTATCAGGGTGCCATTGACTGGTTTGAGAAATCCGCCAACCAGCAATGGGATGAGGCGAAAGCCGCATTGCTGGAAATGTACGAAGTCGGTCTGGGCACACCGACGGACTCCAGGGGCCGCGTTGGCTGGCACCTGCGGGCGGCGAAACTCGGCCACCCGGCAGCCCAGACCCGGGTTGGCATCATTTTTGAAAACGGCGACGGCGTAAAAAAAGATTTGAACGAAGCCGCCAGGTGGTACCAGCGGGCCGCCATTCAGGGCGATGCCAATGCGCAGTTTCTGCTGGGCTGGATGTACGCCGAGGGTCAGGGCGTTGAACTGGACTACATCGAGGCCTATGCCTGGTTTTATCTGGCCAGTTCCCAGGGCATTGCCGAAGCCGACCGGCTGATGGCCCTCGTGCGTGGCGAAATGTCGGTGGGACAGGCCCTATCAGCTCAGCAGCGCGCCGACCAGCGGGCATCAAAATTGCGCGGCTAGCGTTTTATCTGCGTCGGCGGAAACTCAGCAGCAGCCCGAACAGGGTCAGAGCAAGTACGCCGCCCAAAACCAGGCGGTGAAACGCCAGTTCCTCAATTGACTTTGTGCCGCGCACATAAGCGCTTTTGGCTTCCTGCAGATCCGTCCGCAACCGGCCGATTTCCGCGTCGCGTTCGCGGATGGTGTAAATGGCCTGATCCAGGTCTGCCTTCAGGTCCTTGATGGCTGAACCGGTTTCGCCCAGGTCCTTTTCCATCACACCGATCTTGCCGCCGGCGCTGCCCAGGTCTGTTTTGGTCTCGTTCAGCCGGGACTGCAGTTCGATGATCAGCCCGTCCTGCTCCTGCACCCGGTTGTTCAGTCCGTCCAGCAGGCTTTTTTGGGCGCCAAACTGCTGCTGCAGGGTAACCAGCGCTTTTTCCTTTTCACGCAGACCGGCAAGCTCCTGGTCCCTGGCCTGGACGCTTGTTTCCATGGCCTTGAGGCTGGCAGCGGTTTCGGCAACCCGTTTGTCGGTTTCGGCTTGCTGGCTTGCCAGTTGGGCGGCACGTTGATTTTCCTCCTGCCAGGCGGCACGCAGGTTTTCCAATTCCCGGTCTTTGGCCTGAATTTCCGCTTTCAGGGTTGCCAGCTGGTTTTCACTGGCCTGCAGTTTCGATGCCAGGCTGGAAACCAGGCCCCCTTTCGCATTGATCTGATTTTGTACAGAATTCGTTGCCTGGCTGAATGCATTTGATGATGCCGCAAGCAAACCACCCGCCAACCACACGGCGAAGAGCGCCTTGTTCAAGTCGTTGATCACAGTCCCGTCCCTTATGCAAAAGCACAAATTTTGCGTCCAGTATTCTGGATCACGTATCTTTACGCATAATTGTATAGCAAAAATCGGGTTGAGGGGAAACGGGAAGTTGTCACTATTCTTTCTAGGTTACTCCTGCGTGCAGCCATCGGCGACATCCACTGGGCGATAGCCGCCGGGCGACAGCCGCCGGGCGACAGCCGCCGGCAGCGAATTCGTCCAGTGCCCGCTTCCATCGCCCCCCGCAACGCCTTATGCCGACTTAGAGCGTGTCGCTGCCGCTGTGGAAGTTAAACACAGCGCCTTCCTTAATCCCCGAAGGCCAGCGTGCGGTGACCGTTTTCAATTTCGTGTAAAACCGCACGCCTTCCATGCCATGGACCGCATGGTCGCCGAACAACGAGGCTTTCCAGCCCCCGAAACTATGGTAGGCCACCGGCACCGGGATCGGCACATTGACACCGACCATGCCGATATTTACATCCAGCGCGAAATCGCGGGCCGCATCCCCGTCACGGGTGAAGATCGCCGCGCCGTTTCCGTATTCATGGTCGATCACCATTTGCTTGGCTTCTTCATAGGTTTTTGCACGGACCACCGACAGCACCGGTCCAAAAATTTCGTCTTTGTAGATGGACATATCGGTCGTCACCCGGTCAAACAGCGAGCCGCCAACAAAGAATCCGTTTTCATAACCCTGCAGACTGACACCGCGGCCATCGACAACCAGTTCCGCCCCGGCGGCAACGCCCTGATCAATATAGTCCTCGATCCGCTCCTTCGCCTGGCGGGTGACAACCGGTCCCATTTCCGCTGCCGGATCATTATAGGCACCGATCTTCAGGCTCTGGACTTTCGGCGCCATGCGCTTGATGAAGGCATCGGCCGTTTCATCACCGACCGCAACCGCCACCGAGATCGCCATGCAGCGTTCGCCGGCCGAACCATAGGCGGCTCCCATGGCGGCATCTGCGGCCTGGTCCATATCGGCATCCGGCATGATAACCATATGGTTTTTAGCCCCGCACAGGGCCTGCACGCGTTTGCCATGAGCGCAACCGGTCTCGTAGATGTAGCGACCAATGGCCGTCGATCCGACAAAGCTGATGGCACCGACGGTGGGGTCGGAAAGCAGCACATCAACGGCCTCTTTATCGCCATTGATAACATTCAGCACACCTTTCGGCGCGCCGGCCTCGAGCATCAATTCGCCCAGCCGCAGACCGCAGGACGGGTCACGCTCGGACGGTTTCAGAATAAAGGTGTTGCCGGTCGCGAGCGCCATCGGGAACATCCACATGGGCACCATGGCCGGAAAATTAAAGGGTGTAATTCCGGCGCAGACACCGACCGGCTGGCGGGCGGACATCACATCAACGCCGGTGGCCACCGATTGCGAGTATTCCCCTTTCAGCAAATGCGGGATGCCGCAGGCAAATTCAACCACTTCAAGCCCCCGCGTTATGGAGCCTTTTGCATCCTCCAGGGTTTTGCCGTGTTCGGTCGATACCAGTACCGCCAGTTCGTCCATATTCTGTTTAATGAGATCGCGGAAATTAAACATCACCTGGGCCCGTTTGGCTGCCGGCGTCGCCGACCAGCCTGGCAGAGCTTTCGCAGCCGAGGCAATGGCCTGGCGCACTTCATCGGCACTGGCCAGCGGGACGCTTTTCGTCACTTCACCGGTGGCCGGATTATAGACGTCGCCAAAGCGGCCGCTGGTGCCGCCCCGCCGCTCGCCGTCAATGTAGTGAAAAAGTTCCTGTGTCATCAAAATATCCTTATAATTGTCTTAAATGGTATTCCCGCGCTGTTCTGGTGATTAAAGGGATTTCCATATTCGCGCAACCGGAAAACCGGAAAAAGGCCACAAACACCACGTTTACTGGGCATTCTCTGCGGCCAGCCATTCCTTTGGTCCCCATCATTACACCCGATTGGACCTAACCGGTCTTGTCCATATGGAAGACCCTAAATCTGCGAATACCTGAGAGCGACATGGCCCGATTTCCGGACATTCATGAATCTTTTGTGAATTGATTGACGTCATGGTCAAGTCGGTTTCATACTTATGCTTGTCTCAAGGCGTCATCGGGCATCAGGTCAATTATGCCCGAATAACATTTACAGGAGAGAATAAATGTCGACCAAGAAACCGACTTCTACAGAACTCAATGCAAAGGCAGCGAAATCATTTACGCGCCGTTCAGTAATGAAAACAGCAGTGGCGACCGGGGCTGTTGCCGTCGCCAGCCCATGGATTGTAAAAGATGCATTTTCGTCTTCCGGCGAGATCAACATTCTTATGTGGTCCGACTACCTGCCAGAAAAATTCATGACCGATTTCACAGCTTCCTCCGGCATTAAAATCAACTACACCGGAATTGGCTCGAACGAAGAAATCATCAA
>JABMNT010000227.1 GCA_013203595.1 Rhodospirillales bacterium
ATATTGCACTGAGAAACAATCAGGCATTGCTCCGATTGGTAAACGAGTTGCTGGATTACGAAAAGATTCAATCTGGAACCTTGAGCATCAAGACATCTCGTCACAATATATGTGATCTGACTTCAGAAATTGTTAAAAACAATCAGGACTTCGCGCTGGAACAGTCAGTCAATTTTGTCCTCAAAAACCAAGCTACTCCGTGCTATGCCAATATACATGAACATCGTTTTGAACAAATTTTGAACAATCTGTTATCTAACGCAGCCAAGTTTTCGGAACCTTCAAGCAACGTGGAAATTTCCCTAGACAGCGTTGACGGTGAAATTTTCCTCCGGGTTAAAGATCATGGATGCGGCATTCCCGAGGAATTTCGGCCGAACATTTTCGAACCATTTTCTCAAGCAGATTCATCCTCGACCCGCAAACATGGTGGTACTGGACTTGGCCTGTCTATCAGTAAATCCCTGATAGAGGCTATGGGAGGAAGGCTTGAATTTGAATCTGAGGTGGATGTCGGCAGCACCTTCTCCCTGATTTTGCCTCACTCAGAATGACAGCCTCGGGTCAAAATTTGCGTTACCGTCCACAATGGGTTCAAAAAGGTAAACGCAGGATTTCACCGAATTTTAGAATACAATTAACACTTCCTCAAACTTTAACTCAGTTCTCAGGAGGTAGGTATGTTCTCTATTTTTCAAACAACGTCGCCGGTTCCACCATGGAACAAAGGAAAACTCATCGGCCAAAAGCGGCCGCTAACGGTCCGTCACGTATGGGAAGTCCGGACATTTTTGCGTATTCGGAAGAAGGCGCGAGATCTGGCGCTTTTTAATTTCGCTTTGGATAGTAAACTTCGCGGATGCGACGTGGTTGCCGCCAAAATGGGGGAAATAGCACCAAACGGCTATTCCCAGCAAAGAGCCGTTATCAGGCAAAAGAAAACCGGTCGACCTGTAAAGTTCGAACTAACCAACTACACACGAAGTTCAATTGATTTGTACCTGAAATATAGGAAAAACCGGGATTGCGAGTACCTATTCCCGGGGCAAAAGCCAAATGAACATCTGACAACGCGTCAATATTCCAGGCTTTTACATGGATGGCTGAAACTGATCGATCTGGATCCTTCCGAATACGGGACACACTCGCTTAGAAGAACCAAAGCGACAATGATATATCGACAGACGGGAAATCTGAGGGCAGTTCAACTGCTTTTGGGTCACTCGAAAATTGAAAGCACTGTCAGATACCTCGGTGTGGATATGGATGATGCGTTGGAGCTTTCAGAAAAAGTAGATATATAGGCGCCCTAAGTTGATAAAATATATAGTTATGGCTTATTAAAAATTGACATTTAATAAGTCATAACTTATTTTAATTACATATCTTTAATAGCTGGGACTTTTGTAGTGGGCACTCAATCCAAGCTTTTTAACCTCATCCAACTGGATAACCAACTCGCAAAACTCAAGGCCCTGGCACAAACGCCACGGCCCCGGTCCGGTTGGCTCAAGACAATTAGAAAAACGCTTGGGCTATCAGCAAAACAACTGGGCAAGCGTCTTAACATATCGCAGTCCGCCGTTGCTCAAATCGAAAAAAATGAAGCGGAAGGCAAAGCCACACTGGAATCTATGAACAAACTGGCCTCGGCCCTCAATTGTCAGTTTGTTTACGCGCTAATCCCTCATGCGTCACTGAAAGACAGCGTAGACCAACAGGCAGTAAAAGTCGCGACACAGCATGTCCTGGGAACGGCACGGTCCATGTCCCTCGAAGACCAGGGGACCAGTGACGCGCAATCTCAGCTCCAGATTCGAATGATCGCAGACGATCTGAAAACAAGAATGCCAGGCAGCATGTGGGAAACCAATGACGATTGAATATGAAGCGCCGGACGGGGCTACACCGTTAAACCCGGAAGAGCTGGAGCAACTGATACCGCTTCACATCACGTCTATGGCAGAGCTCAATGCGGCTGAACAAATGAATATTGTGCAGGCTGATATGTGGGCCTTCTCAAGAAACCGAAAGGGGCTCTTGGAGATTAAGTATGCGCAAGCATTGCACAAACGTATGTTTGGTGATGTGTGGCTCTGGGCAGGACGGTTTCGCCAACGCAATGTCAATATAGGGGATGTAGATGCTTATGCAGTCCCGACGCGCCTTCACCAATTGTTTGGTGACGTCCAACATTGGCTTGAGAACAACACCTATCCACCTGATGAGGTTGCTGTTCGGTTTCATCGCGAGATTACCTGGATTCACCCATTTGTTAATGGCAATGGTCGCCACGCGCGATTAATGACCGATCTCATACTCAAGAAAATGGGGAGCCAACGCTTTTCATGGGGCGGTGGTGATCTGGTAAACGCGGGAAAACTTCGGTCGGATTATCTCGAAGCGCTTCGGGCCGCTGACGATCTCGATTTTCAACCCTTATTGGATTTTTGCAGGTTTTAAGCTAACAAACCGTCCGCTTTTTGGGGGGCTATTTAAATGTGAAAAAGAGTCCGCAAAGGGTTCAATGCATCCCCGTTTACTGACCCATGCCAGGCATCCACAGCTAATCCGAACGAAGGCCTGTACTGTTAAGGGTTGTCGGACAAAGAACAGCACGCCGCGTCTCGCCTGTTGATGGCAGATCTGTTTATTCCTGCACTTCGGGTACCGCTGCAAAATTGATGATCTCTAAAATCCGTACCTGGTCGAGGTGGTCATCGGTTGCTTCGACGGGGCGGTCTTCAACTATCGACGAACAATCGGCCTGGATAGGCGAGAGGTGCGTCTTCGATATAGTCGGCAGCAAGGTTCAACGCATCGTTGACCGTATCGACAATGATACCTTTCACAACCGGGGCGCCATCGACGCGGAGGATCATATACTCTTTTGAAGTGTATCCTCCCGCAATGCTGCGCATTTCGCGGATGATCTGCAACGGTGCCCGGTTCTCATGTGGCTTTGCGGTCGAAGCCCAAACCAGCGGACCGAGTGGTCCAATGTGGTTCACGATATGGGCGATATCGACAATATCGCGAACCGCATCTCTTCGGCTAGATGCCGCCCGGACCTTATTGATTGCATTGTCTACGTCTGAAGGCGGAAGCCCAGTATTTCGTCTTGCTGGGCTGGAAAAAACCGGTTGATTGTCGCGTTCACTTGTTCTGAAAAATCACCCCACTTAACAAGTGAAACCGCAGAGAAAATAGTACTTTGGTCTCAATAAGCGTGTGAACAGACAGCAGCGACCCGTTGGTCCGGGCTGCCTGACGCGGGCATTGGCGGCAGCGGACACCAAGCCCGGGCCGGTCTTTGATGGAATTCTGCTCAGGAAAACTTCGGTTTTTCGCCCAAATGCGCACAGGGGCCAACGGCGCAGAGCGTAACGTCGCCTTCCAGCAACTGCTGTGCCACCTTTTTCAGGCCGCTTTCATTGACCGCATCAATCCGTTCCACCGTTTCCTCAACGGTCATCGGCCGGCCATACATGGCGATCTGGCGGGCCATCTGCTCGCAGCGGGACGAGGTGCTTTCCAGCGACATCAGGATGCTGGCCTTGAGCTGGGCCCGGGCCCGGGCAATTTCATCGGCCGCAATCCCGTCTGCCAGTTTCGACATTTCAGCGGAAATCAAAGGCAGGATTTCTGCCGCTTCCTTGGCCCCGGTTCCCGCATAAATGCCAAACAGGCCACTGTCGCTGTAACTGGATAAAAACGAATAGATCGAATAGGCGAGCCCGCGTTTTTCGCGAATTTCCTGGAATAACCGCGACGACATGCCGCCCCCGAACAGGGTCGACAATACCGACGCCGTATAAAAATCATCATCCAGATAGGAAACACCGTTCACACCGAGCATCAGATGGACCTGTTCCAGATCCCGCTCTTCGCGAAAATCGCCGCCGCTGTAGGTGGGAAGCGGGCGCGTTACTTCCGTCTGTTTGGGAAGTTTGGCAAAGGCCGCCTCGGCCAGCCGGGTGACATGGTCATGGTCCAGGTTGCCGGCCGCTGCAAACACCATTTGTGAGCCGGAATAGTTGCTGCGCATGTAATCGAGAATGGTGCCGCGCTGCATCGACTGGACCAGCTCAACGGAGCCCAAAATGGGCCGGCCCATGGCCTGATCCGGATAGGCGACTTCCTGGAAATAATCAAAGATGATGTCGTCAGGCGTGTCGTGGGCCTGGTGGATTTCCTGCAGGATGACAGTCCGTTCGCGCTCCAGCTCCTCCGGGTCCATGGTTGAATTCTGCAGAATATCGGCAATCATATCGACCGCCAGCGGCAGGTCCTGTTTCAGGATCTTGGCGTAATAGGCGGTGTTCTCCCGTGACGTATAGGCGTTTAAATGGCCGCCGACCGCTTCGATTTCTTCAGCAATGTCGTAGGCGGAACGGCGTTCCGTACCCTTGAAGGCCATATGTTCGAGCATGTGGGAAATGCCGTTTATTTCGGCCTTTTCATCACGGGTGCCAACATCGACCCAGGCGCCAACCGAAGCGGTTTCCACGTTCGGCATGCGGTCCGTGACCACCCGCAGTCCGTTGGCCAGTGTGGTTACCTGAACTTCCATCAGGCGGTTCCTTCGAGAGTCTTGATAATATGGCTGCGGACTTTGTCCAGATCATTGTCGATCACGTCTGATTTCTCTTTTCGGTCAAAAAGGTCGGTTAAATGAGCTGGCAAAGCCGGGTGTTGCCCGGATGCCGCGGCGACGGCATCGGGAAATTTCGCCGGATGGGCCGTTGCCAGGGCAACCAGCGGTGTCCGAATATGTGGTTTCGCCCGGCGCGCCGCGGCAACACCCACAGCGCTGTGCGGGTCCAGCAGTTCGCCGGTTTCTTTATAAATAAGGGCGATCATGGCCTTGGTCTCTGCATCATCGAAACGGTAGCCTTCAAACAACTGGCGCGCCGCGTCGAATTGCTGCGGCGAGACGCTGAATTTCCCGGTCTCCCGAAAGCCGTCAATGCACCGCTTGACGGCAGCACCGTCGCGATCGAACAGGTCGAACAACAGGCGTTCAAAATTACTTGAAACCTGGATATCCATGCTCGGGCTGATGGTCGGGTGAACCCCGTTCATCTCCATGGTGCCGGTTTCGAAAAACCGCGTCAGGATATCATTGCTGTTGGAGCCAATCACCAGCCGCTCAATGGGCAGGCCCATTTTACGGGCCGCGTATCCGGCAAAAACGTTGCCGAAATTTCCCGTCGGCACGGCAAAGGAGACGGCCTTGTCCGGCGAGCCGACTTTCAGGGCGGCCCAGAAATAATAGACGATCTGGGCAACGATACGGGCCCAGTTTATGGAATTGACCGCGCTCAGGTTCCATCGGTCCCTGAAATCCGTATCATTGAACAGGTTTTTCACCATGTCCTGGCAATCATCAAAGGTCCCTTTGACGGCAATGCAATGGACATTGGCGGCCATCACCGTGGTCATCTGTTTGCGCTGCACGTCGGATACCCGGCCATGGGGATAGAGGATAAAGATATCGATGGCGGCACGATCCCGGCAGGCTTCGATGGCGGCCGAGCCGGTATCGCCCGATGTGGCGCCGACAATGGTAACGCGCTGTTGGCGCTTTCGCAGGACATGGTCGAACATCGGCCCCAGAAACTGCATGGCCATGTCCTTGAAGGCAATGGTCGGGCCGTGAAACAGCTCAAGCAGATATTCATCTGTGTCGAGCTTTTTCAAAGGCGCCACTTCGGCGGTGTCAAAATGGGCATAGGCTCCGTCCAGAATGGCTTTCAAATCCTTATCGCTGACCGTATTACCGACAAACGGCTTGATGATTTCAAAGGCCAGTTCCGGATAGCTCAGATTTTTCAGGGAGCGGATCTTATCGGCATCAAAAACCGGCCAGGATTCCGGCACATAGAGGCCACCGTCGCGGGCCAGCCCGGCCAGCAGGACCTCATCAAATTCCAGAACAGGTGCAGATCCTCGGGTCGAAACGTAGTTCACGGGAGCCTCATTTTGGTATGCTTTTAAAAGTGGGCGTAGCCTAATCGTCGACCCCGGTTGAGGCAAGCGCAGCGCTGGCTATTTGCTTTCAAGCCGGGCGTTCAGGTCGTGCGGCAAATGTCCTGTCTTAACGTAAAGGATGCAGCCTTCCCGGCTGAACGGAACATGCGTGCTGCCGGCCGGGTTGCGCAGCCAGGTTCCTTTCGGGTAGGTGCCGGCTTCGTCTTCAAATACCCCTTCAATGACAAAGATTTCTTCGCCGTCGGGGTGCTGGTGCCCAGTAAACCGGGTGCCCGGCTGCCACTTAACCAAAGCCACGTTTTCTGTGCCAAATGAATGCAGCGGCATTACCGACAAACCGTCGACAAGCCCCGGTTGCCAGGGGCGGTTGCCGGTGTCCAGGCGCACGAAACTTTGGTCTTCCGGCGCCATCTGCCACAGTTTAACAAAGATCGTGCAGCCATCCCTGCTGTGTGGTTTGTGACGGGAGCCGACCGGGTTGCGGACATACATGCCGGGGCCGAAATCTCCCGTCTCGTCAGAAAAGGTGCCGTCGAGCACCAGAAACTCTTCGCCGCCGCCGTGGCTATGGGGCGAGAAAAAGCTGTTCGGCTCATACCAGACCACCGAGGTGGCGCGACCGGATTCCGCAGACTGGCGATCCAGCATGCGCCGATGAACGCCCGCAAGCGGTGATGCGACCCAGTCCATTTGCTCGGTCTCAATAACCACGCGTTCGGTAAAATCGAAGTTCAGGCGCATGGTTTCTCCCTCGGTTGTCAGTTCAGGTAACGCTGACGGAGATGGTCCTTAAAGATCTCGGGGTCAAGGGCATGACCGGTCGCCTCGGTCAGCAGTTGCGATGCCGGCATCAGCGAGCCCTTGGCGTGGATGTTTTCACGCAGCCAGCCCATCAGCGGTTTGAAATCTCCTTGTGGAATGCCAGCACTGATCGCCGGATCGGCATCCGTGGCGGCCCGGAAAACCTGGGCGGCGGTCATTGCCCCCAATGTATAGGTCGGGAAATAACCCCAGGCCCCGTCGTACCAATGGATATCCTGCAGACAGCCTTCGCGGTCATTGGCCGGTGTAATGCCGAGCAGATCTCCCATGCGCTGGTTCCAGGCCTCGGGCAGGTCGGCCAGTCTCATTTCGTCATGGATCAGTGCTTTTTCCAGTTCATAGCGCAGGATGACGTGGGCGGGATAGGTCACTTCGTCGGCATCAACGCGAATGAAACCGCGCTCAACCTTTGAATAAAGCCGGTGCAGGTTGTCGACCTCCCAGGCCGGGCCGCTGCCGTTGAAGGCCTGGCGGACCAGAGGCGCCGCATATTCGAGAAACCCGCGCGACCGACAGACCTGCATCTCGACCAGCAGGGACTGGCCTTCATGCATGCTCATGCCGAGTGCCAGACCAACCGGCTTGCGGCGGTAATCCTGGGGCAGGCCGCGTTCATACATGGCATGACCGGTTTCGTGTAAAACCCCCATCAGAGCCGAGGTGAAATCCGCTTCGTCGTAGCGGGTGGTAATGCGCACATCATCGGGCGTGCCGCCGCAGAACGGGTGCAGGCTGATATCGAGACGGCCGTAATCGAAATCAAAACCGAGCGCCGCCATGAATTTGACCCCCAGTTCGCGCTGGGTGGCGACCGGGAACGGCCCCTGCGGCATTTCGATGGCTGGGCGCCGTTCCTGTGCGGCCAGGACCTCGTTCAGAAAGCCGGGCAGCCATTTGCCCAGATCGTCAAAAACCGGGTCGATCTCGGCCGAGCGGGCGCCGGGCTCGAACTGATCGAGCAGGGCATCATAGAGGGACAGATCAAGCTTTTCGGCGACCGCCGTTGCTGATTCGCGGACCAGTGATAATACGGTTTCCGTATAGGGTCGGATTTTTTCAAAATCCGCTTCGGCGCGGGCCTCGCGCCAGACGGTCTCGGATTCGCTGCAGGCCTTGGACAGGGCAACCACCAGATCTTCGGGAAGAACCGTGGCGCGGGTCCATTGACGGCGGATCAAATCCAGGTTCGAGCGCTGCCAGGGGTTCAAATCAACCTGTTCCGTCGCCGCTTCGATCAGGTCGCCGGTTTCCGTCGCCGCCAGAATGCCGTGGCTGAGGGCTTTCAGTTCGGCGACCTGCTCGCCGCGTGCCGCCGCCGCACCATTTGGCATGATGGTCGCGGAATCCCAGTCCAGGATGTGGCCAGCCTCGTGCAACAGGGCAAGGCGATGAAAACGGTCTTCGAGTTTCGTGTAGGCGGATTGTGACATGGTGCCCCCGGAGTGAATGGATTGCAGGCGACTGATATAGAGAGGCTTACGGGTGCTGGCAATTGCCGCGACTTAATAGCGCTGGTCGGCCTGTGCGCGTGGCGTTGATTGTGGCTCCCGTGATTGTTGGGCATTTGTCTGATGACAACAGGGCCGATGCGGGATCGGATTGAATTTTGTTTTGAAAACAGGCGGTGCCTATCTTGACAGAAATGTTATATTATAACATAACAAAAAATATCTGAATTAATCCAGTTGAGAAACCATGGCGCAGGCCGGAAATGATCACGCGGGACATGTCCACCGGACAACTCCTGCCCCCCGAATTCAGGCCTTCTCGCTGATGCGGGCGGGGTTGCCGCTGCGCCTAACGCTGGCTGCGGGCCTCAGTACGGTTGTCTGGGTTTGCGTTCTGTGGGCGCTGGGATAGGCCCATGTCCGACGCCGCCATATCCATCGAAAACCTGACCCTCGGCTATGATCAGCACCCGGCTGTCCACCATCTGGACGGCCAGTTTGCGGTCGGCAGCCTGACTGCGATCGTCGGTCCCAATGGGGCCGGTAAATCAACCCTGCTGCAGGGTCTGATGGGACTACTGGCACCGCTTGACGGGCATATTGATCTGGGCCCCTGGGCAATTTCGGATTTTGGTTTTCTGCCGCAACAGGCGCAGCTGGATATCAGTTTCCCGATATCGGTTCTGGACACGGTCTGTCTCGGGTTTTATCGCGATGCCGGGCTTTTCGGCGGGGTTACGCCGGCGATGATTGAGCGGGCGCGGACGGCGCTCAGGGAGGTCGGGCTGGAGGGTTTCGAGGAACGTCCGTCCGGGGCCCTGTCGCGTGGCCAGTTCCAGCGGGTCCTGTTCGCCCGCTTGATGGTGCAGGACGCAGCGCTTATTTTACTGGATGAGCCGTTTACCGCCATTGATGATAAAACCTGTGCGGATCTGCTGGCCATTATCCACGGCTGGCACCGGGACGGACGCACGGTGATTGCCGTTCTCCATGATTATAACCTGATTCGCGGGCATTTTCCCGACACCCTGTTGCTGGCCCGCGAGTGTCTGGCCTGGGGCCCCACCTCTGACGTGCTGAGCCCCGAAAATCTGTCGCGGGCGCACCTGATGTCGCAGGCCTGGGCGGAAGATGCACCGGTCTGTGTGCGGGTGGATGCGGCATGACGGTCGGCGAATTTCTGTTTGATCCGTTTATCGGCTCTGAGGCCATGCGCCGGGCGCTGGCGGCGTCCCTCGCCATTTCCGTGGCCGGTGCGCCATTGGGGGTGATGCTGATCATTCGCCGCATGGCCCTGGCCGGCGATGTGCTCACCCATACCCTGTTGCCCGGTGTCGCGGTGGCCTTTCTGCTGGCCGGCGAATCGCCGCTTGTCATGATCATCGGCGGGACCTTGAGCGGCTTGCTGGCGGTTTATCTGTCGATGCTGGTGTCGCGTTCAACCATCCTGCGCGAAGATACCAGTCTGGCTGCGTTTTATGTGTTGTCGCTGGCCATCGGGGTGTTGCTGTTGTCCTTTGGTGCTGACGATCCCCATGGCGATGCAGCCGAGGAACTTCTGCATATTCTGTTTGGCAATGCCCTGGAAATTGACCAGGCGACGCTGTTGACGATTGCCATCATTTCGACGGGATCGCTGATTGTTCTGGCTGTCATCTACCGGCTTTTGGTTATCGAAAGCTTTGATCCGGTTTTTCTGCGCTCGGTGGGTGGGCCGGGGGCATTGGTGCATATGGTTTTCATGACCCTGATCGTCCTGAACCTGATTGCCGGTGCGGTGACCATCGGCACCATGCTGGCGATCGGTCTGATGACCGTGCCGGGTGCGGCGGCCCGCATGTGGACGCAGGATCTGGGCCGGGTCATTGCCATCGCCATCGCCATCGCCGTTTTCGCCAGCCTGTCCGGTCTGATCGCGGCCTATCATTTAAGCCTGCCGCCGGGCCCTGCGATCATCCTGATGGCCGGACTTTGTTTTATGGCCTCGATTGTTTTTGGCCGGCAGAACGGCTTGATCCAGCGCCTGCGACACCCCGCCCATCTGGAGGGCTAGCGGGTCTCGGGCGACGGCCTGACCCGGGCTTTTTGCCGGTTACGCGGGCCGCCGTTCGCGGACGTTATCAGACCACCTTGCACAGGCCGCCATCGACATTGATGGCCGTGCCGGTGATATAGGAGCCGGCGTCGGAGGCCAGAAAGCAGGCCATATTGGCAAATTCCTCGGGCAGGCCGAGACGACCCAAGGGCTGATCCTGACCGGCTTCCGCATACCAGTCGTCCAGTGAAATATCGCGCGGATCTTCGGCATGGCGGCGCTCCCACTGGTCACTGCGGATTTTGCCGACCAGCATGCCGTTGACCAGGATGTTATAGGGCGCGCCTTCGTTTGAAAGCACCTTCATCAGCGCCATGCCGGCGGCACGGCTGACAGCAGTCGGTGCGCCTTCCGCACCCGGCATTTTTGCACCGACGTTCAGCACATTGATAATCCGGCCCCAGCGCCTCTCACGCATGCCGGGGATGACCCGGCGGCAGAGCCGGATCGAGGCAAACAGTTTTAAGTCCAGATCGTCCTGCCACAGTTCATCACTGACGTCGAGAAACGGGCCGCGCTGCGAGGTGCCGGCATTGTTAACCAGAATATCAATGCCGCCCAGCTCGGCTTCGGCCCTGGTCACGGCCTGATCGCAGTCCTCGGCCAGGCGAATATCGGCGGCGATGGCGACGACTTTGCCGGAGCCTGCTTTTTCGATCTCGGCCTTGGCCCGATCCAGCGGTTCCTGACGGCGGGCGATAATCGCAACGTTGGCGCCCGAGCGCACATATTCGGTGGCGATCGCCTTGCCCAGGCCCAGGCTGCCGCCGGTGATGATCGCATTGCGACCGTCCATTCGAATTTCCATTTTAATCTCCCGTCAAATAAGAGCCCGGTCGGCTCCGCCCGGCACAATAACGATATTAAAAGTGGCGCATCAAGTTTATAAGGACCAAAATTCAGACTCTTCCCGGATGGCCGGCTTGCCGGTTGCCGGGATTTAAATTGATTTACCACGACGCTTAAAACAGGGAGCTAAAAATGGACGAAGCACGCTATGACGCGGGAATGAAGGTGCGCCGGGAGGTCCTGGGCGACGCCCATGTGGACCGCTCACTGGCCCAGGCCGATGATCTGACCAAATCGCTGCAGGATATGGTTGTCGAGTTCGGCTGGGGTGCCGTGTGGACCCGGCCCGGCCTTGAGCGGAAAACCCGGAGCCTGATTAATCTCGCCATGCTGACCGCGCTCAACCGGCCCCATGAACTGGCGGCTCACCTGAAAGGGGCCATCAATAATGGGTGCAGCCGCGAGGAAATCGTCGAGGTCACCTTACAGACCGCCGCCTATTGCGGCCTGCCCGCAGCCATCGATACCATGCGCCAGGTCAAGCAATTGTTTGATGAACTGGACGGCAATCCGTAACTTTCCCGAACAAAGACGGAGCGAACGGGCCTATGCGTGACGTGATTTTGCGGGCATAGCAGCAGTTCACGGGTTGTCGGGAAAATCGATCCAGTTGAAAAGCTGCAGGCCACCATCGACGATCAGCGTGGTTCCTGTGACATAGCCCATGAAATCGTTGGACAGCAGGGCCATGGCGGCGCGCGCGATATCATCGGCATGACCAAACCGGCCCATGGGGATTTTTCGCTTTGGCTGGAAGGCATCGTCACTGGTGGCAAACCCACCCCCCGGGATGGCGCCCGGCGCAATGCCGTTGACGCGGATGCCGTCGGGTCCCAGTTCGCGGGCAAGTTCCTTCATGATCATGGTCATGCCGGCTTTTGATGCCGAATAATGGGCCAGGTTGCGGGGCTCGGTGGCGTGCAGGGACGTGAGATACAGCAGGCGCCCGGCGACCTTGGCCTGGCGCATGGCCGATGCGGCCTGGCGGCCAAGCAGGAATCCCGACCGCAGGTTGGTATTGATCATGGCATCAAAGGTGTCTTCGGAGACGCTGAGCGCAAGGTCTTTTTCGTGGCGCTGCGGACAGGCCGAATGGACAAAGATCGAAGGCGGTGCATCGGCAACAAATTCCCAGACGGCGCGCCAGCCGGTGGTGTCGGACAGGTCGCTGACGATGGATCGCGGGGTTTTGCCGATCGTTGATATTTCATCGACGACGGCGGACAGCCGCGCTGCATCGACATCGGTAACTGTCAACAAAGCCCCTTCTGCAGCCAGGTGCGTGGCAATGGCACGGCCAATATTCGACGCCGCACCGGTAACCAGTGCGCGCTCGCCCTCAAACAGTTCAACGCCGATAATGCTCATATCTTCTGATCTCCTGCTGCGCGGCCTGACAACGGCCAACGGATGTCCAATTGGTTTGATAACCCCTGTCCATATGGTTGATCGTGTATCTGAATATTGCAAATTGTTTATTTGCCTGGGCTATGATTTAAAAAATCAGCGGCACTTTATTGGCGAACACCTGTACATTTCCGCTATTTATACCGACCATGCGGGCGAGGCATTGGCCCGCAGGTTGGCAGGTGATTATATGATTGAGAAGCAAGAAACTGAGCGAAACCCGTATGTGCGGGCTGTTGCCATACCGGCCGGTATGCTGCTGTTCGCTGTTTTGATTTTGCTGCCGCCTCCCATGGCGATGGATCCTCTGGCCTGGCGGGTTGCCTGCACGGCGGCTCTGATGGCGGTCTGGTGGCTTACCGAAGCCGTGCCCGTCGCCATCACGGCGCTGCTGCCGATCATCCTGTTTCCGTTTCTGGGCGTGGCGACGCTCAAACAGGCAACGCAGCCCTATGCCAACCCGCTGGTCTTTCTGTTTATGGGCGGATTTATCATTGCCCTTGCGGTGGAGCGCTGGAACCTGCATCGGCGGATTGCCCTGAATGTCCTCAATGCCTTCGGCTTCCGTCCCGCCGCCCTGGTCGGCGGCTTCATGATTGCGACGGCGGCGTTGAGCATGTGGGTCAGCAATACGGCGACCACCGTGATGATGTTGCCGATCGGGTTATCCGTCATTTCGTTACTTCACAGCGAGGGGGTCAGCATCCTGCCCCGGCAGGAAGACCGCAATCTGTCGATTGCCCTGTTGCTGGGCATTGGCTATGCGGCCAGCGTTGGCGGACTGGGCACCCTGGTGGGCACACCGCCCAATGCCCTTCTTGCCGGCTATATGTTTGAGGTCCATGGGCGCACCATTGGTTTCGGCAAATGGATGCTGGTCGGTATCCCCATGGTGCTGATGCTGTTGCCGATCGCCTGGTTTGTGCTCACCCGGATTGCCTTTCCCGTTGGCCGTCAGGAAATTCCGGGTGCCCGCGCCAGTATTGAACGCGAAATCAAACAGCTGGGCCCCATGTCGGTCCAGGAAAAGTCGGTGGCCGTCGTGTTTGCGTTGACGGCCCTGCTCTGGGTGGCCCGGCCGTTGATCAACAGTATCCTGCCAGGCTTGTCACTCAGCGACCCGGCCATCGCCCTGTTTGGCGCATTGGCGCTGTTTATCATTCCTGCCAATTTGAAGACCGGCGAATTTTTGATGAACTGGGAGTGGGCGAAGCGGCTGCCCTGGGCAGTGCTCATCCTGTTTGGCGGCGGTCTGAGTTTGGCGTCGGCCATCGAGGGCTCGGGACTCGACGCCTGGTTCGGGATGGCGTTTGCCGGGATCGACGCCTGGCCGGTTCTTGCGGTCCTGGCCGTCGTCATTTCCGTGATGGTTTTTTTGACAGAATTAACATCGAACACAGCGACCGCTGCCGTATTTCTGCCGGTCCTGGGCGCCGCGGCAGCGACATTCGGCGTCGATGCCATGCTGTTTGTCGCCCCGGCGGCCCTGGCTGCCAGCTGCGCCTTTATGATGCCGGTCGCTACCCCGCCCAATGCTATCGTCTTTGGCAGCGGATATATTACCGTGGCGCAAATGGCGAAAGCCGGCCTGTTGCTGAATTTTGCCGCCATTGGTTTGATTCTACTGATCGCCTATACGGCTTTGCGATGGGCGTTTCTGATCTAGTTGCGCTGGCCCGGCGTGCCACGGGTAAAGACCGTACCCGGAATCGATCCTTGCTATTCACACTGTACGAACCCAGCAACCGATTTGGTCCGGTCCGGCAGAACACTTTATACTGAAATTATCGGTCTTCACCATTTACAGTTTAGCGCGGTGCCGTATCCTGACCCGGCCCCGCAGGTACCCGATAATTAAACAGGTTCGCATACACAATGATCGAGACAGATTCCTTTACCAGTGAAACCAGTTCCCTGCTGGCGGATCGCGTCAGTGTTCGCCGCTACAGCGATAAGCCGGTCCCTGCGGCGCTGGTCGATGCCGTTCTGCAGGCCGCATTTCGGGCCCCGACATCGTCGAATATTCAGGCCTATAGCGTTGTCGTGGTCAGGGATCAGGAAAGGCTGAAATTGCTTTCGGCGGTTACCGGCAACCAGAAGCATGTGGCCGCAACACCGGTTTTTCTGGCTTTCTGCGCGGACCTGACACGCATGCAGGCGGCCATGGAGAAAAATGGCAAATCGATTGAAGCCAACAATCTGGAACTGGGACTGGTGTCGTCCATTGATGCGGCCCTGGTTGGCATGGCGACCTCGCTGGTTGCCGAATCCTTCGGCCTGAAGGGCGTCATGATCGGTGCGGTGCGTAATGACCCAACGGAAGTCGCACGGATCCTCGGGTTGCCGAAACGGGTGTTTTGCGTGTTTGGCATGTGTCTGGGCTGGCCTGACGAAGCACCGGTGCAAAAACCAAGGATGGCACAGCAGGCCATGGTGCATTACGAAACCTATGGAAATCACGGGGCGGATGGGGATCCGGTGGCCATGCTCGAGGCCTATGACCGGGATCTGTATGCCCATTATACGGCGATGCAGAAATTGTCGGCGGAGGATTCATGGACCGCTGAAATCGCGAAAAAATTCTCGCCACAGCCGCGTGCCGGTTTGCGGGCGGCCCTGCGGGAACGCGGGTTTGATTTTCTGTAGGGCTGTGGCGATTAAATCAAATACTAAAGGGGGCGAGATATGGCTTTTGTTGCAGTAGACGGCGTCAATCTTTTCTATGAGGAAGCCGGAAGTGGACACCCGCTTTTGTTCCTGCATGAGTTTGGCGGCGATGCGCGTACCTGGGAGCAGCAGGTACGCTATTTTTCCAGGCGTTACCGCTGTATCGTCACGGCTGCCCGGGGCTACCCGCCATCGGATGTGCCGGATGATGAAAACGCCTATGGCTGGCAACAGAACATTGCCGATGCCGTCGCTGTACTTGATCACCTGGGGATCGCCAGGGCCCATGTGATTGGCCTGAGTATGGGGGCCTATATCGGCTTGCAGATGTCGCTGCGCCATGCCGACCGCCTGTCAGCCCTGGTTGCCGCCAGTGGTGGTTCGGGTGCGCATCCGCCAACGCGCGATCAGTTTATCTCCGATACCCTGGCCGGCGCCGAGCGCATGCTGGCCAGTGGCGCGGTTCCGGCCGATGAGCTGGCCCATAATCCGAGCCGCATCCAGCTTAAAGACAAGGATCCCCGTGGCTGGCAGGAGTTTCGCGATCAACTGGCCGAACATCCGGCGACTGGCAGCGCCTATACCTTCCGGCGGGTTCAGGCGGCGCGCCCCGGCCTGCATGATTTCGCGCCCGGATTGGCGGCATCGACTGTGCCAACGCTGCTGATGGTCGGCGACGAGGATGAGGCCTGCCTTGACGTTAATCTGTGGCTGAAGCGGACAATGCCGATGGCCGGGTTGACGGTATTTCCGAAAGCCGGCCACCTGATCAATCTGGAAGAGCCGGCGCGCTTTAACGCGCAATGTGCCGATTTTTTGATTGCAGCCGAAAAACAACAATGGAAGGCACGAAACAGTGTCTGATCAGACCCGCGAGGCGCAGTGATAAAAAAAAGGTGTTCCGGTTACCGGTGGCAGTTCCTGAAACGTGGGCATTTGGTTATGCCGCGGGTTATCGGGGATGCAAAGGGTTGACCGGTCCGGAGAATTTTTCAAGCCCGCTATTGTGTAATCGGCAAGCAAATGGAAAACTTGCAGCCTGAGATTTCTATTGGTTATGACAAATCAATCGCCGGATTGGTGGGCGCCGAAAGAAACCATGACATAGACAAGACATAGAAGAGTATCGCTTAAAATGAACAAGGAGTTCCCAAAATCGTGGCTGAATTGAAATATGAATCCCCGCAGACGACGGAAGCCGCTGTCGCACTGCTGGCGGCTGGTGGCCCGACGGCCCGGGTCTTCGCCGGTGGAACTGACCTGATGGTTCAAATGCATGAAGAAATGATCGAGCCGACATTGCTGGTTGATATCAAACGGATCAGCGAGACCCGCCAGATTACCTTCGAGGACGACTATGTGCGTATCGGTGCCGCCGTTACCGGCGCTGAGCTTGGCGAGCATGCGGAACTCAAGGCGATGTGGCCGGGGGTCGTTGAAGCGGTCGAGCTCATCGGTTCCTATCAGGTTCAGGGGCGGGCGACAATTGGCGGCAATCTTTGCAATGCGTCGCCGGCGGCGGACAGCGTTCCCGCGCTTATCGCGGCTGCGGCCCGGGTTGTGATCGCCGGGCCTGGCGGAGTCCGTGACATCCCGGTTGAAGATATGCCGGTGGGGCCGGGCCGGACGTCGCTGGCAGCGGGCGAATTTGTGACCTCCCTACTGTTGCCGAAGCGCGCTGAACGGGCCGGTGATGCCTATCTGCGGTTTATTCCCCGCACCGAGATGGATATCGCTGTCGTCGGTGTTGGCGTTTCGGTTACGCTTAATCCTGACGGTACCTGTGCAACGGCAAGAATGGCGCTGGGCGCAGTTGCGCCGACCGCCAGGCTGGTCAAGGCGGCGTCAGATATCCTGGTCGGCAACAAGCTGGATCATGCGGTGCTGGAGGCTTTGGCGGAGGCGGCAAGTGACGCCTGCTCGCCGATTGATGACAAACGAGGAACTATTGTGTTCCGGACAAAAGTGGCCGGGGTGCTGGCCTGCAGGGCTGCGGCTATTGCCTGGCAACGCGCGGAGAAAAACTAATGGCTAAAAATTTTGTAACGACCACGATCAATGGCGACGAGGTTGAGTTTGCCAGTTATCCGGGACAGTCCCTGCTCGACGTTCTGCGCAGTGAACTGCACATGACCGGGACAAAAAACGGATGCGGCAGCGGCGATTGTGGCGCCTGCACGGTGGTGCTCAACGGGCGGCCGGTCAATGCCTGCCTGGTGCTCGGGGTTGAGCTTGATGGCGCGGAAATTGAAACCATCGAGGGCATGGCGACGGGCACCAAGCTGCATCCCCTGCAGCAGAAGTTTCTCGATCATGCGGCTTTGCAGTGCGGGATTTGCACGCCGGGTATTCTGACCATGGCAAAAGCGTTCCTTGAAAAAAATCCGGATCCGACGGAAAGCGAAGTCCGTTATGGACTGGCCGGAAATCTGTGCCGTTGCACAGGTTATGACAAGATTGTACGTGCCGTGCTGGATGCGGCCGCAGACATGAGGGCAGACGGATAATGAGCAATGACCAATCAACCACAAACTACCGCTGGGTCGGCAAGCGCACTCCACGACCGGACGGCGTCGACAAGGTAACCGGGCGTGCGCGCTACGGTGACGACATGTCGGTGCCGGGAATGCTGCATTGTAAAATCCTGCGCAGTCCCCATGCCCATGCCAGAATTGTTTCGATCGATCTGAGCAAGGCGAAAGCCCTGAAAGGCGTTAAAGCTGTATTGACCTGTGCGGAAATTCCCGACCATCCGTTGTCGGAGCCGCCATACGCGCCGATCATAAACGATATGCACGATATTTCACGCAACGTCATGGCTCGCGAAAAAGTGCTGTATGACGGGCATGCGGTGGCGGCCGTTGCCGCAACCAGTGAGCGGATTGCCCGTGCGGCGCTGAAATTGATTGACGTTGAATATGAGGTCTTACCACATGTGCTCGACCCGCTTGAGGCGGCACAACCCGGTGCGCCGATACTGAACGAGGATCAATTCACCTTCGGGGACGAAACCGAGCCCAAGGTCCCGTCGAACCTGTTTCGCTCGATTACCGGCAAACGCGGGGATCTGGAAGCAGGATTTGCTGAAGCAGATCTCATCATCGAACGTGAGTTCATCTCGGAGCCTGTGCATCAGGGCTATATCGAGCCATTGGCCTGTATCGCCACCACGTCAGAGGATGGCTGCGTCGAGTTATGGACAACGACCCAGGGCCATTTTGTCATTCGCGCGCTTTGCGCCAAACTGCTGAACATGGAATTGGCCAAAATCCGGGTGACGGCCTCGGAAATCGGTGGCGGATTCGGCGGTAAAAACACCATTTACGGTGAGCCTGTGGCCATTCGACTGTCACAGATGACGGGCCGCCCGGTCCGCATGGTGATGACCCGAACCGAAGTTTTCCGGGCCAGCGGGCCAACGGTCGGCAGCCGTTCGAAGATCAAGATGGGAGCGAAAAAAGACGGGACAATCACTGCCGCCGAGGTTGATACCTGGTATCAGGCTGGCGCCTTCAAGGGGGCACCTGTCGGTCGGGCCGTGGAAACCTATTTTTCCTCCTATAAAATCGCCAACGTCAGAGCCACTTGTTACGATGTTTGTGTGAACCGACCGAAAGTCGCCGCCTACCGGGCCCCCGGTGCACCCATGGCTGCCTTTGCGGCGGAAGGTGCGATCAACGAACTTGCGGATCGCCTGGGTATCGACCCCATTGATTTTCGCCTGAAGAATGCGGTTGGTGAAGGTGATGAAAGCCTGATGGGCAGTAAATACGGTCAGATCGGTCTGGTTGAGGTGCTCGAGAAAGTAAAAAGTCATCCCCATTACGCGGCTCCGCTTGGGCCCAACCAGGGCCGCGGATTTGCCCTCGGCTACTGGATGCATGGCGGTGGCCTGAGCAGCGTATCCGCCCACCTGCTGGACGATGGCACTGTGACTGTTGCCACCGGCAACCCTGATATCGGCGGCTCACGCTCGTCCATGCGGGTCATGGCTGCCGAAGAACTGGGTATTGATATTGAATTGATCAAGCCGATCGTCGCCGATACGGGATCGATGGGCTACAGCCATCTGACGGCGGGAAGCCGAACCACCTTTGCCACCGGCTGGGCTGTCGTCAATGCGGTGCGTGAAATCATCGACAAGCTGCGCGCCCTTGCCGCCAAGAAATGGGGTATTTCCGTAGACGATGTGATCTGGGAATCGGGCCAGGCGGTGCCCAAGAAGGCGGGTCAGGACCGGATCAAACCCCTGAGCCTTAAGGAACTGGCCGGAATGGCGACAAAGATGGGCGGAGCGATTGCCGGGCATTCGGAAATCAATGCCGGCGGTGTCGGCGCCGCGTTCAGTGCGCAACTGGTTGATGTGGAAGTGGATCCGGAAACCGGGTTTGTTACCCCCACACGCTACACCGTTGTGCAGGATGTGGGGCGCGCGATTTCGCCTGATTATGTGGAAGGCCAAATGCAGGGTGGCGCGGTGCAGGGAATCGGCTGGGCCCTGAATGAAGCCTATATTTATGACGCCGAGGGGCGGTTGCAGAATACCGGTTTTCTGGATTACCGGATGCCGGTCGCCTCGGATGTTCCGATGATCGATACGGTTTTGGTGGAAGTGCCAAACCCCAATCATCCTTATGGGGTGAGAGGTGTCGGTGAACCCTGTCTGGTACCTGCACCGGCGGCTGTTGCCAACGCGGTTGAGAATGCCATTGGCAGAACCATGAGCTGGCTGCCGTTGTCACCACCCAAAATATTGCAGGCGATTGAGGAATTGAAGCTGGCAGCCGAATAAGGATTTTCTTTCGGATCCAGGGCATTTGCGGCGATTTTAGGATCGCCGTAAATGCCCTGATTCTTTGAAATTACATCAAATCCACGATCGCAAATGATCCCATTTGCTCCGGTTTTGTGTTAAAAAACCGGGAAGAAAAACGCCTTGTCGATCATTAGTGCGGCAAAAATGGCAAACAGGTAGAAGATTGAGAAGAAAAACAGGGGGCGGGCTCGCTCAATCCCCTGTTCTTTCCAGAGTAGCCAGCCGCGACGCCAGAAGTCGACGCCAAGGGCAGCTGCAATCACTCCGTAAATCAGGCCGGAAGACTGCAGGAGTACGGGCACCAGGGTGACCGGCACCAACAGGCTGGTATAGATCAGCATTTGCCGTTTGGTTTCCTGTTCCCCGACAACGACCGGCATCATCGGCACCCCAGCGGCGTCATAATCGCCCCGCCGGAAGAGGGCCAACGCCCAGGAATGGGGGGGAGTCCAGAAAAATATAATGGCAAACAGGGCGATCGATGCCAGGCCGATTTCGCCGGTAACCGCCGTCCAGCCGATCATCGGCGGAAACGCCCCGGCAGCGCCGCCGATAACGATATTCTGGGGTGTTCGGCGTTTTAACCACATGGTGTAAATGAATACGTAATAGAGAATGGTTCCAGCCAGCAGGGCGGCTGCAGGGATATTCACCAGCCAGGCCATAATGGCGACCGCAAACAAGGACAGAAACACACCAAATACAAGCGCTTCTATGGGGTTCATGCGGCCCGCCGGTATCGGCCGGTTCATGGTCCGGGTCATAATGTGGTCGATATCCTGATCATACCACATGTTGATGGCACCGGATGCACCTGCGCCAATGGCGATACAGGCGACCGCGATAAATGCAGTTTTCGGATCGATTGAGCCCGGCGCTAATATCAGTCCAACGAACCCGGTAAACACGACAAGTGACATGACCCGCGGTTTCAGGATGAGGGCGTAGTCCTGCAGTCGAAAACGCGGCTGGCGTTGTTCGTCGGCGGTCAGGGTTGATTGTTCTTTTGATGGGTCGTTAACGCGTTCGTGCACGGGACACTCCAGCCTTGGTTCGGGTTGTTGAGCGCCCTTATAGGCAAGGCGCACAAAAGAATCCAGCTTCCTGTTAGGATGTTGTCTTGATGGCGAAGGCAATGCGTCCGGCAATCCAGATGAACATAATTCCGCCGATCACGGCGACCAGGGCGCCGACACCCATCATATAAAGACCGATTTCTGCGCCAAGGGCTTCCATGCCCTGGGCATCACCCGCGGTTTTTCGGGGCGCGCCATATCCGCCAGCCAGAAAAAGCCCCAGAGAATGCAGGGTTTGACCCAGCGCGTAACTCCAAAGCAGGATGCGTACGGAGCGAATCGAGCGGATCGGGGCGTTCAGGACCGGAAACAAAAAACAGAAAAACAAACCGATAAAGGCGATATTTACGCCACCGATGACGCCGTGATAGTGAGCGGGTGTTCGGGTATCGGCACCGTCGACAAACAATCCCAGTACCCCGCCGATGCCAAACACCGCAACCGACAGAAAAAGGCTTAATAAAGCCGGGTCGCGCCAATCGAACGCGCCCGATTGTTGCCTGTGAAGGTATAAATTGACCGCAGCGGCACCGACAAAGGCAAGCGTTGGCGGGGCCATGCCGTATTGCGCCCAGGTATAGGCCTGACGGCCGTCAAAGCTGGTTGGGTCAAACAGCAGGCTCAGGGACACCAGGGCCACGGCGGCGATGATAAACAGGCCGACAATGGCAAGGAAAATGCGCGGATCGATAAGCGGGCGCGAAATTGCAGTGCCGCCGACAATGTACCAGGCGATCACCATCAGCAGGGTATTGAGAAACTGAAGAACATGGCCACCGGCCCAGAACACATCCTCGTTGAACCCGGCATCAAGTGCAGAGCCCCAGCGCAGTTCCAGGGATATGCCAAAACACAGCAGAGCGGCCAGATAGAGGATGCCAGCCACCGCGATCCCTTTGGTTACCGGATCAAAGGGCCCCTGGTGGGCTGGCGTATTTATCAGCAGGCGGATGCACTGGAGAGCAAGGGAAGATGCGAACAGGCACAGGCCCGTGTAGTAAAGCGGGTCAATGATGACCGGAACGTAGTTGTTGAGCGATGGTTCGCCACGATCCATCAATCCCGGAATAAACAGCAATACAAAAGCCACGTAGGCCAGCCAGAGCGACAGGGTTCCGAGCAAACGCCCGCGCGGGTTGCTGTTGGAAATCCGATATGTTGCGATTGTCAGGAGTCCGCCCAGCAGGCTCAGAAACCAGACCACAAAGGAAAAAACAACGTGGATAACCAGGCCTTTTTGAAAAAACTGCAGCGGCCATGGGAAAATATCCTGGACGTTGGGGACCCGTGAAAAGGCCAGTAAAAAAGCAAAAATGCCGGCCAGACCCAGTGAGGAGAGGGCAAGGATACACCAGCTTTTCAGTTCTCTTCTGGCCGGGGAGGGCTGCATGGCGGTCTGAAAACCGCCGACAATGCTCCAGCGTTGCCGTTGTGCCGGCTCAATTCCAGCTAATGGTTGGGGCTCAGACGGGGACATGCGGATACAGATGTACGGCCATTACGTAGACCACCACCCCGGATACACCGACAAACACCCAGATCGGCCAGGTCCAGCGGGCAAGTCTTTTGTGTTTCTCGAAGTTTCCCCGTAAAGCGCGATAGAGGGTGAGGGGAACCAGGGGCAGGATGGCGATGGCGCCAGCGACGTGAACGGCCAGCAAGGTGAAATAAAAGGGACGAATGAGCCCTTCGCCACCAAACCGGGCAAACCCGGAATTGGCTTTGTATATGACGTAACCGACAAGAAACAGGCCGGAAATCGCAACGGCAGTGAGCATGCAGCGTTTGTGCTTTTGATGGTCCCCGGCGCGGATATAGCGGTATCCCAACAGCAAAAAAACCACTGACAAGGCATTCAGCGAGGCATTTAGATGGGTGATGTCCTGGATGTCAAAGGTCATGGCGCTGCACCGGTCAACAGGCGATCGATCAAAGGCGTCAGGACATTTTGTACATGATTGCCAGATACATAAAGATGGTTGCTGTCGCGAGAATGCCGCCGAGCAGGATATTTTTGTTCATGGGGACTGACCTCTTGTCACATGTATCACGGTAAAAGACGGATGCATCTGCTAGATAGTCCGAGCCAGCGGAATATGCAACCGGGTAGCGCGGCTTCTGTGATCCATCCCGGGGCGTCAATTGTGCTGTCCAGGGGATTGATCCGGTTCACGGGGTGGCCAATCACTTACTTAATAATAATCAATTGCATTCCAAACAGCCAATTGATTGAAATCTTGACTTGCCACGGTCTAAAAGGAACATTAGAAAGAGCGTAATTAGGTGAGTTCTCGGGCCACCTGTTTGAAATTTGTGTGTTTAATTTATGGCTAATATTCGGATGGAAATAATGCTTAAACGACTATTCGCTCTGATCCCTGCGGGATTCACATATCTGCTGGCAGGGCAGGCATTGGCAGATGTAGAAATGCGATCATCGCAGTGGCAAATGTGGCTGCAGAAACCAATGTCGGAGTCTGCGGTCCTGGTTCACGATCTTAATCTGGGTCTTATGATTCTGGAGACGGTGATTGTGCTTTTTGTCCTGGGACTGATGGTTTACATCCTTATTCGGTTTAACGAAAAAAATAACCCGGTTCCTTCCAAAAACACCCATAACACGATGCTTGAAGTGGTCTGGACGGCGCTGCCGATTTTAATATTGGTTGTTGTCGCCGTGCCCTCGCTGAAGGCGCTTTATTTCACGGATTCCAATCCCGACGTTGAAATGAACATCAAGGTGAATGGCAACCAGTGGTACTGGTCCTATTCCTATCCGGACAATGGCGACATTGCCTTTGACAGTATTATTGTTCCTGATGGCGAACTGAAGCCAGGCCAGCCCCGGATGCTGAGCGTCGATAATCCGCTTGTCCTTCCGGCGAACACCAAGATTCGCTTTTTGATCGCGTCGAATGACGTGATTCATAACTTTGCTATGCCGTCGTTGGCGATCAAGGTTGATGCGACTCCGGGCCGGGTCAATGAGGTGTGGACGGAAATCAGTGAAGTCGGTAATTATTATGCCATGTGTTCCGAGCTTTGTGGTGTCAATCACGGCTTTATGCCCATTCACATAAAGGCTGTTTCGAAAGAAGCCTTCGCGAAATGGGTTGAGGAAGCGAAAGAAAAATTCGCAGACAATAGTTCATCAGACTATCCGAAAACTGTCCGCCTTGCCGAGGCAGTCAATAACGCCCGTTAATGACGGGTGTCCGATAGATTATTAAGTAAAGGGTCATATCATGTCCAACGAAGCGGCAACCCACGATCACCATGCCGACCACAAACCGCCGTTTTTTCAAAGATGGTTCTGTTCGACCAACCATAAGGATATCGGCACGCTGTATCTTGCCATTTCCATGATTGCCGCTCTCGTTGGCGGATTGATGTCATGGTATATTCGTTTGGAATTGGCCGAGCCGGGCATTCAGTTCCTGGATGTCGAGAACAATGGCTTTCAGTTCTATAATGTTCTGGTTACGGCGCACGGGTTCATCATGGTGTTCTTTGTCGTCATGCCAGCTCTGATCGGCGGCTTTGGCAACTGGTTCGTGCCGTTGATGATTGGTGCGCCGGATATGGCGTTCCCGCGGATGAATAACATCAGTTTCTGGTTACTGGTCGCTGGGTTCATTTTACTTTTGTTGTCGGCGGTTATCGGAGACGGACCGGGAACCGGCTGGACGGTTTATCCTCCGCTTTCAAACAGTGATTTCCATCCGGGACCATCCGTTGATTTCGGTATCCTGTCTCTCCACGTTGCCGGGGCGTCATCGATTTTGGGCGCGATCAACCTGATTGTGACGATTTTCAATATGCGGGCACCGGGCATGACCATCCATCGCATGCCGTTGTTCGTCTGGTCAATTCTGATTACGGCCTTCCTGCTGCTGCTGGCGTTGCCGGTGCTGGCGGGTGCCCTGACCATGCTGCTGACCGACCGCAACTTTGGCACCCACTTCTTTGATGCGGGTGCCGGTGGCGATCCGGTCCTGTGGCAGCACCTGTTCTGGTTCTTTGGTCATCCGGAAGTTTACATCATTATTCTGCCTGCTTTTGGTATTATTTCGCAGGTCATATCAACGTTCTCCAAGAAGCCGATCTTCGGATATTTGGGAATGGCCTATGCCATGTCAGCCATCGGAGTTGTCGGTTTTGTTGTCTGGGCCCACCATATGTTCACGGTCGGTTTTGATGTCGACACCCGGGCTTACTTCACGGTCGCGACCATGGTTATTGCGGTGCCTACCGGCATCAAGATTTTCAGTTGGTTAGCCACCATGTGGGGGGGATCCATCAAGATGGAAGTGCCCATGCTCTATGCACTGGCCTTTATCTTTCTGTTTGTGGTCGGCGGAGTCACCGGAATCACATTGGCCAACGCCAGTGCGGATCTGGTCTTTCATGACACCTATTTTGTGGTCGCCCACTTCCACTATGTGATGGCCATTGCGGCTATTTTGGGGATGTTTTGCGGCTTCTATTACTGGATCGGCAAAATGTGCGGTAACCAGTATCCACGGGGACTTGCCAAACTGCAGTTCTGGGTGTTCTTCATCGGCGTCAATGTCCTGTTCTTCCCGCAGCATTTCTCCGGGCTTGCCGGTATGCCACGGCGGATTCCGGATTATCCGGATGCCTATTCAGGTTGGAATTACGTCAGTTCGGTGGGGGCATTGATTACCGCTGTCGGAACATTGCTGTTCTTCGTTGTTCTGTGGATGACGCTGCGTTCGAAAGAGACCGTAGCGGCCAATCAGTGGGGCGAAGGGGCGACCACCCTGGAATGGACGGTTCCCAGTCCGGCACCGTTCCACACCCACGAAGAACTTCCGGATATGACGGGAAAAGCGCCGGCTGAATAAGGCCGGGCGGGTTCAGGGGATACAGACGCATGTCGCGACGAGACCAAAAGAACAGGAAGTTCGCCTTGATGCTGACCACTTTGGTGGCTGGCATGGTGGGTGTCTCGTTCGCTTCTGTGCCGCTCTATCAGTTGTTCTGTAAAGTCACCGGATATGGCGGAACGTTAAATACGGAAAATGTTGTGGCCCCTGCAGACGTTTCGGAACGAACGATAAATGTTCGTTTTGATTCGAATATCAGCCCGGACCTGTCCTGGCGGTTTGTCCCTTTGCAGCGGCAGGTCACGGTCAAACTGGGGGAGCAGACCCTGGCGTTCTTTGAAGCGGAAAATACGGGTGTAACAGCACAAACCGGGCAGGCGACTTTTAACGTCACACCGTTTAAGGCAGCTCCGTATTTTTCCAAAATCGAATGTTTCTGTTTCACGGAGCAGACTCTGGCTGGTGGACAGACAGTGCCGATGCCGGTGCAGTTTTTTGTTGATCCGGAAATTTTTGAAGATCCCGCTACCAAAGACATAGGGACGATTACCCTGTCCTATACGTTTTACCCGGCGGAGAATGATGAAGATGATCGTTCGAAAGTTAAAGTGTCGGCGCGGGTACAGGCGTCGCATAAAGGTTAATTTGGATTTAGAAGACCGATTGGAGACTATAAATGTCATCAGCTAGCGAGCAATCCCACCCTTTCCACATGGTGAAACCAAGCAAATGGCCCTTCGTTGGGGCAGTTGGTGCATTGGTTATGGCCTGTGGCGGTATTTACTACATGAGCGAAGGTTCGCTGGTCGGCTTTTTTGCGGGCCTGGCAATTGTTCTGTACACCATGTTCGGCTGGTGGAAAGATGTGATTGCCGAAGGTAATAATGGCGTTGACCATACGGAAACAGTACGCCATGGCCTGCGCATCGGGATGGTTCTGTTTATTGTCTCCGAAGTGATGTTCTTCTTTGCCTTCTTCTGGGCCTATTTCGGGGCAAGTATTCCGATGCTGAGCCGGGCAACAACGGGGATCTGGCCGCCGGAAGGCATTGTGCCACTTGAAACCTGGGACCTGCCGTTCCTGAACACATTGATCCTGCTGACCTCAGGCGCCACCGTGACCTATGCGCACCACGCCATTCAGAAAGGTGACCACAAGAGGTGCGCCACCGGTTTGTTGCTGACGGTGATCCTCGGTGTTATCTTCACCACGACACAGGCCTACGAATATGCCCATGCGACCTTCACCTTTGACCAGGACATCTACACCTCGACCTTTTATCTGGCTACCGGGTTCCACGGGTTCCATGTCATTGTCGGTACGATTTTCCTGGCGGTCTGTTATTTCAGGACCTTGAAAGGTCACTTCACCCCTGAGCAGCATATCGGTTTTGAAGCGGCTGCCTGGTATTGGCACTTCGTTGATGTGGTCTGGTTGTTCCTGTTTGTTTCCGTGTATTGGTGGGGAAGTTTCGGTTACGAGGGATAAGCCCTACTTCGTAACAACCTAACAAACCGGGGGGCTGTTTAACCCGGTCGATATAGAAATGGCTCAGAACCGGCATTCATCTATTGCCGGCTGGGCCATTTTTTTGAACAGCCCGTTTGACTGCCTACAATGTTGATTATTCAAAATTGACTCTTCTGCTTCGCTATGTGACTTTTCATGATTTGCAGGGTGATGAGAAATGGCGCTAGCACCAAAACTGGCAGATGATGCCAAGGCCCGATTTGGCATCATGGCCCTCATTGTCGGCGGCCTGAGCATAACCATCGCAGTTTTGTGTTTCATTTCGGACGCGGAAATCATCACCTCGCTGGATTTGGGTAAAGACGCGGGGGTTATCGGCTGGTATCTGATGGCCCTGGGGATGTTGTTTTCAGCCGTTGGCCTGATCCTGGGTGCGACGATTTCAAGCAAACGCTAATCACCAGAGACGTCGGCGCGATCTCCTAGTTTCCACTCTTCAGATTGATTATCCGGTGGCAACAGAACCCGATGCGGATTGCCGGTTGGTGTGTCCGGCTGATAAAGCGGTGTCACTTCGGCATCAGTCCGTATTCGGAAGCACCGGATGTCCATAGGTCCGTCGTCTTGCAGGCCGGGCATATGCGTTCGCCCTGATGCCGGCTGACAAACCTCTGTTGGCACATCAGGCAATTGCGCCGCCTGTGCTGATCGCTCTCGGTTGATGGCTGAGAGCGTGGCGGGTGGGAAGTATTTTTCTTGTGGTTCAATAGGTTCATGGCATTCCTCCCGGAGGCACTGAAGGGTGCTTGAGACAGAGTTAAACCCCGCCGGGGACAGCGCTATTTGCCGGCGCGCCTTCCCTGCAGGGGGCATTGATCGAGTGCTCGCGCGGTGCCAGTGCCGCATGGGTCATGAAGGGGGTGAGTTAAGTGTTCGTCCGCTTGATCCTGTGGCTGTAGTCCGGGGATCGGTTGGATGGTTATATTTCCGTTCCAACACTGTAATGCCGTCTCGTGGGCGGCGATGTCGTCGGTTAAGGTGTCGCGGGCATCCTGCAAATCCGGCAGGTCACCGTACCAATGCAGGGATTCAAGCCCTTGTGTTTCGATCTCGGCCTGATCGAGAAGCTGGAGGATGTATTGGGCTGTTGTAACCGCCCGCAGGGTCATTCCGGCTTCGTCGGCGTTATGAATTTCCAGGGCCATATCAGTCTCCTTGCCTGAAACTGAAATGTACCATTAATTAGTACAAATGTAAACAAAAAATATACCCGTTTATGGAACCTGACTGTTGCCGGCAATGCAAAGCTGCCAGCCGGTGTTAGGCCCCCGCCGGGTTGGGGGCTGGCGGAGAAGCACTTTGCTGATTTGTTGCTCTGATACCTGGTGGTAGGGGGACGATCAGGAGAAGGCATCTGGACTGAAAGCCATGCTTTGACGGCGAGGGAGCCGGACACAAGGCGGATGTCGTCCGGGGGTTGTCTCTGTTCAGTGCCGCCAGGGCCGTTTCCGGCAAAAATCAGTGATCCGACTGAAATCTAAATGTGATTGTAATTCACTTCTAATTCATGCGCTTGCAGAGAGCCAGGACTACCCGCCCAGAAGCTCGCCGGCCGGTACCACCACGTCCACGGATTTTACCTGATCAACGGGAACTTCAATATGCTGGTCGTAATCAGGATTGTAGGAGGAAAAGACAAACAGGGTCGGTGACTTCTTGATGTATACTTTTAGCATGGCCCGCCGGATGCCGCTGTCGCCGCTGCCATCATGCAGCTGGACAATAACGTCATTTCCACGCCTGGGCTTGAGTCTGGTGTCGACAAGAACAATTTCTCCCGGAAAAAACCGGGGCACCATGCTTTCGCCCGATGCCCGTACCGCGTAGACGTCGTCGCGGCCGATCCAGACGGGCGGGCGTTTGATCAGGAAGGTATCCGTGAACTCCATGTAATCGCTGTCCCCGCATTCAACCGTGCCGAACACCGGCAAATCGGTTTTCATATCAGATGCCATCGGAATGGTTGCAGGGGTTTGTGTCGGAAATATGTTAACCGGCGGATCGGTATGACGCATCTCGCTGTCGGTAAAGATCAGTTCAGCGGGCGTGCAGCCGAGTACGGGGGCCAGCTTGATGGCCCATTTTTCCGACAGGGTGACAGTTCCGTTTTCCAGTTTCGACAGATAATTGCGCTGAGGAATGCGGGCCCGCTCGGCGAGCTCTGCCTGTGTTAAGCCCGCTTTATTGCGGAATTCTTTTAATCGGTTACCCATGAATTTAATGTACCGGATAATTGTACTTGGTTCAAGCCCCTGCTGTCTTCACATAAAGTACTTGAAAAAGGTACAAATGTAAGATAATCTGAGCAGACCAGTAACCAGCAGATTTCAGACAGGGAGATAACAGAATTTTGGAACAGGAATTCAAAAGCCCCGGATCTGCGTTCAGGCGGGGCGGTGCCCAGGCCTTTGTCGAAGAAATGATGACTGTCTTCGGTCAGGCAGACTGGCCGATGGACGGACGCAGGCCGGGCGACTGTCCGTGCTGGACAGGTTGCGGGGATAAGCTGCTGCTTCATTTCAAGCGCTGGAATGGCCATTGCGAAACCGCAGATCCGGCCAGTGGTTGCCACAATCTGGCGCATGTCGCGGCCACTGCCCTGTATTTATGGATGCTCGAGCAGCAGCGGGCGGGCAGGGATGACCGGCCGGGCAGCCGGGCACAGCGACTTTTGGCTGACCTGGGTCAGCACTAGCACATCGATAAATGGCCGCCGTGTTAACCCTGGCCGGCCAGGGTGTCATCAGCAGTGACAGGAGAAGGATTATGGCAAAGCGCAGGCGCAGTAAACAGCGGGTCGAGGTGGCCTTGATCACGCCGGAACGGGCAAAAAAGCCCGATGTGGTGCAAAGTTCGGGTGGTAATCATCAGATCAAGAGTTATGGAGAAAGGCTGTTTGCCCGGTCTGTTATCGATCAGCGTCAGCTGGATGCCTGGAACCGGATTGAATACCTGGCTGAACGCGCTGAATATCATGGCCGGCCCCGGGGTTCGCATCTGGACGGCATCGGCGGCGGCGTTGAGATCGGCGAGACAGAACACTACATCCGGGCCCGCCAAACCCTGTCGCGGTTGTTTGCCGCTCTTGGGCTGATGGGGACGTCAACCATCGAGTTTATGGTGATCATGGGCGAAGATGCGGAAACCTATGCGGACCGGGTTCCCGGCTGGAACCGGCACAAGATTCTGGGTGGACTGTGCATCGCCCTCGACATCGCGGCCAATGTGCTGGGGATCGGCTACCGGGAGCAGGCGCAGGAGCCGCGGCGCGAATATCACTAGGCGTGCGCCCAGATCGCCGCATTGGGCGCCGGCCAAACCGGCGGAATTACCTAAAAAAATACCTTATGTTGTATTTTTTCGTTGACTTGGTAACTGAATGTGGTATCGTTTCCTCACTGTCCCGGAGTGCGACAGCGGCGCGGCAGAAGGTGAGCTCCTTTTGCCGCTTTTTATATTCTCCCTGGTATCAAACTCGGGGCCCGCAGGTTTTTCAGAACTGCGGGCCTGATTTTTATGGAGACGGTAAAATGGCTGCTGACAGTCCGAAGCGTGACAGACCGACACGCCAAACCGGGAAAATCACCGATGCCATTTGCCGGCGGATTGCCGAAGGCGAGAGCCTGCAATCGCTCTGTAAGGATCCAAAAATGCCATCTCTGGCATCTGTGCAGGGATGGCTGGCCGATCCGGCCAACGAAAAATTCCGGGCCCACTATGCCCGCGCCCTGGAAATTCAGGCCGACTTTTACGCCGACCAGATCATTGAGATTTCCGATACGGAAGAGAACCCCCAGAAGGCCCGGATCCGCATTGATGCGCGCAAGTGGAAAGCCGCCAAACTGCGGCCACGGGTCTATGGCGACAAAATTCAGCAGGATCACCGCGCTGACCTGGCTTTAACAATCACCACCGGAGTGCCCCGTGCCGACGATTGATCTGGGTTACACCCCCCGCCCGGCCTTTCGGCCCTTTCACATGCGAACCGAGAACCGGGCCTGTCTGGTTTGTCACCGACGGGCCGGCAAGACGGTGGCCCTCATCGCTGACATGGTTGACAATGCACTGCGCTGCCCGAAACCGAACGGCCGGTTCCAGTTGCTGGCGCCCCTGCACAAACAGGTCAAGGATATTGCCTGGACCTATCTGAAGGATATGACAGCGGCGATTCTGACCCGGACCGTCAACGAAAGCGAATTATGGGTTGCTCTGCCGAGCCGGGCCGGAACGCCTGTCCGGGTGCGCCTCTATGGCACGGACGTGAACCCCGATGCCCTGCGCGGGCTGTACAGCGACGGCATGGCGCTTGACGAATATGCCGACATGAACCCGGCGATCTGGGACTCGGTTGTGCTGCCGGCGCTGGCTGATCGCGGTGGCTATCTGGTGGTCAGCGGAACCCCCCGGGGATACAACGCCTTTTACAAACGCTACCAGGAAAGTCTGCGCGACGAGCGCTGGTATTCGCTGCTGCTGAAGGCCAGCCAGTCGGCTGTTTTGTCGGCTGATACCCTCGTCGATCTGGCCCGGGAAATGCCGCCTGGCAAATATGCCCAGGAGATGGAGTGCGATTTCACCCAGGCGGCAACGGCGCAGTTTGTCCCCACGGAACTGGTGGAAAAAGCGATGGTCCGCCTCGGTCAGGCGGATGCCCGGATGCCGCGGGTCCTCGGCGTTGATGTGGCGCGCTTTGGCGATGATGCCAGTGTCCTGGTGACCCGGCGCGGCCGGGTGGTCGAAGCCCTGCAGCGTTTTACCAAGCGCGATCTGGTGACACTGGCCAATGAGGTGATGAAGTGGGCCGACAGTGTGCGCCCACAGATGATCTATGTGGACGGGGCCGGGGTCGGCGGCGGCGTTGTCGATTACCTGTCCGGGGCCGGCTATCCGGTGCGCGATGTGCAGGTTGGCGGCCGTGCCGATGACCGGGTCCGCTATCTCAATAAACGGGCTGAACTGTGGGGCGAGATGCGCGAATGGCTGGCAACTGCTCAGTTTCAGTTGCCCGATGACGAGATGAACATCCTGTGTGCGGACCTGCTCGGCCCCGCCTATAGCTACACGATGTCCGGTCAAACCGCGCTGGAGCGCAAGCAGGACATGAAAAACCGCGGCCTCGCGTCGCCGGATGCCGGCGATGCTTTGGCGCTGACCTTCTTTGAGCGGCTGGCGCCGCGCGGCCTGCGCAGCGCCGACATGGCCGAGGACGCCGAAGCCATGGAGGATGTGTGGTGATGCTGGGGCAGCTGCTGCTGTTGTTCACCCAGTCACCTTACTATGCCGGCCGGAGCACCGGGCGCCTGACCCAGACGGTCCTGCCGGCGCTGATCCGGGGCGATTTTGTTTATGTTGCGGACCGGGGCTGCCTGGTCGCCTGGGCGTCCTGGGCCTTTGTCAGTGATCAGGTGCTTGATGCCATCAAGGCCGGCAATCTGATCCAGGCAGAAGATTTCGACAGTGGCGCGCACTTATTGTGTCTCGACTTTATAGCGCCCTTCGGCCATGCCATCGCCTTACACCGCGAAATACGCAGGGTCCACGGGGCAAGGAAAGCCGTTTGGTTCCGAATGACCAAAGGCGACAGATTTTGCGAGGTAGTTTCAAATGGGAAGTGATTCTGGATCAAACAGCGGCGACGATGCGCGCGGCACCCAGGCCCAGCGCGGCCGGAACAATGCGGGTTATGGGGATGCACTGAGCGGAGCGTTTGGCGGCGGCAACAGCCCAGGCTCTGGTGGCGGCGGCCAGACCGTGACGATCAGCCATCCGCCGCCCGGCTCGGAAACCCTGAGCATATCGGTCCGGCCCCAGACAGCACCCACCGCGGCCAAGGCCGCCGCCAAGGCGGCAGCGGGGCTGGGCGACTTTCTGGGCAGCCTGCTGGGCCTGAACATCCTTGACGATACCCTGGGCTCGATCCCCACCCTGAACGGCCAGACCCTGGCGGAGGCGCGCAGCGAAAGGGAAGCGTCGGCAAAAGCGGCGAATGAGCCATTCTCATTACCGGGAATGAAACCGTCCTCGACAGCGCCAACACAGATGAGCTGGGGGAAGCTGAATGTGCTAGGCAGGGGTAAAGGGGGAAATGAGCCAGACGCTGCTGGGTTGACTGAGAGTAATAAGTCGGTTGATGCACCTAAAACCACCGATACTCGCGCCACGTTAAACTCTTCAAGCGACTTTTCTGGAGCTTTTGGAGACAGCAACCGAGACACCCCAGTCGTTCAGAAGCCGCCAGTCGCGTATAGAGCCGCACCTATCAAAACGGTAGTGCCAACGAAACCGGTGAACTCCACGTCTTCCAACGGCACGCCGAATGATGATCTGTTTGAACTTTATCGCCGTATGTTGGGTGGTTTCTTCAGGGGATCTCGGGTTTAGTTATTTGCCTTTGAGATGTATCCACCCAGCTTTCGAATGATAATTCTTTCTAATAAGGCTAATGAATTTGCGACAAAGTTTGGATGCGACGAGATAGTAGCCATAGGGATGCAATGAAACACAGACAGTTCGCTTGGAAAGTGCGACTTACCTTCAATCAATTCGACTTCGCCAGGATTGGTGATTGCAAAAAAGCAAAGCTCTATTTCGTCTTCAACGACTGAGTAAAATCCCGGGCCGGTGCTAATAGTAGAAATTGGTTCTGCAGCCTCAAGTGTAACTACTTTTGCCCCCTGTAGGACGTATTCTATAGAAGCGATAAAACCTTTTCTATCTCTCTGTTTTAAAGCAAAATTTGGAGCTGTTTTGTATCGAATATTAATATTCGGAAGATGTAAATGTTCCTTCACATAGTTACCATCAATACTAACAGTAACCCGGTCCGCCACATACCCCTCGGGAAGGACAATGCGGGAATTCTCCGGCGGGATCTCGAATACGTCGATATCGCCGATACCGGGGGTTGACCCGGGCGTCTGACAGGCCGCGAGGACCAGACAAACCATTGCCAATTTTATCCGCCTGAACATGGGTAAATTGTAACGGGATTCCGCTGCTGAGTGAAATGGAAACCTGACCGAAAACCGGGACTGGCTGGTTGGTCGGGACAGAGTGATTTTCGAGAGAAAAACGGGAATTTCAACCGGACAGCACTGAGGCTCAATTATCAGAATTCAATTCATCCCGCTCCGGCGGGTTTTTTTGTGGGCGCCCTCCGGGGCGCTTTTTTATTGGGAAATGCACATGAAATCTCAACTCGCTTCTGACATCATCAAACGCGAACAGACCCTGCGCAGCAACCGGGCGCCATGGGAGGCCGCCTGGCAGGCGGTTGCCGATGTCACCCTGCCGGTCTCTGTCGACTTCCGCCAGCTTTCCCTTGAGCGTGGGCCGGGAGCGGCGGGTGGTCCGCGCTCCGCCGCCCGGATGCCCGATATCTATGATCAGACGGCGATGATGGCGGTGCAGCGCTGGGGTGCGGCGCTGGAAAGTATGATCACGCCGCGCGCCGCGAAGTGGCACAATCTGAGCCTGCAGGGCAGCGGCCAGGGCGGGGCCGTCGCCGACGCCGAGCGCAAATGGCTGGAGCGTCTGCGCGATCTGATGTTCGCGCAGCGCTATGCGGCGGGCACCGGTTTTGCCGGCAGTGTGCAGTCGGTCTACCGCAGTCTCGGGTCGTTTGGCACCGGCTTCATTTATGTGGAGGACGGTTACCTGCTGGGCAGCAACAAGCCGCTGCTCTATCGCCCGGTGCACCTGTCGGAGATGGTCATCGACCAGAATGCCTATGGCCAGATGGATACGGCGATGCGCCGGTTTTCCCTGTCGGCGCGCCAGGCGGCAAATCTGTTCAAGGACAGCTGCCCGGCCAAGGTCAGACAGGCGGCTGCCGACAGCGCGGAGCAGGACCGGCGCTTCTGCTTCATTCAGGCGGTGTTCCCGCGCGACGACAAATGGCAGGGCAAGGCCCGCACGGTACAGACCACGGCCTATCAGTCGGCCGTGGTTTTTGTCGACGACGCCGAAGTTATCCATAGCCGTGGCTATCATGAAATGCCGTTCATCGATTTCAGGCTGGACCGGCAACCGGGTGAAATCTATTCGGAAAGCCCGGCCCTGATCGCCCTGCCCGAAGTGCGCGGCATCAACGCCATGGCCCGCGACACCCTGCGCGCGGTGCAGCAAATCTCGAGCCCGGCCTATGCCGCTGCCGAGGTGAAAAGCAAGGGCGGGCGGGTCAACCTGAACGCCAATAAGATCAACAGGGGACTGATCGATCCGGCCACCGGCCGGTTGCTGATCCAACCCATTCAGTCGGGCGGTCGCCCTGATATCGCCATGGGCCTGATCCAGGACAAGCGCGAAATGATCCGCGAGGCATTTTACGTGAACCTGTTTCAGGTGCTGGCCGATGCCCCCGAGATGACCGCCACCCAGTCGCTGATCCGTGATCGGGAAAAGGGTGAATTGCTGGGTCCCATCGGGGCCCAGGTGCAAACCGCCCTGGACCGGCTGGTTGAACGGGAAGGCGGTATTCTGGAACGGGCCGGGGTGTACGATCCCGCTGGCCCCTACGCTCCGCCGCCATCCCTGCAGGGGCGGTCCTGGACGGTTGAGTTCACCTCGCCGCTGGACCGCCTGCGCCGGGCCGAAGAAGGGGTTGGCACCATGCGCACCTTCGAGACCATGATGGCGGTCGCCCAGTATGATCCGGGGGTCATGGACTTGCTGGAAACCGATGAGGCGGTGCGTGGCCTTGCCGAGATCAACGGCATGCCGTCGAAGTTTCTGCGCTCCGTTGATGCGGTCGAAGAACTGCGCGGCGAACGCGACGATGCCGCAGCCAAACAATCCGCCCTTACTGAAGCAACCCAGGCCGCAGGAATCGCCAATGCGCTGGGAATAAGCCCGCCATCACCCGAGGAAGGAGGCGTCGATGCAGTCCTTGAGTAACTGGTTCAAACCGGGCGAACGGCGCTCAGCTGAAGCTGAACAAAAACTGCGCCGCGCCTATCAGGCGGTATTTTTGGGAAAACCCAGCAAACAGGATCAGGAGGTCGTTTTAAGCGACCTCTTGTCTTTCGGCGACCTTTTCAGCGTGGCCCTGCCAGACGAAGACCTGCGCCTTCGTGAAGGACGTCGGCAACTGGCCTACCGGCTGTTCCGGTTTCTCGAACTGGCCGAGGCGGAACGCAGAGCGACGGCAGTCGCGGCCATAACCGAAACCCTGGTATCCGATGCGGAAGGAGCGATCTGATGGGCAATATTCCAACTTATCGATCCCATGAAAACCTAACGGTGGCGGAACCGCATGTTCCGCTGTTCAGCCGGGACGCGATTGATGGTGTCTCGGAACTGGCCCGCCATTATGAGAAGCGCCAGATGCAGGATGACCTGGTCACGGTTTTGGATGTGGAGCAGAAATTCAGCCAATGGCAGGACGCTTATCTGGATCACCCGGAAAGCGGTTTGCTGGCCCGCCGCGGTGCCGATGCCAGGGGCGGTTATGGGACGTTTGTGGCCGAGGCCGCGCGTAAATTTCTGGCGCTTAACGACAACCTGGAAAACCCGACCCAGCGGGCCCTGTTCGAGAAACGCTATCAGGACCGGTTAGCCCGGGCCCAGGATCGGGTCGCCGCCCATGAAGCGAACGAAGTGGATGTTCATCGGCGCAGGGTGCTGGGTGAGGCGTCGATCACCGAAACCCGCCGCGCGATTGAGCTGATCAACGCCGGCGATACCGACGGGGCCGGTGAAGCTATGGACATGGCGTCGCGGTTCCTGGGCCAAAGCCTGAGCGGTGTGCCGGCCTATCAGCAGGACGAAGCGCGGCGCCTGCTGGTCAGTGGTTTTCACGGCGCGGTTTTTAATCAGCGGTTAGACGAAGACCCGATAGCCGCAGAGCAATATCTGTCTGCCAACCGGAAGGCCATTGATCCGGTCATCTATGAGCGCCTGCAGCAGACCGCGAACCGAAGGATTGAAACGGTACAGGGACGGGAGCTGTTCGAGACCGTTTACAATCCGCAGGCAGATCTATCGGATATTCTCACTGCCATCGATGCCAGCGACGCGCCGGACCCGCAAAAATCCATCGCCAGAGACCTGGCCGAAGACCGCTGGGAGATCGTGCAGGCGGAACAGTTTGCTTTCGAGATGCGGCAAACCCAGGCGATTGAAGACGCAACATATCAGGCGGTTCTGTTGATCGACGACGGCGCTTCCTTTGAAGCGCTGCCCGATGAGGTTATGGATATTTTACCCCCGGATTACCACCGCGCGGTGCGCACGCACTATGTCCAAAAGATCAGTGGCCAACCCGCACCCTATAACGCGGCGCTTGAAAATGATCTGCATGACTACTGGATCAGGGCGATCAATGGCGACAGTGCTGGGTTCCTGACGCTGCCACTGGCGCCTCATCTGGGATCGCACAATCGCGACCGGCTGGAGCTCTGGGGGCGGCGTCAGGCCGGGTTGAAGACGGCGGATACGAAGTATATGGCGGAGGTAAACCGGCGCAAACTGGCGATGACCACAGCTAGCGGATTTGTCGAGCGGGTGGTTGAAGCGCAGGGCGGAGACGCACCGACCCGCGCCCGGTTAAAGGGCCGCCTGAACGAGGCGGCGACTAGCTACATCTTCAATTGGTATGAAGCTCATCCTGATCAGGTGATGGAGCCGAAGGCGTTGCTCGATAACCTGGGTGCCCTTGTCGGGCCGGAACCGACAGGGCGAACAATCCACCCACAACAGGCCGGCTTTATGACCATGGAAGGCCAGACAGATGTAGTTGGTGCGGCTGCCGAGCAAGACACACAAGAGGGTGATGGGAGGTTGCCAAATGCCATCGTTAAAGCCTTGCAGGAACCACGCATGGACGCGCCCGGTTTCTGGTTTGCCAAGGATAGCAACGCCCAGGCTAATGAAAACGGCAACTTGATTGGTAAAGCCGGAGAACTTCTCACGGACGGGGACGGTAATCCTGTTGACCTTGCGTTCCCTGATCAGAATATCTGGTGGGCGGCTAACGATCCAGCTGCAGACGATAACGTGGTTATCGATGAGGTTGAAGACGCAGAAATCCCAGATGACGAACTGAATGATCTCGAGAAAGCGGCCAACCAAATTAACGAAAACGTTCTGGCCAGACAACAGAACGGACAGGCGACAGCGGACGAATTGCTGGACGGTATATCGAAGGAGGCTCTGACAGAAATGGGTGAGGCGGTGCTGTCGGTATTGCCGGGGACCGGGAATGTTCTGAGCGCTCGCGATGCGGTTGTTGCTTTGCTGGCGGCACAAGAAGCCGCGAAGCAGGGCGACGTTGGGGAAGTGGCCATACAAGGAGCGTTGCTGGCCCTCGGTGTTGGAGGCGCCGTTCCGGGTGCGGGAATTCTGGTCAGGGCGGCAAAAAGGCTGGCGAAGGGATTGGCGGAAAAGGCCGCGCAGATGGGTTTTTCCAAGGGGATTAGTTTGAGAAAATCAAACCATCCAAACAAATCCCTGAGTAATCGTGACGCCCGGTATTTTTACACGGGTCGTCTAAAAAAAGCGAAACGTCAAAACAAAGAAATGGAGGACCCGGAAGCCAGGGCGAAGGACGCCCACAACATTCGCAACAAAGAGAGAACGTTGGCCCGAGATAAAATGTCAGATCAGAAAAAACGGGCTGAAATGGATCGTGATAATCCGAATATGACTTGGGATGAAGTGGTCAAAAAATATGAAGCAGATGGGTTTAGGGATAAAGGCCTCCATGATATAATAAGAAAGAAAGCATTTAATCCAAATAAAGAAGTTACGAAAGGCGTCAAAATAAAGGCCGCTGTAGAAACCAAAAAGAACTGATAGAGACACCAAAGGAGCTCATCATGAGACCGATTTTCAATGTAAGGACCGCCATTGATAAAAACAACCTGGCGCGCATCGAAATTACTTCCGAAAGTGGCATCACGTCGGACTGGTTCGTAATATTTACAGAAGATTTGGAAGACAAGTTTGGTTATAAAATAGCGAGAATAATTAACGGGCCTGCCGGTGAAGAGATCGTTTATTTGACTAAAGAAGATAAAGAAATTGTGATGACGATTGAAAATGCCGAGTGGTTGGATATTTTCCCCAGAAACAAGAAATCCGAAGCAGATATCATAGCTATGTATGATTATCTCAAGGAACACCTGGGAAGTCAGATGGAGGAAGGTGCTCCAAGAGTTCTTGACGTGGAGACAGAAGAGAGCAGGCGCAGGCGTAATGAGTGGTCTGACATTGAATGGGCCATTCGAGCTGGCCACATTGAGGAGCCTGATTATCGCCATGGAAGATTTGATTTTGCCGAAGTACTTGCCTTAGCGCGGAGTAAACGACAGAAGCAGTAGGTATCCAGTAATTTCAGGTGATCAAGTAAGAGCCATTCCCTGAAAAGAAATACTTGCCCTATGCGTTACCGTTGATTTCTCCTTGCCTTCAGCTCGAGTGATTTGGGCGCTGGAGCAGATTATCAAATGGCGTGGGCGGCCAGTGACGGTACGTTGTGATAATGGCCCGGAATATGTCAACGAATTGCTGGCGGCCTGGGCCGAAAAACGTGGGATCGGGGCGATCAATGGTGAAAGTGCTGCCTTTCTGACAATGCCACTGGCGCTACATCTGGGATTGCAGACCTGCGACTGACTGGAACTCTGGGGCCGGCGTCAGGCCGGGCTGAAGACAGCGGATCCAAAATATATGGCGGAGGTAAACCGGCGAAAGCTGGCGATGACCACGGCCAACGGGCTTGTTATGCGTGTGGTTGAGGCGCATGGCGGCGACGTACAGACCCGGGCCCAGTTGAAGGGCCGCCTGAATTAAGCTGCGATCCGTTACATTCTCAATTGCATGAAGTCCGTCATATACGAAACGGAGTTCAAGGGCTCATCCAGAAAAAAAATTAATTCTACGCCGTGGCATTCCGTCCGGCGTTTTTTTGTGACCATTAACAAAGGAAATCATTATGGAAGATATTTCGTTAGGCGGGCCTGCCCTGGCAGACAACCCATCCGGCGACGGCGTTGCTTCGTCATTCGGGTCCGACAGGGCAACGCGGGTATCCGCACCTTCCGGCGGTGACACCTGGCCTGCGGCCCTCAGTGAGGACAACCGACGGCTGGTGGAAAACAAGGGCTGGCGAAGCCCTGACGATGCTCTCAAATCATATCGTCAACTGGATGAATACCGTGGCCGTTCGGTGGCGCTTCCCGGCGACCAGGCAACCGATGAAGATTGGAAGGCTTTTCGTCATAAGACGGGAATGCCGGAGGCAGCCGACGGCTATGCGTTGACGATGATGGATGGGGCAGACGAGAACGCTACGGCTACCCTGAAGGAGCTGTTCCACAAGGCAGAACTGGATCAGCGGCAGGCGCAAGCGCTGTATGGGGGGATGGCCGAAGCCCTGGCCATGTCCCGGCAGATGACCACAGAACGGCAAGCTGAACAGCTTGCCGAGGCCCGGGAAAATGCGGAAGCATCGTTGACCCGGGCCTGGGGCGCTACGGATGGTGAAATCTTCAGGCGCAACATCGAGATGGCCCGGCGGGCCGTCGAAGCGCTGGGTGGTGACGGATTGCTGGGAGAATTGCGCCAGTTGGGCGCACTGACCGACAGCAATCAGATATTGTCGCCGGTGCCGGCAAAGGCATTTGCCGAGGTCGGTGCCCAGCTGTTCGCCGAGGATAGTCTCATTGAAGGTGGCGAAGCGATTACGGCCAATCCGTTTGCCGACGGCAGCCTCAATCTGGCGGCCCAGGGTGATCTTGTTAAACGTGACCCGGCACGCGCCCGTGGCTTCATTCAGGCGGCTGGAAAGCGGCCTGAAAACTACGGACTTTCTTCTCACTAGCTTTTGCAAAGGAACTTAACACATGGCTAGTACACGTCTATCCGACGTTATTGTGCCGGAGGTCTTCCACCGGTATATCGTCGAAAAAACAGCTGAGTTATCAGCCCTCTTCCAGTCGCAACTGATTGCCGCCGACCCGATGCTGTCGGCTTCGCTTTCAGGCGGAGGGCGAACGTTCAATGTTCCGTTCTGGAACGATCTGGGCAATACGGATTCTAATATTTCCGATGATGACCCGGCGTCTGATGCGGTTCCGCTCAAGGTCGGGGCGTCACGCGATATCGCCATACGCCATAACCGCAACCAGTCCTGGTCGGCCATGGATCTGACGGCCCAGTTGGCTGGTGATGACCCCATGAAGCTGATTGGTGACCGGGTGGCGGCCTATTGGGCGCGCGATATGCAACGGACCGCCATCGCCACCCTGAACGGAATCCTTGCCGATAATATCGCCAACGACAGCTCTGATATGCTGCATAGTGTTTCGGCGGACGCGGTAAGCCTGCTGGCAACTCATCAGGTGTCGGCAACGGCGGTTCTGGATGCCTGCCAGACCATGGGTGACAGTCTTCAGGATCTGGCTGCCATCGCCATGCATTCGAAAGTTTATACCAACCTGCGCAAGCAAAACCTGATTGATTTCATTCCCGCAGCCCGCGGCGAAGTGAACTTCCCGCAGTATATGGGACTGACCGTCATCATAGACGACAATTTGCCGACGACCGCCGGAACCAATCAGACCCGTTACACCACGGTGCTGTTTGCTCCGGGCGCTTTTGCCTTTGGCGAAGGTGCACCCCAGGTGCCGGTCGAGACCGATCGCAATCCACTGGCCGGCGACGGCGGCGGAGAGGAGTTCATTGTCTCTCGCCGTGAATTTGCCATTCATCCGCGCGGTATCAAGTGGACGGATGCATCCTGTGCCGGGCAATCGCCGACCAATGCGGAAGTTGCAGCGGCAACCAACTGGGACCGGGTGTATGAGCGCAAGAACGTCAAAATGGTGTTTCTGCATACCGACGAAGCCTGATTTCATCTGCTGATCAACGGGGCCGGGAAAACCTGGCCCCGTTCTTTTTAGGAGAAAGTGCCATGAGCAACCGCGAGTTCTATCAGGCTTTGGGAATAAAAAAGGGTGATCCGCTGACGCTGATGCAGATTATTCAGATTGCACAGATGCGCACGGAGCGGGAAAACCGACGGCGGCTGGGATCAGATAAGGCCGTGAACCAGCCCGGGTCCCTGGACCAGGCGATCGTCAGGGCGGTGAATTCTCTCGATCCGGCAAATGACCACCATTGGACAGCTGCCGGCCTGCCGGCAATGAAACCGATTGCAGAGATTGTTGGATCTGCGACCGTCCGGCGGGTCCATATCGCGCGGCTATTTCCCGATCTTTCCCGCCCATCAGCCGAGGACAAACCATGACCTATTCCGTTGTAAGCATCTGCAATCTGGCACTGCAAATGCTTGACGCACCAGCCATTATTAACATCAACGACGACAGCAAACGCGCCCGCGCCTGCAAACGGGCCTACGTGCCGGCGCGTGATGAAGTGACGGTCCAATATGAATGGCGGGTTGCCCGTGCCCGGACTACGCTGGCGGCAGATACCGCTGCTCCGGCATTCGGCTGGCGTTACGCCTATGCCTGGCCGTCGGAATGTATCCGGCTTCTCCGCCCCACTTACGGAGGGGTGTGGAATGGCACACCGATCCCCGGCGATATGGAAGGGCGATATTTTCTGACAGAAGTGACGGCACCTCTCAGGGTTTGGTATCTGAAATATATAACCGACCCGTCGCAGATCGATCCGCTTTTTGCGCGGGCCATTGCCGCACGCATAGCCGCAGATATCGGCAGGGAAGTGACCGGCAGGGACAGTTATGTGCAATTGGCGGAAGCCCGGTATGATAAAATTCTGGCACAGGCCCAGCAGACCGATGCCCTGCATGATGATGTTGAGGAGCCGGTTGAATGTGCCTGGGTCACAGGGCGGGAGGCCGGCTGATGGCCTATAATATCATTCAGGCCAATTTCATCAAAGGCGAACTCTCGCCGCTGGTGCACGCCCGTGTTGATCTGGAGCTCTTCAGGACGGGATTGGCGATCTGCGAGAATTGGCTGGTGCTGCCGCAGGGAGGGATCAAGACCCGGCCCGGCACCATGTATGTGGCTGAAGCGAAAGACAGCGCGAAAGCTGTGCGTGTGGTTCGCTTCATTTATTCGACGGAAGTGAATTATATTCTGGAGTTTGGCGAAACCTATATCCGTGTCTTCAAGGAACAATCCCAGGTCCTGTCCGCCGGCGTGCCGGTTGAAATCACTACCACTTATATGCAGTCCGAATTGTTCAACCTGCAATTCACCCAGGACGAAAACACCCTCTATATTGTCCATAAGGATCACGTCCCGGCACGACTGACCCGCTCCTCCCATACTGCGTGGACGCTTGCGGATATGGCATTTACGGCCGCACCCGGAGCCTGGACCTCAAACAATTATCCGCAACGTGTTGCCTTTTATGAAGATCGCCTTGTCCTCGCGGCAACACCGAACCAGCCGAATACGGCGTGGTTTTCGAAGACCGGCTCGCACGCCGATTTTACCACCGGCGCAGCGGCTGATGCGGCCATGGAAATTGTCGCGCGCACCGGACAGGTCAACGCGATTCAGTGGATGGTTGAAGACAAGCTTTTGCAGTTTGGCACGACCGCAGCTACCCGCACGCTGGGCGGTACCGGTGATACGGCGCTGGAACCAAATAATATTTCGCAACGCCGCCATACGACGGATGGTTCGAGTTCTCTGCAACCGGTACAGACCGGTGCGGTTACGGTCTTTGCCGGAGACAAGAAGCGACGGTTGCGGGAGTTTATCTATTCCTTTGAAAACGACCGTTTCCTGGCTCCCGACCTGACGCTGCTGTCTGAACATATTCTCAAGCCGCAGGTTGTGGAAATGGCCTATGCCCAGGATCCGTTCCCGATAATCTGGTGCGCGCTGGGTAATGGTGAACTGGCTGGCTGCACCTATGATTCGGATTTCAAAATTGCCGGCTGGCATCGTCACCGGATTGGCGGGGATGCCGGCCGGGGTTGGGGCGAAGTTGAAAGCATTGCGGTTATTCCGGGCGCTGACCATGACGAACTGTGGATGGTTGTGAAGCGAACCATCAACGGTACGAGCAAGCGTTATATCGAATATCTGACACAGCCCTTTGACGACGAATTACTGGTAAAAGACGAGGCTTTTCAGGTTGATAGCGGACTTTCATATGCGGGCGCAGCTGCCGATACATTTACCGGACTTGATCACCTGGAAGGTGAAACGGTCGCCATCCTGGCTAATGGAGCTCTCGATCCGGTACAGGCGGTTGCTTCCGGGACAGTCAGTCTGCAAGGCGGACGCTCCGCGACAAAGGCCTCGATCGGGTTTGCTTATACGGCCACTGCCCGCTCATTGCGCCTTGGTATTGCCGATGCGGGTGGAACAATTCTTGGTCGGAAATCCAGTGTCGGGCGGGTTGTTGTTGATGTGCAGGCATCCTTACTGACCAAGGCCGGAACTGATCTGAACAGATTGGAAGTGGTGGTCCAAAGAGATGGAGCTGATCCCATGGACAGTTCACCGCCACTGTTCACCGGGGCCCGGGAAGTGATTATCGATGATGACTGGGAAACCGCCGGGCAGGTTTATCTTGTCCAGGATGTTCCGCTGCCCGCGACTGTTCGCGCGCTGACGCCTGCTGTTGTTATATAAGGAGAGATGACCATGAGTTTTGGATTCCTGTCCGGCATTGCCCAGGTGATCGCCAGTGCGTTCAGTGTTTATAATGCCATCGATGCCAGGTCAGAAAACAAACGTGTTGCCAAAGAGGTCCGGGCCAGCGCAGACCGGCAAGCCGCCCGCAAACAGACCGAGTTGGAACATTTACGCAGTCTGCAGCGTGTGGCCTACGCCAAAGCCGGTGTAAAACTGTCTGGCACTCCGACGATTGTGATCGACGAATCGCAGGCACAGGGCCAGATGGATATCGAAGCCATAAAACTGAAAGGTTTGCAACAGGCCCGCGCCTATGACGCGAAGGCGGCGCAGGCCGGGATGGATGCAGGGATCAAGCTTGTTTCAAGATTTAAAATCTGACGGCCTGAATTTTGTCGCCTGCCGCCAAAGGCATTAGGCATTTGCGGCGTTAAGAGCCCCCAGTTGAACTCGCGGTCCCTTCCGATTGTTTCAAAATGAGTGTGCTACCGCGAAATGCGGCGATGACAGGGTCGCGTCGTCTGGGCCAATACCTGATTTTCAACAGCTTCCTGCGTTCCTTTTGGGCGCGCTTTTTAAATGGATGACGTCTTATGACAATTACCAATAATACAATTCGCACATCGACGAACGGTAACGGCGTGACAACTGCATTCGCCGTCAGTTTTCCCTTTTATGACGATGCCGATCTGGTTGTAATCCTCGTCAGGGCCGACGAAACGGAAGTTGTCCAGGTTCTGAATTCTGATTACACGGTTGCCGGTGGCGGCGGGACAAGCGGTACGGTGACGATGATCGTTCCGCCTGCCAGTGGCGAACGTTTGGTCAGGTACCGTGTTTCTCCGCTGACTCAGGAAACCGATTATGCGGATGGCGATGCTTTCCCGGCGGATAGCCATGAGGCTGCTCTGGATCGTTTGACGATGCAGAATCAGGAGCAGGCCGATAAACTGAGTCGCGCATTAACACTTTCGGAATCCACGGAAGTTCCTGGTTCCCTGACAATGGATGAGCCCATTGCCGGACGTGCGTTAAAATGGAACGCAACCGAAGACGGAATAGTCAATTCGAACAGCGATATTGAAGCCGTCGAAGCGAACGTTGCGTTGAATGCAGCTGCCGCTGAGGCGAGCACGGATGCGGCCGCGGCGAGTGCTGCGGCGGCAGCGGCATCTGCAAGTGTGGCGGCTACCAACGCCGGGACCGCCGCCCTGTATGCGACGGGAGCCGGCCAGACTCTGGTTGACGCTACCAACTATACGGCGGGAACGGACAACTCTGTGGTTTTCACAGGCGTTATTTTTGCGTCTAAGTATTATTTGTCGGTTTTCTTTGGGGGCACCTTTCAGGACTGGGAAACGTATTCGATTTCCGATGATGGCACCGATACGACTGTGACTTTTGATGCGAAGATCCCCCTCGCCGTGCCGACAATCACCGGGCAATGGGGCGTGCGTTCGGCACAGGTCGCCTTTACCGATGTGGCATCCACACCGACCACCCTTGCCGGCTACGGCATAACGGACGCCGCCACATCAACGCAGGGGGGCCTTGCTGACAGCGCCCTGCAGCCAGGTGATGCGATCGACAACTCGGTCATCGGCGGCTCAACCCCGGCGGCAGGGACGTTTACGACACTGAGAGGGGATGCAGGTTCCGGGGTCGGCATTGCTCCGACAGATGGAACGCTGCACGTTCACACCGCGTCGGCGGGCACCGTAACGGCGTCTGCCAATGGCGACGAACTGGTGCTTGAAAATAACGGTAATGCGGGTCTCAGTATCCTTACACCAAATACCGCGAGTGCAACGATCTACTTTGGTGATGCCGACAGTGCCGGGGTTGGCTATATCGGCTATACCCATTCCACCAATACGATGAGCTTCCAAACAAATGAAGCATTAGCATTCTACGTCGATGGCAATCGCAATAAGGTTCTTGGCAACGGCGCCCTGGCCACCACGGCCACAGATGGTTTCACCTATATCCCGGCCAGCGCTGGCGCCCCGACCGGCACGCCGACCAGTGTAACCGGGATGGTGCCGATGCATTTCGACAGCACGAACAATGTTTTTTACATCTATAACGGCGGCTGGAAATCCGTCGCCATGACTTAAAAGGGGGGCAAAATGGCACTGCTTAAAGATTTCAAAACACCCTACGGCGTGCAGGCGGCCGCCTATCACATGATTTCGTCGGTGCGGATCAACCGACTGGCCGAGACGGTCGATGTGGGTTTTGCGGTCTACAGGGATGCAGACACCCGCACCGCCTGGAAGACCGCCCGGCTATCCTTTGTTGCGGCTTCTGCGGATGTGGTCGCAGCCCATGCGGCAAGGCAGGAGGCGTCTGGCAATGCCGCGATTGCCGCCGCCGAGGCAGCGATTGTCGCAGCGAACAAAACTATGGCAACGGCCGGCGCCGCTGTTGAGGTCAATGCGCCGTTCCCCGATACCGTAAGCCTGACTGTGGACCGTGCTGATTATGCCGCTGTTCTGAATGCAGGCGGCGGCATTGACATTGCCAAGACCTACACCTTCACCAAGACGCAAGCCGATTTCGACGGCGCGTCTGACGCATAGGATAGAAACCATGACTTCAACAAAAGGACTTTTCGGCAGGCCCACTTATCTGGGGAAATCCGGCAATCTGACCCTGACCGACGCCCATTACGGCCGCCTGATCAACGTCACCTCGACCGGCACCATCACCCTGCCCGATGCGGCGACGGTGGGATCGGGCTGGTTTTGCCGGGTCCGCCAGGGCGGTGGCGCGGCAACCGTTGCCCGGGCCGGATCGGACACCATCGAGTTATGGGCGGATAGCGGCCTGACCTCGGTTCTTCTGGCCTCGCAGGGTGATGAAATAGAGATTGTATCAACCGGGTCGGGCTGGGTGGCCTCGGGTCGGATCAAGGTCCGGGCAATTATGTCATCGTCAACTGACCAGACAATTGCGACAGCGACACTGACCACCCTGACATTTTCAACAGCGGCGACCGATACCCATTCCATGTTCGAGAACAGCACGGCGGAGAAGTACGAGGTGCCGTTCTCGGGGGTCTATTATGTCCAGTATGATGGCGTGGTCGACGGTTCGGCCTCCTTCTCCTTTACAACCAGCATTGTCACGACAGTTGGCATCAATGCTGCATTTGTCAGCCAGGCGTCCGCCAGTATCGCGGATACGGAGATGCATGCGCTGGCGACAGTGCAGTTGACCAGGGGCGATGAAATCTGGCTCACGGCCTATCAGGTGTCGGGCGGCGGCAAGGACATCCAGAACATGACTGAATTGTGTTTCTGGGAGGTTTTGAGAGTGGGGTAATGGAAAAAGGAGAGGCACTATGAAATCGCTATGCGCCGTCTTTCTGGCAGTTTTGATAATGGCCGCTGCCGGTCCTGCGGCGGCGCAGGCGGTCTGTGGTCTGCGGGCGGCAATGCTCAGGCAACTGGGGGGTAACTACAAAGAGGCGGTGGTTGCTATGGGGCTGGCCAGCAATGGCGCGGTGCTCGAGGTCACCCGTTCGGATTCCGGTAGCTGGACGATCCTGCTGACCAATCCGTCGGGCGTCACCTGCCTGATGGCGGCCGGCGAGAATTGGGAGACCATAAAGCCGACGATAAAAAGGGAGCCGAGCTGATGACGATCGAGGTTGTATTGACGATTGTCGGACTGGTGCTGGCCCTGGCCGGATCCTTTGTGGCCAATAACCGCTATATCCAGAATCAGATGGGAAGCAAGAACGAACGGGTCCATGCGCGCATTGACGAGATCAGCCGCGACTATGCGCGCAAGGATGATCTGATGCCGCATCTGAAACGGATTGAGGACAGCACGGACCGGACCAACGAACGGCTGGACAAGTTTTATTCGGAAATCACCAAGACTTTGTCGGAGATGGTATCGAGTATGAAAGGAAGGGTATAATGAAGGATCCGATTTCAAGCGCCGCCAGCGGCCTGATTTCCGGGGTGGCGGCGCCCCTGTTCAACCTGGTTGACGAACTGTTCACCAGCGACGATGAGCGGGCTCAGGCCAAACTCAAGCTCATGCAGATGGAACAGAGCGGAAAACTCGACACCCTGAAACTCCAAATGAGCGCCATTCTGGCGGAAGCGCAGTCGACGGACCCCTGGACAAGCCGGGCGCGGCCCTCTTTTCTCTATATCATTTATGTCTTTATTCTGGCGTCGATCCCCATGGGGGCGCTGTCGGCCTGGGATCCGGATATGGCCAAAGCCATCGCCTACGGTGCAAAGGCATGGCTTGATGCCATCCCTGAAAGCTTGATGGGATTGTTCGGGGTGGGCTATCTCGGCTACACCGGGTTCCGTTCCTGGGACAAGAAGAACGGGGTCACGAAGTAGGGGGCTTTTAGAGCGATAAATTAGCTTAGGTCGGCTTTTGCGAAACAGGCTTTATCTCTGGTGGTCGATCAATTCTGTCACTTATATGATGGCCAGGGCTGCTGATATATCCTTAAAGCTATTTAAGTGGCACCTAGAAGATAGGACCACTTCAAAAAATTCTTGCCTAGATTGCATTATTCAGCCAGTGTTTTGTCATAAAGACGTTAAGCGTCCAATTTGACAGGGAGAATGGTGGATTGAAACTGACTAATACACCAGCGCAATGTTGATAATTTTACTTAATGTCGCTATTGATCGTAATTGTATTTTGCATACCTACGGGTCTATATGCTGCCCGTTTTGTTGTTGCGGGTCGGGTAACTTTCTGCTGTCCCTTTAACCCAATGGTAAACACACCTATATTAGGGTATGATTGGCGAAGTGCAGAAAGCACCTTATTCTGAGATAGAATAGAAAGGCACATTTAATGGAAGCTCTTATTTCTCTCGCATCTATCGTTGCCTTAGTCCTTGTCGTATTTGTCGGAAGTACCGGGTTCGGCAACCTTATTGAAGGCAAGCTACGTCGCGGACTGACGTTGAGCGATGGCAAAAGTGTAATTTCCGTTACACCTGGCTCAAACGCAATGCCAGCAGACAATATTAACCAGAAGCACGCGTAGTCATTTTTGTGGCGCCATGGTAAATTGGGTAGCCACCTACTTTAAAAACGGTTGGAAAAAACTTCAAACGGACTCCGCTATGTTGGCGATTATATTTATCGCCAGTGTAGCCTCGTATTTTGTTTACCTGTTTTTCAGCGGTAACGTACCACAGGAAATTCTTGTGGATGGCTCGATTGACTATAACTTAATTGTCCCTTGGGCGAAAACGTTGCCCGAACAGATGTTTGAGGCTTTGTCCAAACAAATACTCAGCAATCCAATTATAGCAATCCTTTATTTCGTGATGATTGCTTTCAGTTTAATATTGATTGCTTTGCTTCTCAAATTCTTTTCACGCATAATGCTTTTTTTACACGAAGCAGCAAGCCGTAAGGATTTGCTGAATAAGACAGGTCTATTTGAGTTCTGGCCGAATGCGTCTATTACAGAAAGAGCCCCTCAATGGGCCGTTATGGCAGACCGGATACTTGCCTCGCCACATACGACATTTAATCTTCTTGGTGCTACAGGCTGGGATACGTTCGGGCATTCAAACTCACCACTTCACAAAGCAATGGAAAATTTTAGCGGGAGTATCCGGGTTATCTTGATGAATCCAGATTCACATAGGTTACCCGCGCGGGCAATGAGCATCGGTATGACCACGGCAGCCTATAAACACCAAATTAAGAAAAGCATAAAATTTTTAAAAGAACTCAAAGCCAAAGGACATTTCGTTGAATTGAAGCTTTATGGCTCAACGCCGAACTGGAAAATGATTTTTACCCCCCGACGGGTATGGCTCCAACATTACCACAACGATCATCATGTCGCCGACTGCCCCGTTTACATGTTTTATAGTACGCAGGAACGAACCGGGCTTTATCAATCGTTTGCGAAGGACTTTGAGCGTATTTGGGCGCAATGCGACTTTATGGTTGATCTGTCAACCAACTAATGCCTCAATAAACACAAGTGTTGAGGATCTATGGCCGCTCGTGAAATACCGGAAGCGACAATTGGGAAGGCTCTGATGTCAGGCCTGCGGTGCCGCTGCCCGCGCTGCGGTGTGGGGAAACTGTTCCCCAAGTATCTGAAAGTTGTCGATGAATGTCCGAATTGTCATCTGGGATTGCAGGGCCATGACAGTGGCGATGGTGCGGTTGTGCCGGCCATTCTTCTGATTGGTTCGCTGGTGGTTGGCCTGGCATTTTATGTGGAACTGACATTCATGCCACCCTTGTGGGCACATGTGGTGTTGTGGGCACCGGTCATACTTGTGCTGACCGGCTTGATACTGCCGCCGCTTAAGGGGCTTGGGATCGCCCTTCAATACAGGTTCAGGTCAACAGAAGAACCGCCGGCGCCGGGTGGCACATAACGCCCGCCGCCCGGGACAGGAATCTAGTGTTTCCATATCAATAGGAAGCGCTCTAGTTTCTCGGGCGAACAAAAACGTGGTTTTTGATCGAGATGACGTTTTTGATATCTTTGACAATGCCAACGGCCTTTTCACGCTCCTCGGTGGAAAGGGCCCGGCCAAACAGAAACACATGCCCGCCGACTGATCGCCAGCGAAAATTCGTCACGTTCACGCCTGTACCATCCAGCAAAAGGGCGTTGATCTTGCTTTCGATAACCGTATCGTCAACAAAGTTTTCTGCCGCGCCTTTTTTCTGGTCAATGGCTTTAACAACCATGATTTCGTTGATCACCGATTTTACGTCTTTAACGCTTTTTGTCAGCATTTCCGCCTGAGACTTCAACGCTGCTGTTTCCACCGCTCCGGTTAACATGACCAGTTGTTCATAGACGTCGGCGTTGATGGAAATGACGTCTGATCCCATTTTATCGATAACATTTGCGGTGATTTTGGCCTTAATCTCCAAATCCTTGGCAATATCCCCCGAACTGCGATCTTCAATGGCCGCCTCGACGGCACTTTTTATGGCCGTCAGGGGATTCAGGTCGAGGGCGTAGGAAGGAGACAGCAGCAGAAGGTTCAAACCCAATGTTACGCCCCATACTTTAAGTGCAGTCATGGTCATAGTCGGCCTGCCTATCGATGTTTCCATTGTGGTGCGCGCTTTTCGACAAATGCCGCCATGCCTTCTTTCTGATCTTCCGTGGCGAAGGCGGAATGAAATACCCGTCGTTCAAACAGGATCCCCTGAGCAAGTGTCATCTGCTGTGATTGATTTACGGCTTCTTTCGCCATCATTGTCGCCGGCAGCGACATGCCGGCAATTTTTGTCGCAGCTTTGAGGGATTCTTCTGAAAGCTGGTCAAGCGGGACAACGCGGGATACCAGACCGGATTTTTCAGCTTCCTGGGCATCCATCATCCGACCCGTCAAACACATATCCATGGCCTTGGACTTTCCGATCAAACGGGTCAGTCGTTGGGTGCCTCCGGAGCCCGGTAACACGCCCAGTGTTATTTCCGGCTGGCCAAACTTTGCATTGTCGGCGGCAATGATAAAGTCGCACATCATGGCGATTTCACATCCGCCACCCAGAGCGTATCCGGCAACCGCAGCAATAACCGGTTTGCGACATGTGGAGAGGCGCTCCCAGGTACCTGTAATAAAGTCGCCTTTATAGGCGTCCATATAGGATTTGGACTGCATTTCCTTGATGTCGGCTCCGGCCGCGAAGGCCTTGTCCGAACCAGACAACAGAATGCAGCCGATTTGATCGTTGTTTTCGAAGGTGTCCAGGGCCGCCGACAGCTCTGTCATCAACTTGTGGCAAAGCGCATTCAAGGCATCAGGTCTGTTCAGCGTGATGATGCCTACGCGCCCTTTGGTGTCGGTTAAAATGTGCTCGTATGCGGACATCTTTGCAGCCTCCGGAAATTTGCGGGAATGTATCGTGCTCACTGGTTTTTATATCTTCGCATCGGTGGAGCCAAGCTATCAATTGGCAACAGTGGCATTTACGCCGATGTCGATGATTTCCCGTCAAAAATTTCACGCAATTTAATTGCCAACGCATTTATTTCAAAGGGTTTTGGAATAAATGCCATGCTGTCTTCCTGAAAGTTGGATTCTTCAAACTGGTCTGCCGTATATCCAGAGGTGAACAGGATTTTCATATCGGGCACCAGGGCGCGAATTTTTTTGACAATGGCCGGTCCATTTTCTGATTCCTGTAAAAAGACGTCAGAAAAGACCAGATCAATGCGGGTTCCGCTATCGACAGCGGCCATGGCTTCGCTGGCGTTTGCAGCTTCTGTGACGGTGTAGCCCAGGTCTGTGAGAATATGCGCGGTCGTAAACCGGACATCCTCATCATCCTCAATGACCAGAATGTGTTCGCCATTGCTCACATACCCGGCATATTCATTTGACGCTTCACTATAAATCACGTCGCCTTCTGACGCGGGCAGATAAATGCGGACATTTGTTCCATGGCCCGGCTCGCTGTATATGCTCATGTGGCCGCCGGATTGGTTGGCAAAGCCATATATCATACTGAGGCCCAAACCGCTTCCGGCCCCTACTTTTTTGGTTGTGAAAAAAGGTTCAATGGCACGTTCAACGACCTCCGGAGACATGCCAACACCACTGTCTGTCACGGAAATCATGACGAAGGCGCCAGGTTCAACATCCTGATGTCGCCTCGCATAATCCGTGCCCAAAAGAATATTTGCCGTTTCGATGGTCAAGACGCCGCCATCGGGCATGGCATCACGGGCATTGATGGCCAGATTCAGGAGTGCGTTTTCAAGCTGGCCGCGGTCCACATCCATGGACCACAGGTCATGCCCCAGTTTGGATATGACTTTGACGCCAACGCCCAGTGTGCGTGCCAGCAGTTCCAGGATTCCCTCGACCAGTTCATTGACATTTGTATGTTCAGTAATCAGGGCCTGACGCCTGCCAAAAGCCAGCAGGCGCTGGGTTAATTCGGCACCGCGCCGGGCCGCGCGCAGCGCGGAATTGACGAGTTTTTTTGCCCGTTCATCTTCGACCCGATCTTCCATGAGATTGAGGCTGCCAATAATGATTGCCAGCAGATTGTTAAAGTCATGCGCAATTCCACCGGTTAACTGGCCAACGGCTTCTATTTTTTGGGTATGTTGCAATTGCTCCTGTGCGCGGGTTTGCTCGGTAATGTCCGTCAGCATGGATATAAAACCGCCATCCGCCATTCCGTAGCGTTCGACCACAAGCATTTGGCCATCGGCAAACTTGAGATTGGAATGGGCAGGCTGGTCATCTGCGGTCAGGTTCCTTATCCAGTCTGCGGCCAGGTCCTTGGGGTTTTGCGAGCCGAAGTTGCCAATGGTAGCGGCTTTTACCAGGGCCTGACGCAGCGACATCCCGCGTCGCAGGAAACCCTTGGGAAAGCGCATGAACTGCTCAAAGGTTTTGTTCCAGATCATCAATTTTCTGTTTTCATCCCAGATGCTAATGCCCTGGAGCATCGCCTCAAAGGAAGCGCGCAGGATCTGGGTTTGTTCACTCAGGGCCCGTTCCCCCTTGCGGGCACCTTCCTCAGATTCGACGAGATCGGTAACATCAATGGCCGCGACAAAGAACCCGGATGCTTTGCCCTGACGGTCAAAATTGGGTGTATAGCTGAATTCCAGGTGATGCATCAGGTTTGCTGATTGTGTCTTTTTGGCGGTATAGGGCAAGGTCAACTGGAAGCGGACAAATTTTCCAGCGAGTGCTGTCTTTATGTGCGGCTCCATTTGTTCGTAAGACAAATGGGGAAGTGTGTTTTCTATTTTCGATCCCAAAATTAACTGGCGGGACAGGTTGAACCATTCCTCATACTCTTTGTTGATCATCTGATAGCGCAATTCATCATCAACATAGGCAAGTAGAATCGGTACGGCGTCGGTGACCTGTTGCAGCTGCTGTTCGCGTTGCTTAACTTCCGTGATGTCCGTCGATACGCTAACAGTGCTTCCGTCAGAAGAGTGCCCGTCTCTGATCAGCAGCCATTTGCCATCGCGGTAGACTTCAACCGGAGCTGTCTGGATTTTGCGTTCCTTGATCCGCTGATCCAGCCATTGTTCCCGGTCTTCCTGTTTTTTACTAATTGCCCCGGCTGCCAAAAGACCTCGCATATAGTCTTCAAAGGGGGTACCGCGCACAAGCAGGTGCGCAGCTGCGCCGGCCTGCGAACGGAAAATCCGGTTGCACAATACAAAACGATCATCAGAATCCCAAAACGCAATACCCTCCGAAACATTTTCAATGGCATCGAGAAAGCGGAGTGTGGTTTCAATCGCTTCTTCCCTGGCGCGGACTTCGTTTGTAATATCGGTTCCGGTTCCCCGGTAACCATCAAACTGGCCTGATTCGTCAAAAATCGGGCGTCCACTAATTCGCAACCAATGGGTTTCTCCGTTTGGGTTTGATAAACTGAGCGCGAAATCCCGAAACGGTTTGCGGTCGTTCAAATCCTCTAAATGTTGCCTCCATTCCGGATTGTCAGCGGGACCTTCATAGAGTTCCGTCTGCGGGCAGCCGATAACATTTATGGGATTGAATCCGGTTATTTCAAAAAAACGATCGGAAACATAGGTGTATTTCAGCTGTGCATCCATTTCCCATAGCCAGTCGGAAGCCGCTTCGGCAAATATTTTGAGCCGCCCCTCGCTGGCGACCAGAGCACGGTAGCCAGCCTGCAAATTACGTTGCATCTCCTCGATGGAATGCACAACTTCATCAAGTTCATCTATGCGATTTGGATCGGCCTTGCGTCTGGATAGTATGAGTGGTGGCTGGAACAGAGATTGGTCAATTTCTTTTGCGTAATTGGAGATGCGTACCAAATGTTTGGTGAAGGATTCCTGGACAAAGAAGAAAATAAAAATGGCGACTGAAAAAACAATAATCGCACTTTCAAGAATATTTAGCCCTAGTTTCTCCAGTAATCGCAGGTAAATGCCTTTATAGGTTGCCGTCACGCGCAGGGTTCCCAGTTCAAGTTGCTGGTCGTCCTGATTCAGAAAAATGGGAAATTCTCTGCTGACCGGCGATTCTGCTGCACTGGTTCCGGCCTTTGAGATGATGTCGCCGTCTTTTTCAATTTCCACGTAAACGACATCGCGCAGACTCAAAATGCCGTTGATCAGTGTAGTCAGATGATCATGATCAAGTCTCCGCAGGGGCGTTTCCACACTCTTCATATGGGATGTTTCAATTTGCCGAAACTGGTTCGCCAGTTCCCGCATTTCCCGGCGATAATCAAAACTGAAATGAACCGCCGAGACGATAAGCGTTATACAGGCGCTGAAGACCAGAACATAGGTCATCATCCGCCGGGCGATCCGCGAACCGCTGAATAGAGGATTGTTTTTAAGTTTCATCGAATTTCGATTTCATTCCCTTGAATGATACGTGCCGCCTGATGGTAGCCCGGCCCTGATGGCGGACAGGGGGCAAACCATGCTTTCAATGTATTTAAGCATCATTAGTGGTTAATTACTTGTTATTAGTTTCTTGATAGATATGGAGAAAGCGCTCTTTGTCACTGTATCGGGTTTTTTTGTATCTTTTTCGTTATATTGTATTTGGTTTAAGTGAATGTAACTTTATTATAAGCTTCCCCTGAAATATGAGCGAGCCCAGAGGGTTAATAGATTGAGTCATAAAGCAATGGTCGAATGACAATGAGCAAACAAAATAAAATCCTGATTGTCGACGATGAGCCCGATATCTGTGAAATTGTAGAAATGGTCCTGGGTGATGCCGGGTATATTGTTTCCATATTGAGCAGCGGTGCAAACGTCGTCGATCATGTCAGGGAGCATGCGATTGATCTGGTTGTCCTTGATTTGGGGCTTCCCGATGTAGACGGCCTGTCGTTAACGCGAACCCTGAAAGAGCGCTCCGATGTGAGTGTCGTCATTCTCAGCGGTCGTGGTGAAACCACAGAAAAAATTATCGGTCTGGAAATTGGTGCCGATGACTACATGGGCAAACCCTTTGAGCCGCGCGAATTGCTGGCCCGTGTCCGGAGTGTGCTCAGGCGTAAATCCGGTGCCAAGGAACCCGTCGCCGAGAGCCATAAAAGTTTATCGTTCGATGGCTGGAAACTGGACCTTATGGTGCGCGCACTGGCGGCACCGGATGGCACGCCGGTGAGTATGTCGAGTGGCGAGTTCAATTTGTTGCGGGCCTTTGCATCCCATCCAAACCGGGTCATGAGTCGCGATCAGTTGCTCAATTATACCCATGATCTGGATAGCCCGGCCTATGACCGCAGTGTCGATGTGCAAATTGCCCGGCTTCGTAAAAAGATCGAACCGGATCCGCAAAATCCGACCTATATTAAAACCATTCGCAATGCCGGCTATATTTTCACAGCCAAGGTAGAGCAGGTCTAGCCTCAACCGACAAACCCGGTATATATGGACGCCTATCTGATTTTTCTGATCTAAAGGGCATCCATGGATTTCAATCTTTCCGAACAAGAACAACAGTTCACGCAGGCCGTTGCCGGTTTTGCCAATCGTCATCTGGCTGCAGGTGCCTTGGGCCGCGCCCATGCCCAGGGTTTCCCCTTTGATGTTGCCCGGCTGATGGCGGAGCAGGGGTTGCTGGGGATCACCATACCCGAATCCGCCGGCGGTATCGGCGGTCGTCTGTTTGATGCGATTTTGGCGATCGAGCAGATTGCCGCCGTCTGTCCGCGCAGTGCCGATGTTATCCAGGCTGGCAACTTCGGGGCGATCCGGGTGCTTGCTGAATTTGGCAGCGCCCGCCAACAGGAACAGTACCTGACACCCTTGTTGGCCGGCGATGCGGTGATTGCCATTGGCATGACCGAGCCGGAAGCCGGATCGGCGGTTACCGAACTGAAAACCACGGCCACCGCAGACGGCGATGGCTTCCGGATCAACGGCGCCAAGGTTTTTACATCCCATGTCACCGATGCCGCCATGATTTTGGCCTATGTGCGCTTTGGCCCCGGCACTGGTGGTATTGGCTCGGTCCTGATCGAAAGCGATGCGGAAGGGGTGTCTCTGGGCCAGCCGGTCGGCAATCTGGGGGGCGAGACCTGGGCCCAGCTCTATTTTAACGACGTCTATGTTCCGGCTGAAAACGTCGTGCTCGGCGCCGGCGGTTTCAAACGCCAGATCGCCGGGTTCAACGTCGAGCGGCTGGGCAATTCGGCGCGGGCTCTGGCGCTCGGCCGTTTCGCCTTTGATATCGCCCGCGATCATGCCCTGACCCGTCAGCAGTTTGGCCGGCCGATCTGTGAATTTCAGGGCCTGCAGTGGAAATTCGCCGACATGAAGGTGGAGCTTGAAGCGGCCCGCCTGCTTTTGTACCGGGCCGCCAACAACGCCGACAACGGCTTTCCCTCGGCCGAGGAGACGGCCATCGCCAAACTGGCCTGCAACCGGGCCGGCTTCAATGCCGCCAATGAGGCCATGCAGGTGATGGGGGCTGCCGGCTACAGTCAGGACAGCCTGGTCGAATACTGTTTTCGCCGCACCCGAGGCTGGATGATAGCCGGTGGTTCCCTGGAAATGATGAAAAACCGGATTGCCGAAACCGTTTTCGAGCGCCGCTTTTCGCAGCGGCCCTGAACCCATGGACATCGGAAAGGCTCTATTCAATCCGCAATCGATTGCGCTCATCGGTGCGTCTGGCGACGGCAAGAAAAACGCCGGACGCCCGCAGCGCTATTTATCGAAACATGGCTACACGGGGCACTTGTATCCGGTCAATCCCTACCGCGATGAGGTGCAGGGGCTGGTTGCCTATAAGTCGGTCAGGGATATCCCGGGTCCGGTCGATCACGCCCTGATCATGACTCCGGCTGATACGGTCGTCGATGTGCTCACGGATTGCGCGGCTGCCGGGGTCCGGGTGGCGACCCTCTATTCCGACGGATTTGCCGAAACCGGGGCAGCCGGCGAGGCCCTGCAACAGCGCATCGTCGATATCGCCCGCGCCCATGACATGCGCCTGCTCGGTCCCAACAGCATGGGCGTCATCAATACACACAACGGCATGACCCTGTCGGTCAACGCCGTGCTGGAAATGGAGCAACTGCCGGCCGGCCGCATCTCCGTGGTCTCGCAAAGCGGCACCGTGCTGGGCACTCTGCTGTCGCGCGGCGCGGCCCGGGGCATTGGTTTTTCAAAGCTGGTGTCGCTCGGCAATGAAGCCGACCTGAGCGCCGGTGAAGTCATGGACCTGCTGGTCGATGACCCGGATACCGATGCCATCCTGCTGTTCCTCGAAGGTATTCGCGATGCCAAAGGACTGGCCCGGGCGGCCAGACGGGCACAGCAGAACCATAAGCCGGTGCTGGTTTACAAACTGGGAAAATCTGCCGCCGGCCGGCAACTGGCGGTTTCCCATTCCGGCGCCCTGGCCAGCCCGGCGCGGACCACGGACGCCTTTTTCCGGGCCCATGGCCTGATCCCGGTCGACATGCTCGAAACCCTGTTCGAGATGCCGCTCATGGTCACCGGCCGTCCGCCCCGGCCCGGCAACCGGGTCAGTGTCATCACCACAACCGGCGGCGGCGCCGCCATGGTTGCCGACCGTCTGGGCAGCCAGGGGCTGGAACTTGTCGGCCCATCGGAGGCCCTGCGCGATCGCCTGCGCGGTCTGAATATCGAAATTGGTGCCGGGCCACTCATTGACCTGACCATGGCCGGCACCCGCGACGGGGTCTATGGGGCGGCCCTCGATGAAGTGCTGGCGGACCCACGCGCCGATGCCGTGGTCTGTGTGGTTGGCTCATCCGGGCAGTTCCATCCGGAACTGGCCGTCGCCCCCATTATCCGCGCCGCCACCTCCGATAAATTCGTCGCCGCCTTTATCGCCCCCCAGGCTGACCAGTCCCTGGCCCGCCTGCAGGCGGCCGGCATTGCCGCCTTCCGCACCCCGGAAGCCTGCGCCGATGCGGTGGCTGCCGCTCTCGCCTGGACGGCACCGGACCCGGTGCCGGATATCGGCGCTTCCCATATCCCAGTCAAATCCACCTATAACGAACAGGACGCCCTGGCCTTGTTCGCCGCCCTGGGTATCGCGGTCGTTAAATCCCAGCAGATCAGCAAGGCCGACGATCTCGACCCCAGCCTCAGCTTCCCCGTGGTCGCCAAAATCCTCTCCGATGCGATTGCCCATAAGTCCGAAGTGGGTGGTGTCCGTGTCGGCCTTGCCAATGGAGCGGCCCTTGCCGAAGCGCTGACGGCGATCACCACATCGGTGCGGGCAAAATATCCCGATCTGGGGGCGGACCGGTTCCTGATCCAGACCATGGAAACCGGTATTGCCGAGGTGCTGCTCGGTTATCGCCGCGATCCCGAGGTTGGCCCTGTCGTGATTCTGGGCGCCGGCGGCCTGCTGGCCGAAATTCTCGACGATGTGGCCATTGCCGTGGCACCGCTGAACCTGACGCAGGCCATGGACCTGATCGCCCGCGTCAAAGGTCTGGCCTTGCTGCAGGGCTACCGGGGCCAGCCCCGGGGCGATGTTGATGCCCTGGCCCGGGCCATTGTCGCCATCTCCCACCTGGCCGCCGCCGGCGCCGAACATATCGCTGAAGCGGAGATCAATCCGCTTTTGGTGAAAGCCGAAGGCGAGGGCGTTGTGGCGCTGGACGGGCTGGTACGGACAGGCTCATAATAGGGCTTAACCTGGCTGAGGAGAGCCCCCCTTGAAACGTGCCGTGCTGATGATCTGTGATGGAACCCGGGCTGATATGATCGGCCCGGAATGGACGCCCAACCTGTGGCGGATGCGCGAATCTGCCTGTGTGTTCGAGAACCACCGCAGTGTCTTTCCGTCAACCACACGGACCACTGCGGCATCCATTGCCACCGGCTGCCTGCCGGGCCGGCACGGGCTCGAGGGCAATTGCGTGGCGCTCGATGATGGCAGCGGTCTGCAGGCCTATTCGGTGGGGCCGGCGGAATTTCGCGACAAACTGCGCGCCGTTACCGGCCGCACGCTCCGGGTGCCGACCCTGGCTGAACGGCTAAAGGACCACGGCGGCGGTGCCGTCTATTCCAACGTCTCGCCCGGTGCCGCCTATTTTCATGACCCGGACGGCTATGGCTATATGTACCACCGCGCCGGCTCCTTCGGGCCGGGCCTTGTCCCCCTTACCGATTCCCGCCATCAGGTGATCAGCCATGACAATGCCGGTGATGCCCTGCTGTCCGAACGCTTCTGCCAGGAGATGCTGGGGGCAGGGGACCAGGCACCAGCCTACGGGGTTTTGTGGATCTGCGATCCGGACCATACCCAGCATGCCACCCCGCTGGGATCGCCCGACCATCTGGCGGCCCTGGCCGTCGCCGATGCCTGTGCCGGACAGGTGTTTGACCGGGTCCAGGAACTGAACGCCCGGGGTCAGGACATTCTGCTGCTGATGGGGGCTGACCACGGCCATGAAACCGTCGGCAGCGTGCTGGCGCTCAACGAAAAGCTGGTGGAAGCCGGGTTCAAGGCGAGCCTCGATTCCCGCGATGTGGTTGTCGCCTCCAACGGTTTGAGTGCACATATCTATATGAGCGACGCGGCAAAATCCCGGTTGCCGCAGTTGATTCCTTATCTGTGGGGGCTGCCCGAAATTGATCAGGTCTTTGCCGGCGACAATCTGAAACGCCTCGGCCATCGCACGGATACGGCGCTGGCCATTTCCGTCACTACGCAGCGTTCCGATGATGCAAACGAATTCGGGATTGCCGGCATCAGCACCGCCATTGAGGACCCGCTGCACAAGGACACCCGCCTTGGCTGCGGCCAGCATGGCGGCCTCGGACCGTTCGAGCAGCATCCGTTCATGATGGCCGTCGGCGGTGGCTTTGCGCCAGGCAGTCGACATGCCGGTGAAACCGCGGCCATTGATCTGGCACCGACGGTGCTGCGTCACCTGGGCCAGGACTGGGACGGCATGGACGGCGCGCCCCTCGGTTCCTTCGCGACCCGGTCATAGCGGTCATGGAGCCGCACAGGGAACCGGTCGCCTGGCGTCTGTGTCTGATGGTTTCCAGCCATGTGGTCGGCACCGTCAATATTGTCACGGTTTTGACCATCGCGCCGCTGATCAGCCGCGATCTGTCGCTCTCCGCCACCCAGTTCGGGTTTTTCGTGACCGCCTATTATACGGCGCAGGCGATCTGGTCGATGCCGGCCGGCGGGCTGGTCGATCGCTACGGTGTCGGGCGCATGTTGATTACCGCGCACGCGGTGATGGCGGTGGGCGCCCTGCTGCTGGCCATGGCCCCGTCCTATGGCCTGTGTCTGCTGGCTTTGTTTCTCATGGGGATTGGCTATTCCATGGTCAATCCGGCCACCGGGCGCGGGGTGCTGGCCTGGTTTCCGGCCCAGCGCCGGGGCACGGCCATGGGCATCAAACAGTTCGGCGTGCCCCTGGGCGGCATTTTCGCTGCCGGCAACGGCGCTCTGGCGACCCTGGTCGCCTGGCCATCGCTGATGGTGGGCATTGCCGTTGCTATCGTTTGTAATGGTCTGATCTGTATTTACCTGCTGAAATTTTTCCGCCCGCGGGCGGCGGACCGGCCGAGCCTGATCGCTACCATCCGCGCCGTCATGACCGATCGCAACGTCAATCTGTTTACCCTGGTCGGTGGCCTGGTGAATATTGGCCAGACCAATTTTTTTGCCTTCCTGACCCTGTTTCTGCGCGATGTCGCCGGTGCCAGCCAGCCCATGGCCGGGTTCGCCATGGGGGTCGCGCAAACCACCAGCGCCATCGCCCGGCTCGGCTGGGGGGCGATTGGCGACAAATGGTTTTTGGGCCGCCGCCGGGTGCTGATGGCCTGGATCTGTGGCGCAGCGGCGCTGTTTCTGGTGATGATGGTCGGTGTCGGGCCGGGCTGGGGGTTGTGGTACGCGATTGCCCTGGTCGGCCTGCTGGGCGTCACCATCGCCTCGTTCGCACCGGTGGCACAGGCGATTTCGGCGGAACTGGTGGAGCCGCAGCTGGCCGGCTCGGCCATGGGCTATAACATGACCGGCGTCCATATCGGCGGCATGATCGGCCCACCCCTGTTCGGGGCCTTTGTCGACTGGTCGGGCGGCTATGGCGCCGGCTGGTTGGCCACGGCGGTTCTGGTCGCGGCGGGTACAGCACTGCTGGTATTCCGGTTCCGGGAAGGGGTGGCGGATCAGTGAAACGCCGCTCAGGACAATTATCTAAAAGTCGGTAATTGAACTTCCCATGAAGACTGCTTAGGCTCGCCTTCTTAAATTTATTCAGGGGGCATTATGGCACGCGACAACAAAATCATCCGAACCGCAGACATCTGCGACAACCACCGTGACGATGCGCGCATCTGCGAGCTGCCGTTTCGCGATGTGGGCGGTCGCACGCATTTTCATGGGGAAGTGGTTTGCGTGTCGACCTATGAAGACAACTCGGGCCTGCGCGCCGTATTGGCCGAAGGCGGTGCCGGCCGGGTGCTGGTGGTTGATGGCCGCGGCTCGTTCCGGCGCGCCCTGTGCGGCGGCAATATCGCCAAGGAAGCCTTTGAGTTCGGCTGGGAAGGGCTGGTCTTCAATGGCGCCATTCGCGACAGCCACGAGTTTGAGGTGCTGGATTTTGGCGTCAAAACTCTGGGCCTGACTGCCATGCCACCGCGCCACACTACGCCGATGGTGCGCGAGACCCAGTTGCGGTTTGGCGGCACCGTATTCAATACCGGCGACTATCTCTATGCGGATCAGGACTGCGTTATCGTCCTCGATCAGCCCGACCACGAATAAGGAAACGATCAGGTGAGTAAATCAGCAGACTTTTTGACTATGCAGGAATTTGCCAAGGCGGCAAAAGACCGGTTGTCCGTCGAAACATGGGACTATCTGATCGGTGGCGCCTATACGGAAACCACCCTCAAGCGTAACCGCCAGAGCCTCGATAACCTGGCCTTTCGGCCCCGCGTGCTGAACGATGTGGAACATGTTGATGCCTCCACCGAGCTGTTCGGCCACAAGCTGCGCCTGCCGGTGATCATGGCTCCGATCGGCTCGGTCCAGGATTTTGTTGATGGCGGTGGTGCTGTGCCGACCCGGGCGGCGGCCCGTTTCGGCTGCTACCATATGCTCAGTTCGGTCTGCAAACCCTTTCTGGAAGGGGTCGCGGAAGCCGTTGATTATCCGAAAATCTACCAGCTGTATGTGCGTGGTGATGCAGCCTGGGTCGATGATCATATCGACCGGGCGATAGCCGCGGGTTATGTGGCGTTCTGTTTTACCGTGGATCTCGATTATTACTCCAAGCGCGAACGCGATATTGCCAAACGCTATCTGTCAACCTCGCGCAAGACCCAGGCGGTCGGCGAGGAATGGCAGAAACGGTTCAGCTGGGCCGACATCAAACGGATTCGCGCCAAATACGATATCCCGCTGATCATCAAGGGCATCGCCACCGCTGAAGACGCGAAGATCTGTGTCGAGCACGGGATTGACGCCGTCTATGTGTCCAACCATGGCGGTCGGCAACTGGACCATGGACGTGGCGGTGCCGAGGTCCTGCCGGAAATCGTCAAGGCCGTGAACGGCCGGGCCAAGATCATTTTCGATGGTGGCATCATGCGCGGTGCAGATCTGGTCAAGGCGATGATACTGGGGGCCGATTGCGTCGGTATCGGTCGCCTGCAGGGCCTGGCGGCAGGCGCCGCCGGCGAAGACGGCCTGGTCCGCATGCTGGAACTGCTGGAGGAGGAAACCATCGCCGCCCTCGGCATGCTGGGTGTCGAGCGCTGGCAGCAGCTGGATGCCAGTTACCTGCACGCCGCGCCGGAAACCGCCCCGCCTCATGTGCTGAGCGCCTTTCCGTTGCTGGACGAGGGCTACTAGATCAGAACGGCAGACCTTTGCGGGCAAGCGGGCCCGTGTTGCCCTGGTCATGACGGCATGATCTGCGTGGTCAGGGCAGATGGATTGCGATTCTTGTTAACCCTGACCCCGGGTTCTGGTTTTGTTGGGTTTCGCGCTTTTTTCGATAAATTTGATGATGGCGCCGGCAACATCGATGCCGGTGGCATTTTCAACACCCTCCAGCCCGGGTGAAGAATTGACCTCCATGACCACGGGGCCGTGGGCAGAGCGCAGCAGATCAACACCACAGACATTCAGCCCCATGACTTTGGCTGCGGAAAGCGCCGTTTGCCGTTCCGTCGGGGTGATCTTGATGGGTTGCGAGGTGCCACCCTGATGCAGGTTGGATCGAAAATCCCCCTCTTTGCCTTTGCGTTTCATGGATGCGACAACTTTACCGCCGACGACCAGACACCGAATGTCCTCACCGTTCGCTTCCTTGACAAACTCCTGAATCAATATGTTCGTCTTCACGCCGCCAAAGGCCTGAATGATACTGGATGCCGCCGCATGGGTTTCACCCAGAACAACCCCGATCCCCTGGGTTCCTTCGAGCAGTTTAATGACCACCGGCGCACCCCCGATGATCTCGAGCAGTTCATCGGCCTTGCCCGTGCGGTGGGCAAATACCGTGATCGGCAGGCCAATGCCCTTGCGTGAAAGCAGCTGCAGACTGCGCAGTTTGTCGCGCGAACGGGAGATCGCCACGGATTCATTGACCGGATAGACAC